>DATHSA010000001.1:0-12225 GCA_035464675.1 Acidimicrobiia bacterium
AGATGACGGTGGAGTTGATTCATCCGATTGCGATGGATGAGGGTCTGCGGTTCGCGATCCGTGAGGGTGGCCGCACCGTGGGCGCCGGTCGGGTCACCAAGATCATCAAGTAGCGACCAGCCACCACCCCAACCACACAAAACCAGACAAGAGAAGAACAGAGAAGAGATCGAGATGGCCGACGAGAAGCAGCCGGAGCATCGGATTCGGATCCGCCTGAAGGCGTACGACCACGAGGTGGTCGACGAGTCGGCGCGCAAGATCGCCGAGACGGTGATCCGCACCCAAGCCAAGATCAAGGGGCCGCTCCCGCTGCCCACCGAGATCCACCGCTACTGCGTGATCCGGGGCCCGCACGTGCACAAGGACTCGCGCGAGCACTACGAGATGCGAATCCACAAGCGGCTGCTCGACATCCTCGAGCCCACGGCGAAGACGGTCGACTCGCTCATGCGTCTCGACCTGCCCGCCGGGGTGGAAGTGGAGATCAAGACGTGAAGGCGATCCTCGGCGAGAAGCTGGGCATGACCCAGATCTTCGATGACGAGTCACAGGCTGTGCCGGTGACCGTCATCAAGGCCGGGCCCTGCCGCGTTGTCCAGATCAAGCGGCCCGAGACCGACGGGTACGGCGCCATCCAGATCGCCTACCGCGAGATGCCGGAGAGCCGGGTCAACAAGCCGACCGCGGGCCACTTCAGGCGGGCGGGTATCGCCCCGCATCGCCACCTCGTCGAAGTACGTGTCGACGACGTCGATGCGTATCAGATCGGGCAGGAGATCGGCATCGCCGACGTCCTCGCCAAGGGCGCCCGCGCCGACGTCGCCGGGGTCAGCAAGGGCAAGGGCTTCCAGGGCGTGATCAAGCGCCACAACTTCGCCGGCCAGGGTGCCAGCCACGGCGCCCACCGCATCCACCGCGCCCCCGGCTCGATCGGGGCCGCCGCCACTCCGTCGCGCGTGTTCAAGGGGATGAAGCTCCCCGGGCGCATGGGCGGGGAGAAGACGACGATCCTCAACCTCGAGGTGGTCGAGGTCGATGCCGAGCGCGGCCTGCTCATGCTGCGGGGAGCCGTCCCCGGGGGCAAGGGCGCCGTCGTGCTCGTTCGGGAGGCGGTGAAGGCCCTTGGCTGACGCACCTTCACCCACCGCCCTCGTCTACGACGCCTCCGGCAAGCAGACCGGCGAGCTGAAGCTCGAGCCGTCGATCTTCGGGATAGAGCCCAACACCACGGTGATGCACCAAGTCGTCACTGCGCAGCTCGCCGCCCGCCGTTCTGGAAGCGCCAAGGTCAAGACGCGCTCCGAGGTGCGCGGCGGCGGACGCAAGCCGTGGCGCCAGAAGGGGCTCGGCCGGGCACGTCATGGCTCGATCCGCTCCCCGCAGTGGCGTGGCGGCGGAGTGGTGCACGGCCCTTCCCCCCGCGACTACTCGCAGCGGACTCCCAAGAAGATGAAGAGGCTCGCCCTCTACAGCGCTCTTTCGACCCGGGCCGCCGAGGGCAACATCAAGGTCGTGGACAAGGTCGATTGGGAGGCCCCCAAGACCAAGTCGGCGGTGGCCCTGCTCGCCGGGATGGGGATCGAAGGCAAGGTGGTCTTCGTGCTCGCTCCGTCGGATCGGGTGGCCGCCCGCTCGGTGCGAAACCTGCCCAAGGCGGTCGTGATCGGACCGGGTCAGCTCAACACCTACGACATGCTGTGGGCCGACACCATCGTCTTCACATCCGACACCGTCGGCATGGTCGGCTCGCCCGGCTTCGAGGTGGCGGACGACGACTTCGTTCGTGACGACGCGGGAGGTGACTCGTGAAGGATCCACGCGACGTCATCATCGAGCCCATCGTCTCGGAGAAGTCGTATGACCTCATCGAGGACGACAACACCTACACCTTCCTGGTCGACCGTCGCACCACCAAGACGGAGATCAGGGAGGCGGTCGAGTCCATCTTCGATGTAAGGGTCGTCCGCGTGAACACCATGAACCGCAAGGGCAAGCGCAAGCGGACCGGCTGGGTCTACGGCACGCGCTCTTCGTCGAAGCGGGCGCTGGTGACGCTCGCCGAGGGCGACGAGATCGACATCTTTGGGGTGTAACGAATGCCTGTGAAGAAATACAAGCCCACATCGCCCGGTCGGCGGTTCCGCACCGTCTCCGACTTCTCGGACATCACCACCGACAGTCCGGAGAAGAGCTTGATCGACAAGCAGTCGGGGACCGGCGGCCGCAACTCGTACGGGCGGATCACGTCGCGCCATCGCGGGGGGGCCCACAAGCGCCGCTACCGGACCATCGACTTCCGCCGCAACAAGGACGGGGTCCCGGCCACGGTCGCCTCCATCGAGTACGACCCGAACCGCAACGCACGCATCGCCCTGCTCAATTACCACGACGGGGAGAAGCGGTATATCCTCGCGCCGCTTCGCCTCAGGGTGGGGGATCGGATCGAGTCGGGCTCGGGGGCGGACATCAGCCCGGGGAACGCACTCCCACTCCGGAACATCCCGGCCGGCACCACGGTTCACGCCGTGGAGCTGCGGCCCGGCGGCGGGGCCAAGCTCGGCCGGTCGGCCGGGACCACGATCCAGTTGATCGCCAAGGAGGGCGACCTCGCCCTGCTGCGACTCCCCTCGGGGGAGATCCGGAACGTGCCCCTGGACTGCAGGGCCACGGTGGGCCAGGTCGGGAACCCCGAGGCGGAATTGGTCAAGAGCGGCAAGGCGGGACGGAAGCGCTGGCAGGGCGTCCGGCCGCAGAGCCGCGGTGTCGCCATGAACCCCGTCGACCATCCCCTGGGTGGCGGCGAGGGGAAGGCGAGCGGCGGGCGCCATCCGGTGAGCCCGTGGGGCAAGCCGGAGGGCCGGACCCGAAAGAAGAAGAAGGAAAGCGACAAGATGATCGTGCGACGCCGTTCGAAGAAGGGGAGGAGGTAGCAGATGGCACGGAGCCTCAAGAAGGGCCCGTTCGTCGACCAGCACCTCGTCGCCAAGGTCGAGCGCGCCAACAAGAGCAACGACAAGCGGGTGATCCGCACCTGGAGCCGTCGCTCCACGATCATCCCCGAGATGGTCGGCCACACCCTCGCCGTTCACGATGGCCGCAAGCACGTCCCGGTCTACATCACCGAGTCGATGGTCGGCCACAAGCTCGGCGAATTCGCCCCGACGCGTACCTTCCGAGGTCACGGCCATGGCGGCGACCGGGCAGCGAGGAAGACGGTATGAAAGTGCGTGCCCGAGCCTCGTACGTTCGCCAGACGCCCTCGAAGGTGCGCCTGGTGCTCGATCTCGTCCGCGGCCTTCCCGTCGACCAGGCTCGCGAGGTCCTGGCGTTCACCAACCGTCGTGCCAGCCAGCCCGTCCGCAAGGTGCTCGAGTCGGCCGTGGCCAACGCGTCGCACAATCATGCGCTGGATGCCAATGAGCTCCGCGTCGTCGAGGCCTTCGCCGATGAGGGCCCGACCCTGAAGAGGTTCCGTCCGCGTGCCCGCGGCCGGGCCACCCAGATCCTGAAGCGCACCAGCCACATCACGATCGTCGTCGGCGACGACCGCGACGAAGGGATTGAGTAATGGGCCAGAAGATCCATCCCTACGGGCTCCGCCTCGGCATCGTCACCGACTGGAAGTCCCGCTGGTACAGCGAGAAGGACTACGCCGAGCAGGTGCTCGAGGACGCCCGGATTCGCAAACTCCTCTCCGACGAGCTGACCCGCGGCGCCGTGTCCCGTGTCGAGATCGAGCGAATCGGTGAGAAGAAGGTGCAGATCGACATCCACACCGCCCGTCCCGGCGTCGTCATCGGCCGCGGCGGCACCGAGGTGGATCGCCTCCGCACCCTCCTCGAAAAGATGACCGACCGCGAGATCAAGATCAACGTGATCGAGGTCCAGGATCCCGAGACCGACGCCCAGCTGCTGGCCCGCGGCATCGCCGACCAGCTTCAGGGCCGTGTGTCCTTCCGCCGCGCGATGAAGCGCGCCGTCCAGACTGCGATGAAGGCCGGCGCCCAGGGTGTCCGGGTTCAGGCTTCGGGCCGTCTCGGCGGTTCCGACATGGGCCGTCGCGAGTGGTATCGGGAAGGTCGGGTCCCCCTCCACACCCTGCGAGCCGACGTCGACTTCGGGCTGGCCACGGCAGCGACCACCGTCGGGGCCATCGGCATCAAGGTCTGGGTGTACAAGGGCGATGTCGTCCCCTCACTGTCGGCGACCCGCGAGAAGATCGCCGCCGAGGCGGCCCTGGCCACCGGCGGCCCGGCCTCGCGCCGCGCCCCCGCCAAGGCCCGTGCCGAGCAGGCCGCCGGCGAGCGCCCCCGCGGCCTGATCGAGGCCGGTGGCGGCAAGCGCCTGGTCGAGGCCGGTGGCGGCAAGCGCCTGGTCGAGGCCGGTGGCGGCAAGCGCGTCGACGCGGAGTCGGCCCTCTCCGACCTCGAGGAGGAGCGCGAGGTCGCCGAGGAGACCCTCGACGTGTCCGACGACGACATCGTCGTCGAGGAGGGCGCGGCGGAGGAGATCACCGACGACGCGGCCACCGATGAGGACGGCGACTGATGCTGATGCCGAAGCGCGTCAAGTGGCGCAAGCAGCAGCGGGGCCACATGAGGGGCGCCGCCAAGGGCGGGACCGAGGTCGCCTTCGGCGACTTCGGCCTCCAGGCCCTCGAGCCGGCGTGGATCACTTCCCGCCAGATCGAGGCCGCCCGTGTCGCCATGACCCGCTACATCAAGCGAGGCGGGAAGGTGTGGATCAACATCTTCCCCGACAAGCCGGTCACTCAGAAGCCTGCCGAGACCCGCATGGGCTCGGGAAAGGGCAATCCCGAGTACTGGGTCGCGGTGGTCCGCCCCGGCCGAGTGATGTTCGAGCTCGCCGGCGTCCCCGAGGACCTCGCCCGTGAGGCCATGCGACTGGCCGGTCACAAGCTGCCCATCAAGACCAAGTTCGTGCGAAGGGAGGAGCTGTGAAGGCTTCAGACCTGCGCGACCTCCCCTATGACGAGCTCAAGGACAAGCTCGCCGCGGCGAAGGAGGAGCTGTTCAACCTCCGCTTCCAGATGGCGACCAATCAGCTCGACAACACCTCCCGGCTTCGCACCGTGCGCCGCGAGGCCGCACGCATCGCCACGGTGATGCGTGAGCAGGAGATCGAGGCGTACTACGAGATGGAGGACCAGGGCGATGAGTGATCGCGCCACCCGCAAGGTTCGGACGGGGATCGTGATCTCTGACGCCCGGGACAAGACCGTCACGGTCGAGATCACCGAGTCGAGCCGTCACCCGGTCTATAAGAAGACCCTGCGCTCGTCGAAGCGACTTCACGCCCACGACGAAGCCAATGACGCGCGCCAGGGCGACACGGTGAAGGTCATGGAGACCCGCCCGCTCTCGAAGACCAAGCGGTGGCGCGTGGTCGAGATCGTGGAGCGTGCCCGATGATCGGCACCGAGTCGCGCCTCAAGGTCGCCGACAACACCGGTGCGCGCGAGGTGCTCTGCATCCGGGTGCTCGGTGGGTCCGGCCGCCGCTATGCGGGCATCGGTGACGTGATCGTTGCGACGGTGAAGGACGCCATCCCCGGCGGCACGGTGAAGCGCGGCGAGGTCGTCCAGGCCGTCGTCGTCCGAACCCACAAGGAGCGCCGTCGGCCCGACGGCACCTACATCCGCTTCGACGACAACGCCTGCGTGATCCTCAACGAGCAGCAGCAGCCTCGAGGCACCCGCATCTTCGGGCCCGTGGGCCGCGAACTGCGCGACAAGCGGTTCATGCGGATCGTTTCGCTCGCCCCGGAGGTCCTGTGATGGAACTGCGCACCGGGGATCAGGTGGTCGTCGTGTCCGGTAAGGACAAGGGCAAGGAGTCGCGGATCGCCCAGGTCTTTCCCAAGGACAACAAGGTGATCGTCGAGGGCGTGGCGACAGCCAAGCGTCACACGAAGCCGCGCGGTCAGACCATGCAGGGCGGCATCGTCGACAAGGACATGCCCATCGATGCCTCCAACGTGATGATCGTGTGCCCCACCGACGGCCCCACCCGGATCTCCCATCGCATCGACGCCGACGGCCACAAGCGTCGGGTGTGCGCCAAGTGCGGAGGTGACCTGTGACCCCCCGCCTCAAGCAGATGTACAGCGACTCGATACGCGCCCAGATCAAGGAGCAGCTCGGGATCGAGAATCCGATGGAGATCCCGCGGCTGACGAAGATCGTCGTGAACATGGGGCTGGGAGAGGCCATCAACGACCGCGGCATCGTCGATGCTGCAGTCGAGGACCTCGCCGCCATCACGGGGCAGCAGCCCAAGGTGAACAAGGCGCGCAAGTCGGTGGCCAACTTCAAGCTCCGTGAGGGCATGGCGATCGGTGCTTCGGTGACCATGCGCGGCGACCGGATGTGGGAGTTCTTCGACCGGCTGATCTCGGTGTCGATCCCCCGGATTCGCGACTTCCGCGGTATGAATCCGAATTCATTCGACGGACGAGGCAACTACTCGTTCGGGGTGACCGAGCAGCTGATCTTCCCGGAGATCGATTTCGACCAAGTGAGCAAGGTGCGCGGAATGGACATCACCATCTGCACGACTGCTGCGGACGACGAGGGGGCCCGGGCGCTGCTCGCGGCCTTCGGGTTCCCGTTCCGTCGCACCGCCGAGACCCAGCAGGCAGGTGTGTAGACGATGGCGAAGAAGTCCCAGATCGCAAAGGCGAATCGCAAGCCGAAGTTCAAGGTGCGTGGTTACAACCGGTGCGGCCGCTGCGGCCGCCCGCGCGCCTACCTCCGCAAGTTCGGCATGTGCCGCCTCTGCGTCCGTGAGCTGGCCCACCGCGGCGAGCTGCCCGGTGTGAGAAAGGCCTCGTGGTAGCGATGATGACCGACCCGGTTTCTGACATGCTCACCCGCATCCGCAACGCCAACCTGGCGCTGCACGAGCGCGTCGCCATGCCCGCGTCGAAGCTCAAGGAGGAGATCGCCAAGATCCTCGCCGCCGAGGGTTACATCGAGGGCTACGAGGTAACGGCGTCCGGGACCCGCAAGACACTCGACATCAAGCTGAAGTACACCTCCGATCGCGTCCGTGTCATCGAGGGATTGAGGCGCATCTCCACGCCGGGTCGCCGGATCTATGCCGGCGCCGACGCCCTGCCCCGTGTCAACGGGGGCCTGGGTGTGGCAGTCGTCTCCACCTCCCAGGGACTGCTTCCCGATCGGGAGGCGCGCCGCCGCCGACTCGGTGGCGAGATCGTCTGCGAGGTGTGGTGATGAGCCGCATCGGCCTGGCACCGATCCAGCTCCCCTCCGGCGTCGACGTGGCGGTGGACGGCACCGCCGTCACCGTGAAGGGCGCCAAGGGGACGCTGCACCGCAAGTTCAGCGACCGGGTCACCTTCGACGTCGCCGAAGGCGTGGTGACGGTCGCCCGCAAGGACGAGGAGCGCGAGTCGAAGGCGCTTCACGGCCTGAGCCGCGCACTGCTGAACAACATGGTGGTCGGCGTCTCGGAGGGGTTCCAGAAGGAGCTTCTCACCGTCGGCGTCGGGTACCGGGCGAGCCTTCAGGGGAAGTCGCTGGAGCTGCTCGTCGGGTTCTTGCATCCCGTGAAGTTCCCGGCGCCGGAGGGCATCGAGTTCGAGGTCCCCGAGCCGACTCGGATCATCATCCGCGGCATCGACAAGGAGTTGGTGGGCCAGGTGGCCGCCGACATTCGCGCCGTGCGTCCGCCCGAGCCCTACAAGGGCAAGGGCATCCGGTATTCGGACGAGGTCGTCCGGCGCAAGGCCGGCAAGTCCGCAGCGGCGGCGCCGAAATGAAGGGATCCCGCGCCGACGCACGCCGCCGCCGCCACTATCGTGTCCGCCGCCGTATCCACGGTACGGCCGACCGACCGCGCTTCGCGGTGTACCGGAGCAACCGGTACGTCTATGTACAGATCATCGACGACGAGGCGGGCCGCACGCTGGCCAGCGCGTCGTCGCAGGAGCCGGAGCTTCGTGACCGCAAGCTGACCGTGGAGACGGCGGCCGAGGTCGGGAAGCTCATCGGCGCCCGGGCCCAGGAGGCCGGCATCAAGTCGGTTCTCTTCGACCGGGGCGGGTTCCTGTTTCACGGCCGTATCAAGGCGTTGGCCGACGCGGCGCGCGAGGAGGGCTTGGAGTTTTGAGCACGCGAGACAACAGAGGCAGGGGCCGCGACTCCCGGGGTGCCGACGCTCCCCAGTTCGACGAGCGAGTGATCCACATCAACCGGGTCGCCAAGGTCGTCAAGGGAGGCCGCCGGTTCTCCTTCACCGCGCTGGTGACGGTCGGTGACGGCAACGGCAAGGTCGGCATCGGGTACGGCAAGGCCAAGGAGGTGCCCACCGCCATCGAGAAGGGGATTCAGGTCGCCCGGAAGGCGATGAAGCCTGTCCCGATGGCGGGGACCACGATCATCCATGAGACGCTGGGCACCCTGGGTGCGTCGCGGGTGCTGATCAAGCCGGCCGCCCCCGGTACCGGGGTCATCGCCGGCGGCGCCGTCCGTCAGATTCTCGAAGCCGCCGGAATCCGTGACGTCCTCGCCAAGTCGCTCGGGTCCCCGACGCACGTCAACGTGGCCAAGGCGACGATGAATGCCTTGATGTCGCAGCGCCGTCCGGATCTCGTCGCCAAGCGCCGCGGCAAGACGCCGGAGGAGATCACCCCGCCGGCGCTGCTCGCCGCATACCGCACCGCCGAGCTCGGCAGGGCCGCCGAGCCCGGCTCCTGATCGGAGAGAGATGGCCAAGAACGGGAAGCTCAAGATCACGCTCGTGCGCAGCACGATCGGCGAGAAGCCGAAGACGCGTGCCGCGGTGCGCACCCTCGGGTTGCGCAAGATCAACCAGGTGACCGAGCGTCCTGACAACGGAAGCGTCCGCGGGCTGATCGATCAGGTTGCTCACCTCGTGGAGGTGGAAGAGACATGAAGCTCCATCACCTGAAGCCGGCCCCGGGGTCGAAGAAGTCACGCGTCCGTGTCGGCCGCGGTGAAGGCGGCAGGCGTGGCAAGACCGCCGGCCGCGGCACCAAGGGCGCCAAGGCGCGCGGGTCGATGCCCAACTGGTTCGAGGGCGGCCAGATGCCCATCTACCGGCGTCTCCCCAAGCTCAAGGGCTTCAAGAACATCAACAAGGTCCAGTACGCCGTGGTCAACGTCGAGCGACTCAACGGGTTCCGCAAGGGATCGACGGTGGGCCCCGACGAGATGCGCGCCGCAGGCCTCATCAAGAAGCGCGGCCTGGTCAAGGTCCTCGGCGAGGGCACCCTCGAGAAGGAGCTGACCGTGCGCGCCCATGCGTTCAGCGTCGGTGCCGTGGAGCGGATCCAGACGGCCGGCGGAACCGTGGAAGTCATCGAATGACCGCGTTGCCCGTTACCCGTCACCCGTTTCCCGTGCCGAGTGACGCCCGGGCAACTGGCAACGGGCAACGGGTAACGATTCCCTCGGTAGAGTCGGCCGGTCTCCGGATCTAGGACGAAGACATGCTGTCGGTATTTCGAAACATGTTCCGGATCCGGGACCTCCGGAACAAGATCCTCTTCACGCTCGGGATCTTCGCCGTCTACCGTCTCGGCGCCGCGATCCCGGTACCTGGCGTCGACCTCGACCGCGTCCAGGAGTTCGCCGACCAGGCGGCGGCGGGCGGCATCGTCGGACTGCTCAACCTGTTCTCGGGCGGGGCGCTCGAAGTGTTCTCGGTGTTCTCGCTCGGGATCATGCCGTACATCACGGCGTCGATCATCATGCAGCTGCTCGCCGTCGTCATCCCACGCCTCCAACGGCTCCAGGACGAGGGGGAGACCGGCCGCAAGGTCATCACGCAATGGACCCGGTACATCACCGTCGTCCTGGCCCTGCTCCAGTCGACCGGGCTCACCTTCCTGTTCCACCGGGGCGTACTCACCGGCGGCATCGACCTGATCCCCAACTACACCCCGGGCCGGGTGCTCATCATCGTGATCACGCTGACCGCCGGCACCGCCTTCATCATGTGGCTCGGTGAGTTGATCACCCAGCGGGGCGTCGGCAACGGCATGTCGCTCATCATCTTCGTGAGCATCGTCAGCCAGATCCCGGCCCAATTCGCGGTCCTGGGAACCTCGGCGGGAGGATATGGCACCGCCGCTTTCTGGGGCATCGTGGTGATGTTCCTGTTCCTGACCGCCGGCATCATCTTCGTGGACCAGGGTCAGCGCCGGATCCCCATCCAGTTCTCGAAGCGGATCCGGGGCCGGCGAATGCTCGGCGGTCAGAGCACGTACATACCGCTCAAGGTGAACACCGCCGGGGTCATCCCGATCATCTTCGCCTCGAGCGTCCTCTACTTCCCGGCGCTCGTCGCTTCCTCGATCCCCAGCGAGGGCATCTTCGGGCCGGTGCGGCGCTTCATCGACAACAACCTCGTCAGCGGGCAGTCCTGGTGGTACATCATCCTGTTCGGGTTGCTCATCGTGTTCTTCACGTACTTCTACACGGCGATCCAATTCGATCCGGCTCGCCAGTCCGACATGATCCAGCGCCAGGGCGGGTTCATCCCGGGCATTCGGCCGGGATCGCAGACGACCCGCTATCTGGAGCACATCCTCAGCCGGATCACGCTGCCCGGTTCGCTGTTCCTGGCGTCGGTGGCCGTGCTGCCGTCGATCGTGGCCATCTACCTCAACCTCACGATCGGCTTCTCGGGCATCTCGATCCTCATCGTCGTCGGGGTGGCCCTCGAGACGATGAAGCAGATCGAGAGCCAGCTGATGATGCGGAATTACGAAGGCTTTCTCACGTGACGTGCCCTCGTTCGGGGGCTGCGGACCAATTCGACGTGTCACTGCCCGAGGTGGTCTTGCCCGTTGCCCGTTGCCCGTCACCCATTACCCGGGCCGTCGCCCGTCGCCCGTCGCCCGTCGCCCGTCGCCCGTTAGGCCCTGCCGTACTTCCCTCAAGCCTTTTTGGGGGTCTGTGATGGGCCGGCGCCTTCTCATCCTCGGGCCTCCGGGGGCCGGCAAGGGGACTCAGGCGGAGATGTTGTGCCGGGCGCTGGGGATTCCCCATGTCTCGACAGGAGCCATGCTCCGCGAGCATGTCGATCGGGGGACCGATCTCGGCAAGATGGCCAAGGAGATCATGGATACCGGCGGCCTGGTGTCGGACGACATCGTCGTGGCCATGGTCGAGGAGCGGTTGGCGCGCGACGATGCCGCCTGCGGATGGCTGCTCGACGGGTTTCCGCGGAATGCCGCCCAGGCTCAGGCGCTCGATGAGGCCATCGGCGCCGACGCCATCGAGACGGTGGTCATGGTCGACGTCCCCGAGGACGAGATCGTGGCCCGGGTAATGGCCCGGGGCCGAAGCGACGACACCGAGGAGGCCACCCGCACCCGGCTCGCCGTCTACCGGGAGCAGACCGAGCCGCTGATCCGCCTCTATGACGATCGGGAGTTGCTGCGCCGCGTCGACGGTGTCGGCGCCATATCCGAGGTCCTGTGTCGGATCGTCGAGGTGCTCGCCGGATGATCACGATCAAGAAGGATCAGGACTTCGCGCGGATGCGCCGCGCCGGGAGGGTGGTGGCACGCATTCACGAGGCGCTGCAGGGCAAGGCCGCTCCGGGTGTGTCGCTCCTCGAGTTGGACCAGATCGCGGCGCGGATCATCGAGGACGGGGGTTGCACCCCGAACTTCCTCAATTACCACGGATTCCCGGCGAACACGTGCCTCTCGGTCAACGAGGAGATCGTTCATGGGATCCCCTCGGAGCGAACCCTGAAGGATGGCGACATCCTCTCTGTGGATGCCGGTGCCATATTCGAGGGCTGGCACGCCGACGCCGCGGTCACGTTTCCCATCGGCGATGTCCCCGAAGAGACCACGCGCTTGATCGAGGCGACCGAACGGGCCATGTGGGTGGCGATCGAGATGTCGGTGGCCGGCACGAGACTCGGCGACATCGGCGCCGCGATCTCGGAGGTGGCCGGCCGCGGGGGGTATGGCGTGGTTCGCACGCACACCGGCCATGGGATCGGCCTGCAGATGCACGAGGACCCGCAGGTGCCCAACTACGGCAAGCCGGGCAAGGGGATGCGCCTCCGCGAGGGGATGGCGATCTGCATCGAGCCCATGTTCAACCTGGGCACCCACGAGACCCGCACTCTCGACGACGGCTGGACCGTGGTCACCGCCGACGGCTCGCTGTCGGCTCATTGGGAGCACACCGTG
>DATHSA010000002.1:0-20587 GCA_035464675.1 Acidimicrobiia bacterium
TCTTCACTCTGCGCGGCATCGTGACACCCGCGGAAGTTGGACTGAGACCACGCTACTCGTAGGCCCGTCCTGGATCGGAGATCGTCACGGATCTGGCGTCTCGGGTCGAGTCACCGGAGGGTATGCGCTCCCAAGAGGACCCAGGATCACGCAGTCCCGGACCCGGGGCCCTGAGCGAACTCCCAACACTCATCCGTGCCGGCGACGGTGCCTCGTCTTGCGTTCGGGATGCCCCTTCTATCCGCCCCAGCTCCACTCCCGGTTCAGCTGATGGGCAGGGTGTCCCGGGACGAGCGCTTCGCCGAGCGATACGATTATCCGCGCTTCCGATTTCTTGGGAGTGGCCGGCGGCGAACCGCAGTAGGTGGGGCCGATCCTCCATGTCGGCAGCCGGATGCTCGTCCCGGCCCTCTACCCTTCACCTTCCGACCCGATCCCGGAGCGCACACCATGCCCAAGCAGATCCCGAACGTCACGAGCGGCCCCAGCGCGATCGGCCCATACTCGGTCGCCACCGAGGCCAACGGATTCGTCTTCGTGTCCGGACAGGTGGCCTTCAAGCCCGGCACCACCGACAGGGTGGAGGGCGATGCCGCCGCCGAGGCCGAGCAGGTGATGGAGAACATCGGTGGGATCCTTGGCGACGTCGATCTCGGATACGCCGACATAGTGAAGACCACGATCTTCCTGGCCGACATCGGCGACTTCTCGGCCGTGAACGAGGTTTACGCCCGTTTCGTAGGCGAGGAACCGCCGGCACGCTCGACCTTCCAGGTGGCGGCCCTCCCCGCCGGTTTCAAGGTCGAGATCGAAGTCATCGCTGCCCGCTGAAGGAGGCACCGTGAACCGCGACGACATCTTCCAGGCTCTCGACCTCGCCGACGCCAACCCCGGCGCCTACGCCGGGGGGTGGCTCGACGCCGACGGGGAGGATCTCCCGGTCGAGAACCCGACCACCGCCTCCCCCATCGGGACGGTGAGGCAGGCTTCGGCGGCCGACTACGAGCGAGTCGTCGAGGCGGCGCAGGAGACGTTCCTCCGTTGGCGGATGCTTCCCGCCCCCAAGCGCGGCGAGTACGTGCGCCAGATCGGCAACGCCCTGCGTGAGAAGAAGGAACCGCTCGGCGCGCTCGTCTCTCTCGAGATGGGGAAGATCAAGGCCGAGGGTGAGGGCGAGGTCCAGGAGATGATCGACATCGCCGACTTCGCCGTCGGCCTGTCCCGCCAGCTCTACGGGCTCACCATGGCGTCGGAGCGCCCCCGCCACCGGATGTTCGAGCAATGGCACCCGCTCGGGCCGATCGGGATAATCAGCTCCTTCAACTTCCCGGTCGCGGTCTGGTCCTGGAATGCGTTCATCGCCGCGGTGTGTGGCGACACGATGATCTGGAAGCCGTCGTCGCAGACACCGCTGACCGCGGTCGCCGTCACCCGGATCTGCCACGAGGTCATGGACGGCACCGGCTACGAGGGCGTGTTCAACCTGGCGGTGGGACGGGGCAGCGAGGTCGGCGACCTGCTGATCAACGACCGCCGCATCCCCCTCATCTCGGCAACCGGGTCCTGCAACATGGGCGAGAAGGTGGGCACCGCGGTCGCCAAGCGTCTCGGGCGTTCGCTCCTCGAACTCGGCGGCAACAACGGGATCATCGTGCTCGACGACGCCGACCCCGGGCTGGTCACCAGGGCGGTCCTTTTCGGGGCCGTGGGCACCGCGGGTCAGCGGTGTACCTCGACCCGGCGGCTCATCATCGAGCCGGGGATCAAGGGCGACGTCGTCAAGCGCCTCGTCGACGCCTACGCCCAGGTGCGCATCGGTGATCCGCTCGACGAGTCGACCCTCATGGGCCCGCTCGTCGACGCCTCGGCGGTGGACACCATGCTGGCCGCGGTCGAGATCGCCAGGGAGCAGGGAGGCACGATCCTCTATGGGGGAGGGCGCGCCGAGGTCGACGGGCTCGACGGGCACTTCGTCCAGCCCACGATCATCGAGATCGATCGTGACGCACCGATCGTTCAGGAAGAGACGTTCGCCCCGATCCTGTACGTGATCGACGCCGACGGTGTCCACGACGCCATCGGAGTGCACAACGGGGTCCGTCAGGGCCTCTCCTCGGCGATATTCACCAACGGCCTGCGGGCCTCGGAGCTGTTCCTGTCGGCCGAGGGGTCGGACTGCGGCATCGCCAACGTCAATATCGGCACGAGCGGCGCCGAGATCGGCGGAGCCTTCGGCGGCGAGAAGGAGACCGGAGGCGGTCGGGAGGCCGGGTCGGACTCGTGGAAGGCGTACATGCGGCGCCAGACCAACACCATCAACTGGAGCACCGACCTCCCCCTGGCGCAGGGCATCGAGTTCGGGTGAGCGCCGGGGGCGTCGGGTGACCGATCGGGCCGACTTCTTCGCCAACGAGCGGTGGACCGCAGGCGTGATCGGCCTCGGCTACGTCGGGTTGCCCCTGGCGGTCAACGCCGCGGCCAGGGGGCTCGATGTGATCGGCTTCGATGTCGACGAGGCCGTCGTCGCCGCCCTGGTTTCCGGTGAGTCGCCGATCGGTGACGTCTCGTCGGATGACCTGGCCGATGCGCTGGCGGCGGGACTGACGGTAACTGCCGACGAGTCGGCTCTGGAGGCGGCCGATGCCCTCTTCATCTGCGTCCCGAGCCCGCTCAACCGGCACCGCCAGCCCGACCTGTCCTTCATCGAGGCGGCCGCGGCCACAGTTGAACGGGTCACCCACCCCGGGCTGCTCGTGTCACTCGAGTCGACCACCTATCCGGGGACCACCGACGACGTCCTCGTCCCTGCCGCCACGTCGGGAGGGCTCCGGCTCGACGAGGATGTGTTCGTGGCGTTCTCCGCAGAGCGGGTGAACCCCGGCTCCGGTTTCGACCTCGCGGCGATTCCGAAGGTGGTTGGCGGGGTCACCCGTGAGTCCGGTCGGGTGGCATCCGCCGCCTATGGGCGCCTGATCGACTCTGTTCACCTGGTCTCGTCGGCCCGCGCCGCCGAGATGACCAAGTTGCTGGAGAACACCTACCGCGCGGTGAACATCGGCCTCGTCAACGAGATGGCCGCGCTGACCCATGAGATCGACGTCGACATCTGGGAGGTCGTGGAGGCCGCAGCCACGAAGCCCTTCGGGTTCCAGCCCTTCTATCCGGGGCCGGGCGTAGGAGGTCACTGCATCCCGCTGGATCCCCAGTACCTCGCATGGCGGGCCAAGGAGGCCGGTTTTGCCACCCGGTTCATCGACCTGACCGAGGAGGTCAACTCCCGGATGCCCGAGTACGTCGCCACCCGGATCGCCGAGATGCTCAACGAGCGCGGCCTTCCGGTCCACGGCACCACCGTTCTCGCCGTTGGCCTCGCCTACAAGGCCGGTGTCGGAGACGCCCGCGAGTCGCCGGCACTCGACGTGATCGCCGAGTTGAGGAGTCGGGGGGCGAGGGTGGCGGCGTTCGATCCCCTCGTCGGTGACGACGAGATCGACGGATTCGACATCGAGCGGGTCGAGGGCCTTCCCGACGGAGTCACTCTGGCGGTGATACTCACCGACCACGACGTATTCGACTTCAAGGCGATCGCCGAATCTGCCGACATCGTCTTCGACACCCGTGGCGCCTACCGACGCCGTGGCATGACTCTCGACAACGTCGTCGCGCTCTGATCGGTTCGGGCCGATCGACGTGAGTCGGGATTAGCCTGCGGCCTCCGTGGGGGATCGAGAAACACATTGATGGGCCAAGCGCGCAGCAATCGGAACCTTCCGCTCGCCATTCTGATGGCCGGCTTCCTCGTGGCGAGCCTTTCGCCGGCCCTTTCGCCGGCGACCGCGAGGGCGGATGTCGGTGGCCCCGGGTTCTACTCGAACGGCCTTCATCCCGGGTCGACGCTCGCCGGCCGGACCCTCCCCGTCGACTGGTCGACACGCCGCTCTCCCTGTGAGGCGCCCGAATACCTGCGGCGCGAGGGCGATCTCTGCCCGGGTGACACCTCGTGGCGGGTATTCACGCTCCAGTTGCTTCTGGCCGAGCGGAAGCTCTTCCGGTCCGAGTTCACGGGCGTGTACGACCAGGCGACTCGATATGCGGTGTTCACCTTCCACAAGCTGACGGGCCCGGCACACACCGACCCCGCCACCGCCCGGGCCGAGTGGATCGCCAGCCCGCCGCCGGACGACTGGGTCGCCGAGGACTGGGACATGCTGCGGGCGTTCACACCTCTCCCACCGACCCGTAGAGAGCATCAGCCCGATCGGGTCGAGGTCGACATCGGTCACCAGATCCTCTACCTCATCGAGGGAGGCAGCGTTTCGGCGATCATGCCGGTGAGCACCGGAGCCGGTCGGGGCACCGTCGGCTGCAGGGCCGAAGGCTGTGGGGCCAGCGTCACGCCGCGCACCGACCGCCTCGACGACGGCAGTGTCTTCATCGGCGAGCACCGGTACGCCAGGGGATGGTCACCACGGCCCGGTGCGTGGTCAATCTACAAGTTCATCTACTACCGGGGTCAATACGGCGAGTGGAACTACGGGATCCACGGGTACCGGAACGTCCCGAACTACCCGGCGTCGCACGGGTGCATCCGTGTCACACCATGGGACATGGATTTTCTGCGCCCATGGGCGCCTGAAGGCGGCTACGACCAGGAGGCCGCTCGTGTCGAAGTGGGTATGCCGATCCACGTGTGGGACGAGATCGAGATCGACTACTCCGCCCCCACCGACGGCCTGCACTGACGTACCGGCTAGGGGGCCGAGGCGGCCACGGCCACGAACACGCCGATCGCGATCAGGAGGATCACTGCGGCGAGCGCCATCGCGGTGACGCGCGATGCGCTGTCTCGCGAGATCGGTCCCTGGGGGATCTCGGTCCGCTGACGCCTGACGCGCCGGGGACGGCTCGTCTGGATCTGCGGGATAGGCTCGGGGAACTCGTCGGCGACCGGGATGTCGACCGCGATGTTCTCGAGTCCCTCGATGTCCGGGACTTCCGACACGGACTCCTTGGCCTGTCGGAGCAGGTCCTCGCTCGACTCGGTGACCTTGCCGCGCGCCTGCCTGATCATCTCCTCGCTGGTGAGCGGTTCTCGGTCATCTGCCATGGGTCCGACCTTAGAGGCCGCCGCCGGGTACCGCCGCGGGCTGGACCGACGATTTGTGATGAACGGCCCGGGGGGATGATCCGCTCACCTCATACACTTCGAGGGGAAGAGGCGAGCCAAGGAGACCCGATGACCGTCGACATGGACACCGAGGCACGAGAGGAGATCACCGGCGCGCTGTCACGACTGCTGGCCGACACCTACACCCTCTATTTGAAGACGCAGGGCCACCACTGGAATGTCACCGGCCCGATGTTCCCCGCCCTGCATGCGATGTTCGAGGCGCAGTACATCGAGTTGCGGGACGCAGTCGACCTGATCGCCGAGAGGATTCGCACCCTCGGCGATCGTGCGCCTGCGGGCTTCAAGGCCTACGGCGCGCTCACGTCTGTGGACGAGACCGATGGGAGCCTCGAAGCGCTCGAGATGGTGCGAGATCTGGCGGACGGCCACGAGACCGCAGTCCGGACGGCACGCGTCGTCGTCGCCGCCGCCGAGAAGGCCGATGACATCGCCACCGTCGATCTGGCCACGACCCGCGTGGAGATGCACGAGAAGACGGCGTGGATGTTGCGTGCCACCGCGCAGTGATGGCCTGGAGACCGAGCGGCTGATCCTACGGCCCTTCGCCGCCGGCGACGTCGCCGAGTTTCTCGCGGTGTGGGGCGATCCGGAGGTGATCTGGTGGGGGCAGGTCGCCAGGGACCGAGATGAGGCCGAGTCCGGCCTCACCTCGCTGTTGGAGCGTATCGCCGCGATGCCCGACGGAATGGGCTGGTGGTGGCTGGTGGTCAAGGAGACAGGGGAGACGGTGGGCGACGTCAACCTCCAGCCCGCTCCGGACCCGCCTGGCGGGATGGAGATCGGCTGGCACCTCGCCCGGTCGCATTGGGGCAACGGCTATGCCACCGAGGGAGCGGCCGCCATGATCGAGCGTGCCTGGGAGATCGGTCTCGACGAGGTGATCGCCACGATCGTCCCCATCAACGTCAGGTCGGTCAGGGTCGCGGAGCGGCTGGGCATGACCAGGCGCGGACCGACGGTGCCTCGGGGCAACCTGGCGCACGGGGTGTGGGTGCTGGAGCGGCCCGGGCGCTCGTGACAGGCCCCTAGCCTCGGATGATGGACGATCTGATCCGGGTGATTCGCTCCGAGGCCGGGGCCCTCGCCGATGCCGCCGAGCGCGACCTTGCCGCGTCGATCGCCCGCTACGACGGGTGGACGGAGCTGGATCTGCTGGTTCACACCGGAAGCGTCCACCGTCGCACCACGGAGACGATCCGCACAGCGGCCCTCGATCGGGTCCGGCGCTCCTTCCCGCCCGACGAGGAGCCTTCGACCGTGCTCCCGTGGTTCCGGGATGGTGCGGAGGAGATGGCCGACGCTCTCGAGAGCGCCGACCCCGGGTTGCGGGTATGGGGTTTCGGCCCGACGCCCGGCGTCCACTCCTGGACCCTCCGCATGGCTCTGGAGACGACCGTCCACCGCTGGGATGCGCAGGAGCCGTTCGGATCACCCGATCCCATCGAGTCCGACCTGGCCGTGAAGGGGATCGACGAGTTCGCTGCGCTCTGGTCGGGCACCATCTCGGTGCCGGGAGACACGGGGGCTCTCTGCCTGCGGGCGACGGACACCGGTGACACCTGGCTGCTGAGCCCGGCCGAGGTGGGAGTCTCGTTCGCCAGGGGCGAGGCCGACGAGCGGGTGTCGGGAGAAGCCGGCGTCCTCTACCGGTGGCTGCTGGGACGCGCCGACATCGTCGATCTCGACGCGTCCGCGGATCCATCTCCTTGGGACCAGGCCCTGCATGCCCTGCCAGACGCCCGCCGTTGAGCGGCCTGGTCTACAGCGTGACGTCGAAGACCTGGATGAAGCCGATGATGATCAGGTACGCCGCCACGATGTAGTTGAGCAGCCTCGGGATGATGAGGATCAAGATCCCTGCCACGAGGGCGACGATCCCGGGGACCGTCAGGTTGACGGCGACCTCGGTCGCTCCGCCGATCAACGCGAGCATGGAGTTCCTTTCGTCGTAGTGGAACGCCAGATACCCGGTGACAGAGGATTCCAACCGTCGGGATCGGACATCGGCCCCTGCAGGTCCGAACATCTCGGGACGGGCGATCTGGACGAAAGACCCCGGTAACGTTCTCTGAGATGCGTTCGATCCCGTCCCGACTCGGCCTTCTCGCCGTGGTGGCGATCCTTCTTATCCTTCCCGGCTGTGTCGACACGCGTAGCCCGAGCAAGGAGATCGTCGACGAGCCCGGGATGCCCGGTTGGTCGGTCGAGTTCGAAGGACGGTTCGTCGAGGCGTTGTCGCGGTATGGCCGGCCGTTGTTCCACGAGGGCTTTCCCGTGCTCGGTGCGGCCGGGGAGTGGGTAAGGGTGTGGGAGAAGGGCGGCGACCGGATCGCGGTGGGCCTGTTCTATACCTCCGAGGAGGTCGCCAACCGCCTGGCCGGCGCCCGGGTGCTTCGCCGGGTGATGGAGATCCGGCATTGGACCTGGACTTGGGAGTACGAGGACGTTCCCGGAGCCGTGACCCTGGAGCGACCCGGCGACGAAGGCGTCGACAAGTGGGTATACGGGGCCAACCACGCCTTCGTGTTCGGCATCGGCTGGCAGGGCGATGTGACACATGACGAAATCGGTCGGGTCTTCGAGGCGCAGATGGCGGTGCTGCCTCCGTTCGACCCGTTCGACTCGATTCGGCCTGGCGTCACCGCCAGCTACCTGCTGGCCATGGTGCTCGCGTTCGGCTTCGGCTTGAAACGGCATCGGGAACGACGGACCGAACTCGACCCCAGGGTCGAGGTGTTCCCATGAGTCATCCCGACATCGGCGAGATCAGGTTGGCCGTGCCGACGCGTGCTGTGGCGCCCGACCGATCCCGGAACCGGTGGCCGTGGGTCGTCGGCGGGGCGTTCGCGGGTCTCGCGGTCCACGCGTCGTTCGCGTGGGGCCGGAGCCGGCTGCTGGCGGTCGCGGGCTGCGTGGTCGGCTTTGCCGTCGCCAAGTTGCTCGAGTGGCGTCTGGTCCGGGTGGCGACCCGGACATCGGCCCGGGGTCGGAAGGCGCTTGCCCTCACCGATTCCCATCTCGCCGTGGTTGCGGGACGTGTGATCGGAGGCCGCCCTTTGCGGGTCGTCGCCTCGGTGGCACTGGATGCGATCGAGAGCATCCGGGTGGAGAACGTGGGGCGTCGATGGAAGCGAGCCGTCGGTTTCGCGGCCGTTGCCATCGTCTTCGTATCGGAGTTCGTCGTGATCTCCCAGAACCTGATCCTGCTGGGTGCAATCTTCGGAGTAATCGTGATCGCCCTTGTGGGCGTGGCGACCACGAGTGATGTGTGGGTCAGGTTGGCAGACGGCCGTCAGTGGAAGTTCAACGTCCCCGCCTCCGACTGGCTGCACTTCTATCCCTACATTCCGGGTATCAAGTGGCGGGGTTCTGGCGACGGCACGCGCCTCGAGGACGAGGACACGATCATCGGCATAAGGTCGGAGGCGTAGCGCGGAACTTCGATCCGCCGAGTCGAACGCCGCAGACGCCGCGCTACCCGAACCGGTAACCGACGCTCCGGACCGTGGTGATCCAGGACGAGCGTTCCTCTCCCAGCTTGGCGCGTAGACGCCGGACGTGGACGTCGACGGTCCTGGCACCGCCGAAGTAGTCGTACCCCCACACCCGGTTGAGGAGTTGCTCGCGAGACCACACACGACCGGGGTTGGTGACGAAGAACCGGAGCAGCTCGTACTCCATGTACGTGAGGTCGATCGGCTCGCCGCCGACCGTCGCCTGATAGGTGGCGAGATTGAGCGACAGGTCTTTGAAGGAGATCACCTCGTCGGGCGCGCTGACCGCCGCGCCGACGGCCAGTCGTCGGATGCGGACGGCCAGCTCGGCGGGGTCGACCGGCGCCAGCACGAAGTCGTCGAACTCGGCGCCGTCCAGCGCCGGCAGCGATCCGGGCTCGGCCACGACCAGCACCGGGGCCGTGAGCTCGGATCTGACGCGCCGGGCGACGGCAAGCCCGATCTCCGGATCGTCGCCCAGTTCGACCACCACCAGCGCCCAGCCCTCGCCGGGCTCTTGCTCCACCACTGCAGCGGTGTCGGCGACCGCAACGGGCTCCACCCCCGAGTCGCGGAGATCGCGCAGAAGTCCCGGCGAAGCGCTCTGTGGATGTACCGCTACGTGCATGACACTCTTGCTGGGTGCTGTGGCTGGTGGCTGGCGGCTCTCACAGTATCGGCAGGAACTCCTCGAGTTCGTAGCGACTCACGTGGCGCTGGTACCGATCCCACTCACGGCGCTTGTTGCGGACGAACCATTCGAACAGGTGCTCCCCCAGCGCCGCCGCCACCAGCTCCGACCCCTCCATGACATCGAGGGCCGACGCCAGGTTGTCGGGGATCCGCTCGATGCCGTGCGCCGCCAGTTCCTCGGCGGTGGCGCCGTTGACGTCGGAGGCGATCTCGGTCGGCAGGTCGTAGCCGTTTTCGATGCCCGCCAACCCTGCGGCGAGGATCACCGAAAAGGCCAGGTAGGGATTGCAGGCGGGATCGGGCGAGCGGTACTCGATGCGGGTGCTGGCCGGCTTGCCCTTCTTCGGCGTGGGGACCCGGACCAGCGCCGACTGGTTGTTCCGGGCCCAGGTGATCCACACCGGGGCGTCGAACCCCGAGACGAGCCGCTTGTACGAGTTGACCCACTGGTTGGTCACCGCCGTGATCTCGCGACCGTGGTGCAGGAGCCCTGCGATGAACCCCCGCGCCACCTTGGAGAGGCCGTACTCGCCACCGGCCTCGTGGAAGGCGTTGCGATCCCCCTCGAACAGGGAGAGGTGCAGGTGCAGGCCGCTTCCGTCGACCGCTTCGACGGGCTTGGGCATGAAGGTCGCATGGATGCCGTGCTCGAGAGCGACCTCCTTCACGGCCAGCCGGGTGGTCATCAGGCTGTCGGCCATGCTCAGCGCATCCGTGTATCGCAGGTCGATCTCGTGCTGGCTCGGAGCCACCTCGTGGTGGGAGGCCTCCACCGGGATCCCGAGGCTCTCGAGTGCCATGATCGTGCGGCGCCGGTACTCCTGAGCGACGTCGAGGGGGGTGAGGTCGAAGTAGCCCCCGCGGTCGAGCATCTGCGGGTCCGGCCCGCTGTCGGCGAAGTAGAAGTACTCGACCTCGGGCCCCACCATGAACGAATAGCCGAGGTCGGCCGCCCTTCTCAGGTTGCGCTGGAGCACCGACCGGGGGTCACCTTCGAACTGCTCGCCGTCGGGGGTGGTGAGGTCGCAGAACATGCGGGCGACCCCGGCCTGGTCGGATCGCCAGGGAAGGATCTGAAAGGTGGTGGGGTCGGGGTGCGCCAGCATGTCGGCCTCCTGCACCCGGGAGAATCCGTCGATCGCCGACCCGTCGAACTGCATCCCCTCGTCGAACGCCGTCTCCAGCTCGGCCGGGGTGATGGCGAACGACTTCAAGAAGCCCAGGACATCGGTGAACCACAGGCGGATGAGGCGGATGCCCCGTTCCTCGACGGTCCGAAGCACGTATTCCTCTTGTTTTCCCATCTGACCTCCCGGCGAGCCATCGTACGGGCGACCTACGCCGATGAGAAGGGTCGGCGGCATCTCGAAACACAGAGTTCACACATCGGCAACGCGCGAGAAATGGGGCCGGGTTACAAAGCGGGGTCGGAACGAGAGCAAGGGAGGAGCGGTCCATGGCGTCGCCCAAAGACGTGGTGAAGATGCTTGAGGAAGGTGCCTACGAGTTCGTCGACCTGAGGTTCAGCGACCTCCCCGGCCAGGTCCAGCATTTCACCGTCCCCGTCTCCGAGGTGGGCGAGGAGGCTTTCACCGAAGGCTTCGGGTTCGACGGATCCTCGATCCGCGGGTTCCAGGAGATCCAGGAGTCCGACATGCTGCTGGTCCCCGACGCCGACACGGCGGTCGAGGATCCGTTCCGTGATCGACGCACCCTCATCCTCTACTGCTGGGTGCGCGACCCCGTAACCGGCCAGCCGTACGAGAAGGACCCCCGCTACGTGGCGCAGAAGGCCGAGGCGTACCTGACGTCGACCGGCCTGGCCGACACGTCCTACTGGGGCCCGGAGGCCGAGTTCTACATCCTCGACTCGGTGCGGTTCGATCAGAACCAGTTCTCCGGGTTCTACGAGGTCGACTCCACCGAAGGCGCCTGGAACACCGGAACCGACGAACCGGGCGGCAACCTCGGGTACAAGCCGCAGTACAAGGAGGGATACTTCCCGGTGCCTCCGACCGACCACTTCCAGGACCTGCGGTCGGAGATGTCGGCGCGGCTGATCGAGGCGGGTATCGACGTCGAGGTGCAGCACCACGAGGTGGGCACGGCCGGCCAGGCAGAGATCGACATCCGCTACGACACGCTGTTGCGCACGGCCGACAAGGTGACGTTGTTCAAGTACATCGTGAAGAACACGGCATGGCTCTACGGCAAGACGGTCACGTTCATGCCGAAGCCGGTCTTCCAGGACAACGGCTCGGGCATGCACACCCATCAGAGCCTGTGGCTCGACGGGAAGCCGTTGTTCTACGACGAGAAGGGCTACGCCGGGCTGTCGGACATGGCCCGTCACTACATCGGCGGGCTGCTCGATCACGCCCCGGCGCTACTGGCGTTCGCCGCCCCGACGACCAACTCGTATCGGCGGCTGGTGCCGGGATATGAGGCACCGGTGAACCTGGTCTACAGCCAGAGGAACCGGTCGGCGGCGGTGCGCATCCCGGTCTACAGCCGGAAGCCGGCACTGAAGCGACTCGAGTTCCGGTGCCCGGATCCCTCGGCGAACGCTCACCTCGCCTTCTCGGCGATGCTCATGGCCGGTCTCGACGGGATCGCCCGGAAACTCGACCCCGGCGCTCCGGTCGACAAGGACCTCTACGACCTGCCACCGGAGGAACTGGCCAAGGTGCCCTCGGTGCCGGGCTCCCTCGAGGACGCGCTGGATGCCCTCGAGAAGGACCATGAGTTCCTCCTCGCCGGCGACGTCTTCACCGAGGGCCTGATCGAGGACTGGATCGCCTACAAGCGCCTCCACGAGGTCGACGCCGTTCGCCTGCGCCCTCACCCGTGGGAGTTCAGGCTGTACTACGACTGCTGAGCGGCGACGGTGCGTCTTCCCCTGCGACGCGGGGGAGGACGTTGTCAGTTGCGCCGGAGCGGAGTGAAGCCCCCTACGCGTCCGAGCCGCCGGTGGTGGTCGTCGCTCCACCCGACCGGGCGACCTCCCGGATTGCTTCGATCGCGTCCAGGACCTGATCGATCTCAGTGGAGAACTCGGCTACCGCCGTGCGGCGAAGCGTGCCGTCGTCCGGCGCCTCGAGCCCGGCGATGATGTCGTCGACCTTCGGTGCGAGATCCGCCACTTCGATGAGCAGTTCGACGTGCGCTGCGGCAAGCGATGGGGGTACGCCTGCGGCTTGAGCGACGTCGGTCTCCCAGTCGGCGATGGCATCCCGGGCCCCCTCGAACGCAGTGCGAGTGTCGGAGTACGAGATGCCCGTGGTCGATCGGGTCTCCCAGTCGGTGTTGATCTGGTCGATCTGGTTGCGAAAGGCCTCGGCCTGGTTCTCGATGACGTCCAGCGTGACCATGAACGCCGCGATCTCGGGTGGCAGCGTCGTCGACGAGGAGGTCGGCGACGTGGGGAACGGGGGACCGTCCGACGTCGTGCCCGTGGGGCTCGCAGCCGGTTCGATGCTGTTCACGAACGTGTAGGTGAGCACGACCATGGCCGCGATCATGAGCGGCAGAATCCAACGGCCGTGCCTGGGATCGGCACTGGTCACGGCGGGAACGGTAGTAGGCGGAGGCCGTTACCCGTTGCCCCTTTCCCGTTTCCCGTTGCCCGTTGCCCATCCTCGCCCGCCGCCTCTCGCCGCTCATCCGCGACTGGAGCGACCCGAACCCGTGGGACACGCGGGCGTCTCCGGTACAGGGTATCGGGTGACTCGCGACGGGCCTGAGTACCCTCCGGCCCCATGGATCTCGCCGGGAAGACTGCGCTCGTCACCGGAGGCGCCAAGCGGGTCGGGAAGGCGATCGTGCTGGCACTCGCCGAGGCGGGGTGCGATCTGGTGCTCCACTACAACACGTCGTCCTCTGAGGCGGAGGCAACGGCCGAGGAGGTTCGGGCGCTCGGCGCCACGGTGGATCTGATCCAGGCCGATCTCGGCGTCGACCCTGCTCGAGCGGTGATCGGGGGAGCCGATTCCGGGCCGATCCACATCCTCATCAACAGCGCGGCGATGTTCCCCAGCGACACCCTCACGACCCTCGCTCCCGACACCTTCGATCAGACGATCGACGTCAATCTCAGGGCACCGATCATGCTCACCGCCGCGTTTGCCCGGGCCCTGCCGGACGACCAGGACGGCGCGGTCGTGAACCTGACCGACTGGCGCACCGCCCGCCCGTATGGCGATCACTTCTCGTACACCATCGCAAAGGGAGGAATCGACACGTTCACCATTGCCGCAGCCGAGGCGCTGGCACCTCGCATACGGGTCAACGCCGTGGCTCTCGGTGCGATCCTCCCCCCACCGGGGAAGTCGTCCCAGTACCTGAAGGATCTGGCCAAGGACATCCCCTTGAAGCGGGTCGGTGGCACCGACCCCGTCGCCGATGCCGTCCTCTTCCTCCTCCGCAACGACTTCGTGACAGGCGAGATCGTCCAGATCGACGGCGGGGCGCATCTGAGATAGGTCGGCGCCCGTCGGGCGGCCTCCGCAATTCGCAATACGCAATTCGCAATTCGACAGAGCGCGTTCGAAGGGGTCTTCGCTGCGATCTGTCGCATCGCGTATCGCGTATCGCGTTCTTCTCGCCTTGCCTAGATTCTCCCCATGGACCAGATCGTCATCGAAGGGCTGCTCGTTCGAGGGATCGTGGGGATCAATCCCGAGGAGCGGGAGAATCTCCAGGACATCGTCGTCGACCTGGTGCTCTGGGTCGACACCCGCCCGGCCGCCGAGAGCGACGACATCGCCGACGCCGTCAATTACCGGTCCGTCACCAAGAAGATCATCGCCCACATCGAGGACGGTGCGCCGATGCTGGTCGAGAGGCTGGCGGCTGAGATCGCCGAACTGTGCCTCCGCTTCGACGAGCGGGTCGAGGAGGTGTCGGTCGAGGTCCGGAAACCGGGCGCCCTGCGCTTCGCCGGATCGGTGGGCGTCATCATCCACCGGACCCGTGAGGACCTCCCTTGAGCCGGGCGGTCGTCTCGCTCGGAAGCAACATCGACCCGGAGCGCAACCTGCCCGCGGCACTCGGACGGCTCGGCGACAGTCCTGAGATCCGGATCCTGGCGAAGAGTCCCGCGTACCGGACCGGGGCGGTGGGCCCGCCCGGGCAGCCCGACTTTCTGAACGCCGCGGTGCTGGTCGAGACGTCGCTCGATGCCCCGGGGCTGCGCACCCTCATGCGGTCCATCGAGGCCGACATGGGTCGTCATCGGACCGGTGAGGCCTTCGCCCCGAGGGTCATCGACCTGGACGTCATCCTCTTCGAGGGCTTCTCGGGGGAGGTCGACGGGACACGGATCCCCGACCCTGAGATCCCCGAGATGGCGCACCTCGCGGTGCCGGCCGCCGACGTCGCCCCGGATTGGAGATATGGTGGCGACGGCACACCCCTCCGGGTGATCGCTGGACCGTTCCGAGATCGAATCGAGCGACATATGAGCACCGAGCCGACACCCCTCTACGCCGAGCGCTACGCCACCGAGACCGAGATGGAAGCCGCGGTCGACGAGGTCTTCGATCCAGAACTGGAGGCGAACGTGCGGGCGATCCTGGCCAAGATCGGCGAGAAGCCGGACCGCGAGGGTCTTGCCCGGACGCCGCTGCGGGTCGCCAAGGCGCTGGAATTCCTGACTTCTGGCTACTCGACGAGCGTCGAGGAGGTGGTCAGCAATGCCATCTTCGCGAGCGACGCAGATGAGATGGTGCTCGTCAAGGACGTCGAGTTCTACTCGCTGTGCGAACACCACATGCTCCCGTTCTTCGGCAAGGCTCACGTCGCCTACATGCCCAACAGCAAGATCATCGGGCTGAGCAAGATCGCACGAATCGTCGACGTGTTCGCCCGCCGTCTCCAGGTGCAGGAGAGGCTCACCAATGAGGTCGCTGACGCCATCGATAGCATCCTCGACCCTCACGGTGTCGCCGTCGTCATGGAGGGAAGCCACTTCTGCATGCTCATGCGCGGTGTCCAGAAGCAGGGCTCGTCCATGGTCACCTCGGCGATGCTCGGTGGTTTCAAGAACAACCCGAGCTCTCGCGCCGAGTTCCTCGAGCTGATCGGGAGATAGCCTCCAGTCTGCAGGCGTGATGGGCCCGCCGCCGGCTGGGTCCGATCAGCCCCCTTGAACCGCCCGATCCCGTCCCATACCTTCACCGCATGCCCACCGCCGCCTTCCTACGGCGGGTCGGCTTCCCCACGGCCCTCACCGTGTTCCTCATGTTGCTCATCCTGGCCAGCCCGGTTCGGGCCGCGCTCTCGCCGCCGCCGTTTCGCCTCGCTGAAGTGTTCGCACGGGAGGCATGGGGCGACCGGGGAGACCCTCTTCCGATCCCGGTGCTTCACGGTGGCGTCCCGGTTCCCTACGAGGTGCCCTGAATGGAAGAACGCGAAGAGCTCGAGCACGTCCCCTGGGCGGATCTCATGGCGGAGTCCGAGCCCGAAGACAGGACCCGCCGGACCCTGTACCTCGTGGCCGGCGCCCTCGGATCGATGGTCCTCGGAATCCTCGTGGCTAGGTCGTGGTGGGCACCGTCGCCGCCCACGGCACCGGTGACCCCGGCCACCACCGCCGTCGCCGGTCCCGACACCTCGGTCTCCTCGACCGCCACGCTGCCCCTCTATTCGGAGGCCGACCTCATGGCTGACCCTCCCGATTCTCTCGCCCGGGCCGCCATCGTTCGCGCCGAGTGGTTCGTCACGGATTACTTCACCTCCGACTTCGAGCCGAACGGGTCCGCAGATGTCCGGGCTGCCCTTCCGACCGGGCCGATGCCCGCCTTTCCCCAGGACGACGGCGAGGGGATCTCGTACGTCGAGTGGGCCAGGGCATACGACGTGCAGGAGGCAGGAGGCGGTGCCTACCGGGTTTCCGTGGCATTCCGGATGCTCGGCGCGCCCCCGGATCGTGGGTTCAGCCGCCAGCCGGTGCGGGCGGTCGATGTACTCGTCGGAGTGACTAACGAGGGCGGCACTGCGGTCCTCGACCTGCCATCGCCGGCACGAATGCCCCCGGGACCCGAGCCGGTCCCCTGGCCCGACGGCGTCGACGACCCGCCGCAACGGGTGCTCGACGAGGCGGTGAGTCTCGCGGTTGGCTGGGGATCGGAGCCCCGCGTCGTGTCTGCTCACCCCGTGGATGTGGGCTGGCGAGTCGTGCTCACCGTCGCCGACGGCGTCGGCAACCGCTGGCCGATGGCCGTGGTGATCGAGGAGGGGTGAGTCGGGCCGGTAGCCTCAGCCGTAGTGCTCTTCGAGGATCTCGGTCACGGCGGGGACGATCGTGTCCCAGAAGGCGTCCGCACTCTTGCTCACCGTCACGAAGTCGGCGGACATGAACACGCTCGTGACGCCATCGATGGCGATGATCGGCCCGGCAACGGGGTCATCGGTCGATTGGCCCGCGGCGAAGCTCTTCGGCGTGTCGAACTCCGCTCCCACGGTGAACTTGAGGGCATTGGGGTTCGGCGTCTGGCTGACGCTCACAGGCATGGCATCTCCGGGGTCGTCCGGCATCGCACGTTAGTTGAGGGCATCCGATGACCCATACCGCGGTGGACGTCGGTGGAACGTTCACCGACGTCGTCGTCTGGGACGGGACCGCCCTGGTGACCGGCAAGGTGCCGACCACCCCTGATCAGAGCCTCGGAGTCATCGAAGGGGTGAAGCGGTTCGCCACCGGGGAGACCCGTCTGGTCCACGGCACCACCGCCGCCACCAACGCGGTGCTCCAGCGGTCTGGCGCCCGAACCGCTCTGATCACGGATGCCGGCTTCGAGGATCTCATCGAGATCGGCCGACAGGATCGCCCGTCGCTCTACGACTCGACCGTCTCGCGGCCGGAGCCGATTGCGCCGCCCACGATGCGGTTCGGCCTCGCCGGCAGGGCGTATGCCGACCTCGGTGACGTGCCCGATCGTGAAGCCCTGAACGCACTGATCGAGCGCGTGACGGTGTCGGATGCCGAGGCCATCGCCGTCTCGCTGTTGTTCTCCTTCTCGCATCGGCAGCGGGAGGCGGCCGTCGCCCGAGCCCTTGCTGAGGCACTTCCCGGAGTCCCCGTGTCCTTGTCGAGCGATGTCGTGGCGGAGTTCCGGGAGTTCGAACGGACCTCGACGACGCTTCTCAATGCCTACCTGGTGCCCGTCGTGTCCTCCTACCTGGAGCGCCTCGCCGGGGCGGCCCAGGCGGCCGGAGTCGAGGGATCTCCCTCGGTCATGCGAAGCTCGGGCGGACTCATCTCGCTGTCCGCGGCGGCCGCACTGCCGGCCGCGATCCTGCTGTCGGGCCCGGCAGGAGGAGCGGTGGCAGCCTCGGCGCTGGGCCGGGCCTTGGGCAGGTCCACCGTCGTGTCGTTCGACATGGGGGGAACCTCCACCGATGTCTGCCGGATAGATGGCGGACGGCCCGAGGTGGGATACGAGCGATCGATTGCAGGCCTGCCGTGCCGCATGCCATCGGTGGCAGTCCATACCGTCGGTGCCGGTGGTGGAAGCCTCGCGTGGGTCGATGAGGGCGGTGCTCTTCGAGTCGGCCCGCAGAGTGCGGGTGCCAATCCCGGGCCCGCCGCATACGGCAGGGGAGGAACGGGTGCCACGGTCACCGACGCCGATCTGATCCTCGGACGGATCGGGTCCGAGGCGCTTCTTGCGGGGACGCTCGCGCTCGACCGGTCGGCGGCCGCGGCGGCGCTCGAGCGCATCGGCGGGTCGGTGGGCATGGATGCCCGTGCGGTGGCGAACGGCATCGTCACTGTCGTCGAGTCGCACATGGAGCGGGCCATCAGGCGGGTCTCGGTGGAGGAGGGCGCCGATCCGCGTCGTTCCGTCCTGGTCGCCTTCGGCGGCGCCGGCGGGCTTCACGCAACGGCCCTGGCGAGGCGGCTCGACATGGCGGGTGTCCTGATCCCGGCCCACGCCGGGGTCTTCTCGGCGTTCGGCATGCTGCTCGCCCCTCCGCGCGCCGATGTCGCTCGGAGCGTCCTGCTCGAGCCGGGTGCCGATCTCTCCACCCCGCTCGGGGACATCCAACAGGAGGCCCGCCGCCGGTTCCCGGACGCAGGCTCGATCCAGGTGGTCCTGGACGTCCGTTACCGGGGCCAGTCGCACGAGACCTCGATTCCCTACGAGACCGGTGAAGGGTGGTCTGAAGTGGCGACCGGGTTCCATGAAGCACATCGGCGGCGCAACGGGTTCGCCCGCCCCGACGATCCGATCGAACTGGTGACGGTGCGCGCCGAAGCCGTCGGCGTTCCTGCTCTCGCCTGGGATCAGGTGTCGTTCGCTCCCGACGGCGGCGACGCGGATCGCGGATCGCGGGCGGTCTCGACCGGCGATGGTGATGTGGAGGCCACGGTCTGGTGGCGGCCCTCGCTCGAGCCCGGTGCCGAGGTGAGGGGACCTGCGGTGATCGAGGAACGCGAAGCCACCACCTGGCTGGGCGTCGGTGAGCGGCTCGTGGTCCACGAGTCGGGTGCATTGGAGCTGTCATGGTGACCGATGCCGTGACACTCGAGGTGGCACGGAATCAGTTCGCCTCCGTGGCCGACGAGATGGGCGCGATCCTGCGACGAACTGCGTACTCGCCGAACATCAAGGAGCGCGCCGACTGCTCGGCGGCCGTGTTCGTCGCCGATGGCGAGATGCTGGCCCAGGCGGAGCACATCCCGGTGCACCTGGGTTCGATGCCCGCGTCGGTGGAGGCCGTGCTGGCGGAGTTCGGATCCGATGTCGCTCCCGGCGTTCAGTTCGCCGTCAATGACCCCTTCCATGGCGGCACCCACCTCAACGATCTGACACTCGTGCGCCCGGTCCATCGCGGCGGCCGGCTCATTGGATGGGCTGCCAATCGCGCACACCACGCGGACGTCGGCGGGGATGCCCCGGGTTCGATGCCGGCGACCGCCACCCGGCTTGTCGACGAGGGCCATGTGGTCTCACCCACAGTGGCTTGCGTGGATGGAGTCTGGGAACCGGACTTCGTCGACGCCTTCCTTGCAGCCACCCGCACCCCCGGGGAACGGCTGGGGGATCTCTCGGCGCAGCTGGGCGCCAACGAGGCGGGTGCGGTGAGGCTGATCGAGGCCGCCTCGGAGTATGGCGATGCGTTCGAGCGGGTGGCTCACGATCTCCTCGGCTATGGCGAGAGTCGAATGCGAGCGGCGCTGGCGACGCTGGGCGATGGGTCGAACTCGTTCGAGGACGTGATGGAGTGGGGCGACGACGACATCCCCATCAGGGTGACGGTGACGATCGAGGGCGATCGCCTTGTGGCCGACTTCGCCGGCACAGCGCCACAGATCGAAGGCAACATCAACGCTGTCGAGGCGGTGACCCGATCATGCCTCTACTACGCGGTCCGGGTCGCCACCGATCCCACGATCCCGGCCAATGGTGGGTGTTATCGGCCACTCGAGCTTCGCGTCGAGCCTGGGAGCCTGGTGGCAGCCCGTCCTCCGGTCGCCGTGGCGGCGGGAAACGTCGAGACCAGCCAGCGGATCGCCGACGTCCTTCTTGGCGCGCTGGCGCCCCTCGCTCCGGCCCGGGTGCCTGCCGCCTCACAGGGCACGATGAACAACATCCTCATCGGGTCGGGCGGCACGGTCTACTACGAGACCGTGGCGGGTGGCGAGGGCGGGACACCGTTCCGGCGAGGCCAGTCGGGCATTCACACCGGCATGACCAACACGAAGAACACCCCGATCGAGTCACTGGAGACCCATTACCCCTTCCGTGTTGTGCACACCGGCCTGCGGTCAGGATCGGGAGGGGCCGGAAGGCACGCCGGCGGTGAGGGCATCACCCGCGAGATCGAGTTCCTCGATGAGGGGGAGGTCTCGTTGATAGGTGAACGGCGTCGCAACCAACCTTGGGGCCTGGCCGGCGGCCGACCGGGGGCGACGGGAGAGGACTGGCTGGTACGCCGGGACGGATCGAGCGAGAGGTTGCCGGGGAAGGTGACATTCGAGGTCGAGCCGGGGGATCGCGTGCGAATCCTCACGCCCGGCGGTGGGGGCTGGGGTGAGCCGTGAACGCGGATGATCCCCGGCGGGGACCGGGGACCATCCAGTGGGGTGGCCGGAAACCCCGTTGGGCGTACGTCAGCCGGCCTTGGTTGTCACGGCTGGGGTGCTCTGGACTCACCCTCCACCGCGGCTAGCCGCATGCCCGGCCACACCGGGCGGCGGAAT
>DATHSA010000003.1:0-5687 GCA_035464675.1 Acidimicrobiia bacterium
ATGTCGTCCCGCGAGGCACTAACCCTGTGTCCCGAGGCTGTGGTCGTCGAGGGCCAGTTCCATCGGTACCTCGAGCTCTCCGACCAGGTGATGGAGATCCTCGACGACGCCACGCCGGTGGTCGAGCAGATATCGGTCGACGAGGCATTTCTCGAGGTCTCCGGGACCACTCACCTCTTGGGCCGACCCTCTGACATTGCTCGCACAGTCCGGCGTCGGGTGCGAGACGAGGTTGGTCTACCGATCTCCATCGGGGTCGCCTCCACCAAGTTCTTGGCCAAGATCGCGTCGGCTCGAGCGAAACCCGACGGATTGGTGGTGGTCGCGAGAGGTGAGGAGCTCGAATTCCTCCACCCCCTCCCTGTCGAGGCGCTCTGGGGCGTCGGCAAGGTGACCGCGGCCAAGCTCCATCGTCTCGGCATCCGGACGGTTGGCGAGTTGAGCCGTGTCCCCCCGCAGGCGCTGGGGTCCCGGCTCGGCACCGCCGGCGGGGGCGGGCTTCATGCGCTGTCGTGGAACCGCGATCCCCGCCCTGTGCGGGGCGGCCGCCGGGCCGGGTCGGTAGGGAGCCAGCAGGCGCTGGGCAGAGGGCTCGACCAGCGCGACGAGATGGCGGTGGTGGTTCTCGGCCTGGCGGACAGGGTGGGGCGCCGGCTCCGGGCCAAGGGAAGGCGTGGGTCGACTCTCACCGTGCGGGTGCGTCTTTCGGGGCCTCGCTCGGTGACCCGGAGTCACACCCTCCCCTCGTCGACGGGCTCGACGGCCGCGCTATCCAATCTCGGGATGGCCCTGCTCGACCGTGCTCTCGAGGACAATCCCGGAGAGACGGTGACCCTCATCGGGCTATCGGTCTCAAACCTCACCACCGACGAGTTCATCCAACTCGAGCTCGATCTCGGAGATGGCGACGTGCTGCGAGCCGGGAGTGAGGTCGCGTTGAGACGATCCCGTCTCGACGAGAGTGTCGATGAGGTCCGGGAGAGGTTCGGGAGAGACCTTCTCCGCTATGGAGCCGGCTCGGGTGGTGCCAGTGACGACTTCAGACGTCTTGCTGAGCGGTCGTAGAACCTTCGTCGGCGAGACGCACTGCGCTCTTGCCTGACGGGTCTATCCCAGGCTTGTCGGCGTAGAAGGCCCGTACCCGGTCCATGAACTCGCCTCGGTCCTGGCCCACTTTCTCCGGCGGGCCGATGAAGATGGTCTTGGACGGGCCGTCGACGCCGGCGAAGACCACGGGAACGTCCGCACCGTGGGCGATCTCCGCGAATCCCGACTTCCAGGAGGCGGCCGCGGCCCGCGTCCCCTCCGGAGCCACCACGAGGATCATTCGCTCATGGGCGTCGAAGGCCGATGCCACCTGGCCCACCAGCCCACCGCCCTTGGACCGGTCGACGGGGATGCCCCCGACCTTGCGGAACATGAATCCGAACGGCCAGCGGAACAGCCCCGCCTTGCCGAGGAAGCTGACCTTGATGCCGAAGTGGTGGATGACAGCCAGAAAGAGGAAGAAATCCCAATTGGAGGTGTGGGGCGCACCGATGATCACCATCTTCGGGATGTCGGGCAGTTCTCCTTCGACGCGCCAGCCGAGGGCGGTGAAGATGCGATAGGAGAGCCACCTCATGGAACAGATGCTCCCAGATCCCGGGTCCCGGGCCGAATCATCAGCCGGACCGGGTTGGTGCGATCCGGTAGCCGTCCCCGTCGACCCAGACGAAACAAGACCGGTTGGCGACAGATGCCACGATCTCGTCGGCCATTGCCTCGTCGACGATGCCTTCATCGTCGCCCCTGTAGAGCACACGCAGCCGCGCTTCCTCGGGGAACCTCGTCGCCAGGAGGCCCGGGTGGGAGCAGACGACGGTGACGTCGAAGGGGGCGATGACCACCTTGTCGGCCTGGACCTCGGCCCGGCCGCGGAAGTAGGCGGCGAGCAGGTACCAGGCGGCCAGGCCGGTGTAGACGAGGGTCACGGTGGGCTCCAGCAGCGACCCGGACTCGGCGGAGCCGAGCAGACGACGAAGTAGCACGAACAGTGTCGTTATGAGCGCTCCGGACGCGACCAGCCCGAAGATGATGCCGACCCCGAGGGTGTAGATGTTGCGCGGCCATGAGCGACCGGGGCCTTCCGCCGCGGTGGCTCGTCGCTCGTATACCAGCCACACCGTCAGACCCACCACGAGGACCGTGGCGAGGCTGATGATGTCGAGCACGGACTCCTCGACCAGGAGATCGCGGTCGAGAGCGGCCAGGGTGAGTGCGATCAGCATCGACACCGAAGTCGCCAGCCCGAGAGCCGCCATCGCGTAGCGATAGATGCCCAGAGGGCTGCCCTCGACCTCGTGGAGGGTCCGGCGATGGGCCAGCCAGGTGGGAACGCCGACGAGGACGAGCGCGAGGGTGACCGGAAGCGGCTCGAAGTGCTGTCCGGCAGCGGCGGTGCTCGCCGCCACGTATTCGACGAACTGGACCAGGATCGCAGTTGCCGCAGCGACGGCGGTGGTGAGGGCGACCACCGCCACCAGCACCGACCAGGTGAGGCGGGGGACGCCGGGAGGGGCGTCCCAGGGGCGGAGCCACCGGTACCACCAGATGGGCACGCCGACGATCGCCATCGCCGCCCACGGTTCGAACCCGGGGTCGATCGGTGTCACGCCCGACATGCCCTCGTAGATAGCGGCGAGCGCACCGGCGATCGTCCCGGTGAGCCCGACTGCAGCCGTAATCAGGCCCAGCGCCGACCCGATCACCCGGCGCAGCTCCCCGGCGTCGGAGAGAGGTGGGGTGCTCCTGGCAGCCAGCTCGTGGAAGGCGACGATGGCTCCGAACACCACCGCTCTCGGCCAGGCGGTCGCGGGCTCCTCGGTGAGGAGCCCGTTGATGAACAAGACTGCGGTGACGATCAGGGCGGTGACGAACACCAGCTCGATGGCTGCGACATACAACGCCCAGCCCGCGGTCCCGGGGCGTTCCTGGCGGCGCATTGCCTGACGACGCCAGAAGTACACGACGAAGGGCGCCGAGACCACCAGGGCCGACAGCGACGTGGCGAGGTCCTCCGCCGGGTCGAAGACGAATCTCTCCCCCGGAAATGCGGTGGCGGCGAGATCGGCGAGGGCGAAGCCGGCTACGCCCATGGCGATGGCGAGCACCAGATATGGCACGATGTCGGAGCCTCCCGAATCCTCTCGACCCTTGCCCGATCTCTGCATGGCCACGACCACCACCACGGCGATCACTCCCACGACCAGGAGCAGGGGTATCGCGATGCCGATCATCGCCCCACCCCGCAACTCCACGTGAAGTAGGGCCAAGGCTCGCCAACGAGCCACCAGAACCCCTCCTCGTCGACCAGTTGGAAGGTCGCGTTCTCGCTCCAACCCGTGCCGAGGGCACCCGTCTCGTTGTGTCTGATTGTGACGGCGACACGGGTCACGTCTTCGGGAACCGTCACTTGCGAGTCCTCGCCCGGCGGGACGGGGCCGAATGTCTCCTCCACTATGCGCTCGCCGCTCCGATCGCTGCCGAGCTCGGCGGTGAACCTGTCGGGTGCGGAAGCGGCGAGATCGGAGCCCTCACACTCTCCCCTCCAATCCTCGTGGAAGACCTCGATGGCATCGTCCCAGCGTTCCTCGCTGATCGCCGTCAGATACTCCTGGACCGTGCCTTCCGGGGTGTCGGGGTCGAAGCTGACTGGTCCCCGCGTCAACGCGAGCGTCACGAGAGCGACGACGAGCACCCCGAGCCCGGCCGGAAGTGCCCAGCCCGGGATCTGATCGAGCTTCATGTGTCGTTGGACATCTGGCGGAGGACATCGGTTACGCCTCCATCGGTCAGCACCACAGGATCGAATCCCCTGTCCTTGAGGATTCCCGCGGCGATGGATGCCCGGTAGCCGGAGCCGCACAGAACCCAGACCGGTTGGTCTTCCCGGAGGCCGGGAGGCGTCTCCCGGGCCACGTCGGGGACATAGCTGAGGATGGAGCCCTCGATGCTGCCCTCGTCCCATTCGTTCGGCGCGCGGACGTCGAGGATCTGGGCTCCCGACCCGGCCGCGTTCGCGAACTGGCGGACATCGGCCACCGCGAAGGCGACGCTGTCTCCTGCCGGATGCCTGACTATTCCGCGGACGTCGTCGTATCCGATCCGGGCGAGCTGTCGCATCGCCTCCTCGGTGTCCTGGTCGGGGTCGATGACGAGAACCAGGGGTGTGTTGTGCTCCGTCAGCCATCCCACCCATGTGCCGAAGCTGTCCTGCAACTCGATGCCGAGTGCTCCGGGGAGATGGCCGGCGGCGTAGCTCTCCATCGGGCGGGCGTCTACGACCTTGACGTCCCGGGGGATGGTCTCGATCTCGGGCACCGAGAGGTCGGCCTGGTCGACGCCACGCACGTTCATCGGCGCCATGTGGCGGTAGTAGGCCGGGTAGGGGACGAGGTTGGCCAGCTGACCCTTGACGAAGGCGTCCTCGTCCTCGTAGAGCAGCACCGGGTTGGTCTTCTTCTCGGCTCCGATGGTCGAAGTCACGGCGCCTGCACCAGAGGTCGTGCAGAAGCTCCCTGCGCCGTGGGTGGGAAAGAGGTCGACATCGTCGGGGAGATCCGCGAGACGGACGACAGAGCCGTACTGGAGACGGGCCAGCGACTCGGCTCTATCTTCACCCAGGAGATCGGTCCGTCCTGCCGACCCGACGAGAAGACACCCTCCGGAAAACACCGCCTGCCCGCGCCCCTCGAAGACGACCAGATACGAGGTGTGCTCCGGAGTGTGCCCGGGCGTGTGGATGGGACGAATCACCAGGGGGCCGAGATCGATGTCCTCGTGGTGGAAGGCGGGTCGATGCCGGAACACAGGTGCGGCACCGGCCGGCATGAGGAGCTCCGCCCCGGCCTGGCGGGACATCGCCAGGCCGCCCGATACGTAGTCGTTGTGCAGGTGGGTCTCGATCACCATGCGAAGGTCAGCGTCTTCGTCGTTGAGCACGCGCTCGAAGCGGTCGAGGTCACGCTGGGGGTCGACCACGACGGCGATCCCTTCGTGGATGAGGACATGAGTGGAGTCACCCAGACCCTCGGTACGGACCGTCTCGACGCGCATCTTCAGTCCTGCATTCCGAGAGCCTTCATGCCTCCGACCATGTTCGCTGCCGCGTATCCGTTGAAGGCGAGGAAGGCGGCCACGTTTCCGCTCCTCGCTCCGGAGCGGCACACGCAGAGGATGGGCTTGTCTTCGGGCAGCTCGTCCATCCGATCCATGATCTGTCCCTGGCTCATCAGCACCGCATCGGGGAGGGTTCCCAGCTCCCACTCGTTGGGCTCCCGGACGTCCAGGACCACGGCGTCGTTCTCCTCGACCCAGCCCTCCCAGTCGGTGGCGACGACATTGGCGACCCGATTCATGCCCCGAATCCTAGAGCTGGGCCGGTGGGAATGAACCCTCCGGATCAGCGGCCTACACTGCCGCCGCGTCTGTAACCCCGGAGGCCCGAAGATCGACATCGCAGTACTCGCATCGGGATCGGGGACGACTCTCCAAGCGCTCAGCGACACCCCCGCCGTCCGCCCGCGCAGCGTGGCCGTGGTCTCGGACCGGCCGGGCGCACTCGCCCTGGAGCGGGCGAGCGAGGCCGGCATCCCGACGAGCGTCGTCAAGTGGCAGGAGCATCCCGACCGGGACTCGTTCTCTGC
>DATHSA010000004.1:0-34657 GCA_035464675.1 Acidimicrobiia bacterium
CCCGAGGGCGCGGCCGACATCCCCGAGCCCTTCCGGGTCGAACCAGACGGCGAGGGCCGCGTCGAGGTGCAGATCGCCGAGCCCACCTCCGCTCTCCACCGCCTGACCGAGTGGGCGGTTCGCCGTGGGATCGAATTGGAGCGCCTGGTGGTCAGCCGGCCGTCGCTCGAGGACGTGTATCTGTCGATCACCGAGGAGAGCACGAGTGACTGAGCGGCCCGGACTCGTCGGGCTGTCGTGGCGGCAGGTCCGGTACGACAACAAGGTCTTCTGGCGAACACCGATCGCCGCCTTCTTCACGATCGTGTTCCCCCTGATGTTCTTGTTGCTGTTCTCCGCGCTCTTCGGGGACGAACAGATCGAGATCCCCGGTCGAGGGGTGTTCTCGGTCGCGCAGTTCTACGCGCCGGCGCTGGCGGCGTTTGCCGTCGGGTCCGCGACGTACACCAACCTTGGTGTTCAGGTGGCGTTCGCCCGCGATCAGGGGATCCTCAAGCGGTTCCGGGGGGCACCGCTGCCGTCGCCTGCGTTCATGGCCGGAAAGATCGGCTCCGGGGTCTGGATCGCTCTCCTGGCGGCGGCTCTGATGTTGACGGTGGGTGTGATCTTCTATGACGTGTCGATCGCACCGGAGCGGCTTCCGGCCGCGGCCATCACCTTCGTTCTCGGGGCCGGCTGCTTCGCCTGCCTCGGGCTCGCCCTCGGATCGTTGGCCCCCACCGGTGAGGCTTCCACGGCGATCGCCAATGCCACCTACCTGCCGATTGCATTCGCCTCGGACGTGTTCATCGCCATCGGCGAGCCACCGGCGTGGCTCGAGTTCATCGGCGACGCCTTCCCGCTCAAGCATTTCGTCAACGCGTTCCAGGACGCGTTCAACCCGCTCACCTCCGATCTGGCGATGCGCCCGGGGGACTGGGCGGTGATGGTCGCGTGGGGTGTCGCCGGCTCGCTCGTGGCGTGGCGATTCTTCAAGTGGCAGCCGCGTCAGTCGTCCTAGTTAGGGCCGGACGGCCCCAGAGGGATGCAGCCGGAGGCATCTACGCTTCCTCGGACCGAAGCAAGAGGTGCGGGTGACCGAGACCAAGGATGCGGCGGCTCGGGTGGAGAGCGCCACCAAGCACTACGGGGAGGGCGACACCCGGGTGGCCGCCCTCGACGACGTCAGCATCGCGTTTCAACGGGGCAGTTTCACGGCGATCATGGGGCCTTCGGGATCCGGCAAGTCGACGCTGCTCCACTGCTTGGCCGGGCTCGACCACCTGACCTCGGGGGCGGCCTACATCGGGGACGTTCGGCTGGGTGACCTGCCCGAGAAGGAGCTGACCCTTCTGCGCAGGGAGAAGGTCGGGTTCGTCTTCCAGGCCTTCAACCTGATTCCGACCCTCGACGCCTCCGAGAACATCACGCTGCCGGTTTCGATCGCCGGCAGGGCACCCGATGGCGACTGGTACACGACGGTCGTCGCCACGATGAAGCTCGGGGATCGCCTCAATCATCGGCCGAGCGAGCTCTCAGGCGGCCAGCAGCAGCGGGTGGCGGCGGCTCGGGCCCTGGTGTCCCGCCCCGAAATCATCTTCGCCGACGAGCCCTCGGGGAATCTGGACTCGAAGTCGGGCGACGAGTTGCTCGGCTTCATGCGCCAGGCCGTCGACGAGTTCGGCCAGACGATCGTCATGGTCACCCACGATCCCCACGCGGCGGCCTTCGCCGACCGGGTGGTGTTCCTGGCCGATGGCCGGGCCGCAGGCGAGATCCATGGACCGACCACCGACCGAATCCTGGAGTTCCTCAAGGAGATGGGTTAGGGGTCGCCGTGCTGAGGATCGCCCTCAAGTCGGTGCTCGCCCACAAGGTTCGGCTGGCGATGACGGCGCTGGCGATCGTCCTCGGTGTGGCCTTCATCGCCGGCACCTACGTCTTCACCGACAGCATCCAGTCGTCCTTCGACGACCTGATGGCCGATGTGAACGAGAACGTCGACCTGTACGTCCGCGGCACCTCCGAGTTCGGCTTCGGTGGTCAGCGGTTCTCCGAGGACCTGGTCGCGAGGATCGCCGAACTGCCCGAGGTGGCGGTGGCGGCGCCGAGCGTCACCGGCATCGCCCAATTGGTCGACAAGGAAGGCAACCCGATCGGGGGCAACGGCCCCCCTACGCTGGCATTCTCCTTCGTCCCCGAGGGTGCGGGCCTCACCCCCCTGGAGATACGAGAGGGGGATTGGCCGCGGAGTTCGCGGCAGGTCGTGGTCGACAGCTTCGCCGCCGACGCCAACGACCTGCGTGTCGGCGATGTGATCGACGTGATCCTCCCCGCCGGGACCGAGGCGTTCGCGATCTCGGGCATCGGCACCTTCGGTGACGCCGAGAACCTGCTCGGGGCGACACTGGCGGTGTTCGAGTTCGAGACGGCGCAGCGAACCTTCGACGCCGTCGGTCTGGTCGACTCGATCGCGGTGGTCGTCGAGCCGGGGGCCAACGCCTCCCTCGTCGCCGCGCAAGTCGCCGAGTTCCTCCCCGACCGCGTCGAGGTGGTGACCGGCGAGCAGCAGACCGCGGACGACGTGTCGCGATTCACCGAAGGACTGTCGTTCATCAACACGATCCTGCTCGTGATCGGCGGGGTCGCGGTGTTTGTCGGTGCCTACCTGATCCAGAACACCTTCCGGATCATCGTGGCCCAGCGCACCAGGGAGATGGCGCTGCTCCGCGCCATCGGGGCGACCGCCGGGCAGGTCACCCGGATGGTCGTGCTCGAGGCGTTGGCCGTCGGACTGGTGGCCTCGACCGTCGGGGTGGGCCTGGGCGTCCTCATCGCACTCGGTCTGAAGGCCGCCTTCTCGGCGTTCGGGTTCGGGCTGCCATCGACGGCACTGATCGTGCTTCCCCGGACGATCGTCGTCGGGCTGGTCGTCGGCGTCGTCGTCACCGTCTTCGCCGCCGTGGTGCCGGCGCGCCGGGCGGCGCGGATCCCGCCGATCGCCGCACTCCGCGAGGTGGCGGCGCCGGTCCGGTCCCTGGGCACGCGTATCGCCGCCGGCGTCGCCGTCACCGGCATCGGGGTGGCACTTCTGCTCCTGGGACTGCTCCTGGAGTTCGACAACGCCATCGCGGTCGTCGGCATCGGGGCCCTGGCCACCTTCGTCGGCGTGTCGATGCTGGCGCCGCTGGTGGCGGCCAACTTCGCCCGTGCCGTCGGCGCCCCGTTGCGGCGGCTTGGCATCGTCGGGCGTCTGGCCCAGGAGAACGCCATAAGGAGGCCACGGCGGACGGCGGCCACCGCCTCCGCCCTCATGATCGGGGTCGCACTCGTGAGCGTGATCGCCGTGTTCCAGGCCTCTGCGAAGGCATCGGTGGCGGCGGCGTTCCGCAGCGACTTCATGAGCGACTACCAGGTTCAGCCCGGGGGCTTCAGCGACCCCCTGTCGTCGGGGATCTCGCCGGCCCTCACCGAGCGGCTGCGAACCGTCCCGTCGGTCGATGCGGTCGTCCGGGGTCGCCTCGGCCAATACCGATCGGGGCCCGACGGCGCCGAGAAGTTCCTCCTCGGTGTCGACGGCCCGGTCGTCGAGGTCGTGATGATCGGGATGACCGAAGGGAGCCTCGCCGACCTCGGGCCGGGAACCGCCGTGCTCTCCGAGGCGGAGGCCCGCTCCTTCGACGTCTCGGTCGGCGATTTCGTGAGGGTTCAGGTCCAATCGGGCGCCTACATGGAGCTCACCGTCGTCGGGGTCTTCGACGAGTCGCCGTTGGGCAACTCGCTGATCATCGACCTCTCGACCTATGAGCAGTTCATCTCGTTCCGCCTTGACATGTTCGCCTACATGACCGTCGTCGAGGGGGCCGACCCCGAGGCGGTTCGGCCTGAGATCGAGCGGATCGTGGACGAGTTCCCCAACGTGAAGCTCACCAACACTGAGGAGCTGATCTCGGACACGGAGGCGCAGATCGACTCGCTCCTCAATCTTCTCGTGGTGCTGCTCGGCTTCGCCCTGGTGATCGCCCTTCTCGGCATCGTCAACACCCTCGCCCTGTCCATCTCGGAGCGGAAGCGTGAGATCGGCCTGGTGCGGGCCGTCGGGATGCAGCAGCGCCAGGTGCGGCGGATGATCCGGTGGGAGGCGATCCTCATCGCCGTCTTCGGGGGAGTGCTCGGGCTTCTGGTTGGCGTGTCCCTGGGGGCGGCCATCGTCCTCGCGGTCGGCCAGGGGCTGACGCTGGCGTTCCCGTGGATCCAGATGGTCTCCTACCTGGTGCTCGCCGGCCTGGGCGGTGTCCTTGCTGCGTGGCTCCCCGCCCGCCGGGGCGCCCGGACCAAGATCCTCGAGGCAATCGCCTACGAGTAGGCGGATCGCCTGCACAGAAAGGTGAGGTCCCCGGAGTGCGGGGACCTCACATCGCCTCGGTGGCCTGGGGACTATTCGCTCTTCTTGAAGGGCTTGGTCACGACGACCTTGACGCCTTCGATGGTCGATCCGGCGAGGCCGGAGACCGCTTCCACGGCCGACTCGCCGATGTCGCCGGCGGCGTCGATGGCGCCGCTCAGTGCGGCACCGGCCGCGTCCTCGGCGCTCACTCCGACATCCTTGGCGCCACCGATCGCTCCGACGATGGCGGCGCGGGTGACCTCGACGACGTCGCCGCCGACGTCTCCTGTGCCGCGGACCAGGCCGCTCGCCGTCGAGCGGACCGCCTCGATCACGTCGCCACCGATGTCCCTGGCGCCGTTGATGGCGCCGCGGACCGCGCTCGTCGCGGTCGAAGCGACATCGCCGCCCACCTCCTTGACGCCGGTGATCGCACCCCGGGCGACGCCGAATGCGGCGTCACCCAGTGAGAGAGCGGTGTCCTTGGTGGAGCCGATCACGCCCTGGGCAAGTCCGCTGGCCGCGCCGGTGACGTCGCCGCCGATGTCGGACGTGCCCTTGATGGCGGCGCGGACGGTGTCGGATACGACACCCGCGGTCACCTTGCCGACCTCGCCAACACCCTGGAGCACGCCGATGACTGCTCCCTTGGCGACGTTGAGTGCGCCGCTGCCGACGTCGCCGGCGGCTTCGAGCGCCCCCTTGATCGCCTGGCCGGCCGACGTGGTGACCGTCTTGGCGATGTCGCCGGCGCCTTCGAGTGTCCCGACGACAGCCTTGCGGACGGTGTCAACCGTCCCCATCACCACGTCGCCGGTTCCCTTGACGACGCCGAGTACGCCTTCCTTTACCTTGGTGCCGATTCCTTCGGCCATGCATGGACCCCCTTCACGGTCGGTCGCCCCTTGTGGGCGATGATGCGGACCGCCGCGCGGGATGGGTGGAGTCATCATCTCCGACGCGGTGTCTCTCCTCCGACCTTACCGGGGCCGGCGTTGCTACTCCGGGACGATCCCCAGGGCCCGGGGCCGTTCGACCTTGAACGCCTTCTCCCAGGTCTCACCCGAGTCCGACGATGCGTAGACGGTGCCACCGGGGGCGGCGACGGCGATGAGCCGCCCATGTGCGGCCACGCAGCCGCTGTCGATGTTCTGGTCGTGGCGCCCGGCCGCATCGCACGGTTCGAGCGGCTCGCCGGGCGTGCCGCGGTAGAGAGCGGCATCCCGCCCGCTCGGTCCTCGCGACGCGGAGAGGAACACGAGTTCCCCGGACACCGCGATCGCTCGGGAGTACGTGGCATGCAGGCCGGCGGTCGACCACTCCCACGTCGATCCGCCGTCGGTCGTCCAGCCGAGGCCCACCGCCGCAGCGCAGTAGGCGGTGGCGGGGCGACGGGGATGGGCGATCACCTGGTGCACGTCGTTGTCGACGTCCATCGTCGGCCGCCAACCGGAGCCGTCGCCCACGAGGACCCCGCCCACGTGGACGTTCACCCAGCGCAGCCCGTCGGGCCCCTCGGCCATGCTCCGCACCGTCGGAGGGCCGCCCGACGGGGTGTACCAGTCGGACCGGTCCGGTGCGGAATCGAATGCGGCATCGGGCCGGGCGTCCCCGGACACCTCGAACAGCCGTGCCGACTCGGTTCCAGCCACCGGCTGACCGCCGAACTCCGCGATGGCGTCGATGCCGGAGATGGTGCCGAGCAGGTCCACGTTCCAGTCGGGCCCGATCGCGTGCACCTCAGAGCGGTGGGTCACCGCCAGCCAGCCATGACTGCGGGGAGCCAGGGCGGTCACATCCTCCCCCTGGAGCGCAACCGTCTCGCCGTCGCACACGAGGCCGGACGCCGTGGCCACCAGGATGCTCATGGCGTCTCTCCGGCGATGACGTGCCCTGCCAGTCGCTTGTCAACGGGGCGGCGAACGGCGGGGCGCGTTGCGCGGCGGGGCGCTGACTCGCCGTCGACCTGCACCTCGACCGAGGCGCTGCGCCGGTCGGGAAGCGGGGGGTGTGTGGTCGTGGCCACGCGCGGGCAGGGTAGTGATGGGTGGGTGGCGGGTGGGATGTCTGCGGCCGGCCCCGCGGGCTAGCCTCGCCGCCGTGATCGACCGACTCGCCGATTGGCTCAACATCAGCCACACCCAGGCCCAGTTGGTGCTGACCGTGGCCTGGGTACTGGGGCTGGGCCTGGTGCGCGCGGTCGTTCTCGCAATCGTGAAGCGTCGGATCTCGGACACCGGCGTCTGGTACCGCACCCGGAAGGCTTTGTCGTACACGATCACGCTGATCGGATTCGTCGTGATCGCCTCGCTGTGGCTGGAGAGCAGTGGGTTTGCCACATACATCGGGTTCCTCACCGCCGGCCTGGCGATCGCCCTCACCGATGTGCTCAAGAACCTCGCCGGTTGGCTCTACATCGTCACGCGGAGGCCCTTCAGGCTGGGTGAGCGGGTCGAGATCGATGGGCACAAGGGCGATGTCGTCGACATTCGGGCGTTCCGCTTCACGCTCTTCGAGATCGAGACGACCCGGGTCCAGGCGGAGCAGCCGACCGGGCGCCTTCTCCATGTCCCCAATGGCCTGGTGTTCACCCACCCTGTCGCCAACTACACAGAGGGCTTCCACTACATCTGGCTCGAGGTACCTGTTCTCGTCACGTTCGAGTCGGACTGGGAGGCCGGCGAGGAGTTGCTGCTCGGGATCATCGAGGAGCTGGCCCCGGATCGGTCCGAGATGATGGCTGCCGCCGAGCTGCGCGCCACCGCCGATGTGTACCGGATCGGGATCACCACGCTCGACCCCATCGTGTATGTGAGCGTGCGCGACAGTGGCGTGCTTCTGACGGCCCGTCTCGTCGTCGAGGCCAACCGCACCCGGGCCGTCGAGCAAGAGGTCTGGAAGCAATTCCTCCGGGCCATCAAAGGGCGGCCCGACATCGAACTGGCATACCCCACCATCCGCACCCACCTGCGCGGGCCGATCGAGATCCGCGATCCCGGTGCGTGAGAGTCCGTTGCGAACCCGCGCCTCGATCACGCGACAATCGACGGCGACATGTGTGGCCGATTCGTACAGGCACAGAGCCCCCAGTCCTATGCGGCGCACTTCGGCGCGGGATTGGCCGTAGGCGAGAAACTCGATCCCTCCTGGAACGTGGCTCCGACCGACCGGGTGTATGCGGTCGCCCAGCACGAGGGGGAGCGCACGCTGGGAACCTTCCGCTGGGGCCTGATCCCCTGGTACGCAGATTCACCGAAGGTGGCGGCGAAACACATCAACGCCCGGGCCGAGACGGTTGCGTCCAAGGCGGCGTTCAAGGACTCCTTCGCCCGACGCCGCTGCATCATCCCCGCCGACGGCTTCTTCGAGTGGGAGCGGCTCGACTCAGGAGGGAAGCTGCCCCACTACATCAAGTCTGAGGACGGTGCACCGCTGGCCCTGGCCGGACTCTGGGCATCGTGGCGCGACCCGGCCGGAGAGCGGATCACCACGTGCACGATCATCACCACGAAGCCGAACGACCTGGTCGAGCCTCTCCATGACCGCATGCCGGTGGTCCTGACCCGGGAGGTGTGGGAGGACTGGCTCGACCCGGACTACGGGGACGACTCGGGTCTGCGCGCCCTGTTGGCCCCGCCGCCGTCGGCGGGGATGACCCAGTACGCAGTCTCGTCGCTGGTCAACGACGTCAAGAACAACTACCCGGAGTGCATAGAGCCGTTGCGATGAGAGACGTCCTGTCGGCCTCGCGGAAACGGCACCGAATGCTCCCAGTCGGCCAGGAGGGTGCGAAGCGCCGACACCAGTGACAGTGGCTGATCGAGGAGCAGGTGATGATGCGCCTCGGGGATCGTCACCACGGGGGAGACCCGTCCCATGAGGTCGTACATGTAGGAGGCGGTGTCCTCCGGGACGACGACGCTGTGCTCGCCCCGGAGCAGGGCCACCCGGCAGCGGACCGATGCCAGCTGCTCGTTCATCGGCACCATGGTGTGTGTGAAGAGGTGGGGGTCGAATTTCCACGTCCAGCCATGGGGCGTCTCGCGCAGAGAGTGCCGGGCGACGTGGTCGAGCACCCAGGGCTCGGGATCGGGCTGTGGCGGGACGAGGTGGAAGTGGTCCAGGGCCTCCTCGAGCGACGGGTAGGTGCCCGGTTCGCGGAACGCCCGTCCCCGGCGTCCCTCCTCGGACTCGGGATCGGGCCGACGCACCGGCGAGTCCAGGATCACGGCGCCGGCGAGGTCGTCGCCATGGGTTGCGGCGGTCTGGATCGTCACGAGCCCTCCCAGCGAGTGCCCGACGACCACCGGAGGGCCGGGAAAGCCGGCCGCCCTGGCGACCGCGACGATCTCTTCGGCCCAGATGTCGTGCGAGTAGCGCTCGCGGCGGCCGCTGTCGCCATGCCCGCTGAGGTCCACGGCGACCACGTGGTAGTGGGCGCTGAACTGCGGGCCGATGTGAGCCCACCACTCGGCATGGGCGGCGCCGCCGTGGACCAGCATCAGGCCGGGATCGCCCGGTGTACCCCACTCGACGTAGTGCACCGGGGCATCCTTCACGTCGACGAGAACCTCACGGCGATCGGCGACGAGCGCACGGCTGAACCATTCGGGGGTCATCGGCCCTCCAGGTGCGGCCAGGCTCGCGAGAAGGCGGCCGCGAGGACGCTCGCCGGGTAGGGGCCACCCTGCCCGGCCGCCGTCGCCGGCGTCATACCGCTGGCATGGCGCTCCCGGGCGAGGCGCGCCACTTCCTCCAGCTCCGCCCGCTGTGTGTTGATGAATGCGGCGTCGACGACCCCTCCGTGCCCGGGCACCACCACCCCGCCCGACATGGCGGCGAGTGCCGCCGCCGTCTCAGGCCACTCGAGCGGGAACGAGTCCGAGAATGACGGTGGGGCCCCCTCTTCGATGAGGTCTCCAGCGAACACGACGCCTGCGTCGTCGACGAAGATCACGGCGTCGTTGTCCGTATGGCCCCGCCCGAAGTGGCGGAGGGTCACCTCGCGCCCGCCGAACGAGACGCTCGCCTCCGACTCGAAGGTGAAGGCGGGCGGTGTGATGACCACCTCACCGAACTCGTCGGCGTGGTCGGGGGCTCGTTTCGCCACAGAGCGGAGCATCTGCTCGCCGTGCTCGCGTAACGCGGTTGCACAGCGCTCGTGCCCCCAGATCTTCGACTCCCCGAACTCGCCGTTGCCGAAGGTGTGGTCCCAGTGGTGATGGGTGTTCACGACCCAGCGGACGGGCAGACGGAACCGGTCGAGCGAGCGCTGCAGATCACGGGCCTGGCGATGGCTGGCTCTCGTATCGACGAGCAGGATGCCGCCGGGGCACATCACAGCCCCGATGTTGAGATCGAGCGACTGGTGGCGGCGGACGAACACGCCGTCGCCGATCTCGGTCCACTCTTCGGCCATGGCGCGAGGGTATACCGCCCCTACGATCTCCCCCCACATGATCCTCGCCGTCAGCGCCCTCGTAGCCGGGCTGGTGTTGCTCACCCTCGGAGCCGATCGTTTCGTCGCCGCCTCGGCGCGCATCGCCCGCCGGCTCGGGGTGTCGACCGTGCTCGTCGGCGCCCTGGTCGTCGGACTGGGCACCAGCGCCCCCGAGCTGATGGTCTCGATCCTCGCCGCCGGACGGGGCGAGGTGGACATCGCCCTGGGGAACGTCATCGGGTCGAATACGGCGAACATGACTCTCGTCCTGGGCTCGACGGCCCTGGTGGCGCCGATCGTCTCGCAGGTCAGGACCATCCGCCGAGAAGGGTTCACGATGTTCTTCGCCCTCGTCGTGATCTCGATCCTGCTGTGGGACCTGGGACTCGTCCGGTGGGAGGCGGCGGGGCTGGCCGTAGGGATGCTCGTCGCGGCGGTCCTTCTCGTGAGGTGGTCGCCGCTGGATCGCACAGCGACCACCGTCGATCTGATTCCGGGCGAGGACGTCTGGACCGGGACGCTGGGCCGGGAGGCGTTGATCGGCGTGGCGACCCTGGGCTTGACCCTGTTGGGAGCCGAGCTGCTCGTTCGCGGAGCGGGCCGGCTGGCCGAGGAGGCGGGGATCTCGTCGGCGTTTGTCGGTCTCGTGATCGTGTCCGTCGGGACATCCCTCCCGGAACTGGCGACCGCCATCGCCTCGGCCCGTCGCAACGAGACAGACCTCGTCCTCGGCAACGTCGTCGGGTCCAACCTGTTCAACACTCTGGCGGTGGCAGGCACTGCCGGCCTGGTCGGCCCAGGCCTTGTGGACCCGAGCTTCCGCAACGCCTTGGGGTTCATGCTTGCCGCCGCAGTCCTTGCCGGCCTGTTCGTCCTCTCCGGCCGACGGGTCGAGCGCTGGCAGGGCACCGTGCTCCTTGCCCTGTTCATGGGGTTCGTTGCGATAGCCGCCTAGCCAGTCATGGCTGCGGCGCGTACGAGCCGTGTCGGTACGCCCGCTGTCTCAGCCGCCGCCTCCGCCTGGCTGTCACCCGGCCTAGATCCCCCGGATCGAGCGGATCTCGGTTCTGGGACCGTACTTCGGAGCGGTCACGCCGGCGGCCTGGAGGAGACGGACCACCCGGCCGCGGTGGGGGCGGAACTCGTCGAGCAGCTCGAGCATCCGGTTGTCGCCGGCGCGGTCCTCGCCGGCGAGGGCCCAGGCGACTCCGTTGGGCAGGTGGTAGTCGCCGACCGGCACCGCATCGGCGTCGCCGAGCGCCGACAACGCCACCTTGGCGGCGGTCCAGGCTCCGACACCCGGGATGGCCGTCAGGCGGGCGTGGGCATCGGAGGGGCCCATCGTGGCCGCCTCCTCCAGACGGCTGGCCCGGCGCGCCACCCGGATCATGACCTCGGCACGGCTGCGTTCCACCCCCCAGGGATGAAACGACGGATAGCCGAGGGCTGCGATCCGCTCCGGATCGGGCGGCAGGATCAGGGGCTCGGGCCCGGGTGCCGGCTCGCCAAGGGCGCGGGTCATGGCGGCATAGGACCGCTTCGCCTCCCGGCCCGTGACCTTCTGGGCCAGCACAACCCGGAACAGCATCTCCACGACGCGGCTCGAGCGGGTCACACGGATCCCGGCGTGGACGCGGGCCAAACGGCGCACCACCGGGTGCCTCGGCTCGAATCCGGAGGGATCGTCGAGGGCGCCGACCGTCTCCGGGGCGTGCTCGAGTGCCCACGCCTCGCCGGGGCCCCACGCCTCGGCACGGAGTTCCTCGCCTCCGACCACGTGGAGGGTCGCCGGTCCCTCCGGGGTCCGTGTGGCGATCCAGGCTTCACCTCTTCGGGTGGCGAACGACGGATCGCCGGGGCCCATCGCGAGGAACCGCAAGGTCCGCTGGAGGTCGATGGGTGCGACGGAACCAAAGGTGCGGATCATCTCGGGGGACAGTAACCGTGGCCCGTCGCCGGTCGCCTTCCCCCGTCGCCACCTCAGGCGACCGCCGCTCCTACCCTTTCGCGCGTGTCCACCCACTACGAGCGCCTCTCGTTTCTCGACAACACCTTTCTCGCCATGGAGGGGCCGACGAACCCGATGCATGTCGGAGGCACGCTGGTGTTCCAGGGAGGGAGCCTGGGCGACGCGGCGGGTGGCGTCGACATCGATGCGATCCGCCGGTTCATAGAGGCGCGGCTCCAACAATTGCCCCGGTATCGCCAACGCCTGCAGTGGATCCCGGTCGAGCGACACCCCGTGTGGGTGGACGACGCCCACTTCGACCCGTCCTATCACATCCGTCACGTCGCCCTGCCCCACCCGGGGTCGGAGGAGCAGCTGCGCGAGATGGCGGGCGGGATCCTCAGCCAGCGGCTCGACCGTGGCAAGCCGATGTGGGAGGCATGGGTCGTGGAGGGCCTCGAGGACGGCGGCTTCGCTCTGGTGACCAAGGTCCACCACTGCATGATCGATGGGGTCGGAGGGGTCGACCTGCTGAAGGTGCTGCTGGCCCCGTTCCCGTCCAACGACATCGGGGAGCCCGACGCCTATCAGGCGCGACCTGCTCCCACGCCTGGTCAGCTGTTCGCGGACGAGGCGATCCGCCGTGTCATTGCTCCGATCGCTGCCGCCCAGAGCATGCGTCGTTTCGTCGAGGAGACGAAGGAGCTCGGGGAGGACATCCGGCACCGCCTGCTCGCGATGCGTCAGTCGGCAAGCTCAGGTTGGTTCCGAAGGGCGTCGGCGACACCGCTCAACGCGCGGATCGGACCCAACCGCCGCATCGCCTTTCTCGAGACCCCGCTGGATCAGGTGAAGACGATCAAGAACGCCCTCGGGGGAACGGTCAATGATGCCGTCATCGCGGCCGTCGCCGGTGCGGTGCGGTCGTTCTTGATGGAGCGAAGAGGAGTCGACGTCGAGGGCCTCGACTTCCGGGCCATGGTCCCGGTCTCGACACGGGACGAGGGCGAGGAGACCACCGGGCTCGGCAACCGGGTGACGATGTGGCTGCTGGACCTCCCGATCGGGGAGCCGGATCCAGTGGAGCGACTCCGCAGGGTGAGCGAACTGACCATCGATCGCAAGGAGGCCGACCACGCCCTGGGCGCTGCTCTGCTCACGCAGGGCGCCTCGTTCACGCCATCAACGGTCCTCTCGGTGGCGGCACGGGTTGCCGCGGCCACGGCTCGCCCGTTCAACATGACGATCACGAACGTTCCCGGCCCGCAGGTCCCGTTGTATCTCCTCGATGCCCGTCTCACTCGCATTCACCCGATGGTCCCGCTCTGGGTCAACCACGCTCTCGGGGTGGCGCTGTTCTCCTATGACGGGACCCTCGACTGGGGGATCGCGGCCGACCGCGACCTCGTTCCCGATCTCGACGACTTCGTCGACCTGGTCGTCGCGTCGCTGGCCGAGTTGGAGAAGGCGTCCTCCGGGAAGGCAGCAGTCTGAGGAGGGCACTCGTCGTCGCGGTGGCTCTGATGCTCGTCGCCGGGTGCGATCCGGGGGAGCGCGAGGCCCGGCCGTACGCCGGACGATGGGAGTCACAGGGCTTCGGCTTGTTCTTCGACATCCACGGCGGAAGTGTCGACATCTACGAGCACAGCGAGGTCCATTGCTTCCGTGTGGCCAGCGGATCGGCGCGCGGGATCTCCGAGGTGCTCTCGCTCGAGGACGATCGTCTGGTGTTGCGTGACGGCGGTCGCATCGTCGAGTTCGTCGGAGTGGAGACCCTCCCCGAGCGATGCGCCGACCCCGTCGCCGACTCGCCCCCCGTCGTGTTCGCCGTGGCCGTCGCCACGATCTCCGAGCACTACTTCCCCGCACCTGACCGCGAATGGCACGACATCGCGGAGTCGATCGGCTCGGGGCTTGTCGAGGAGTCGAGCCCGGATGAGTTGCACGCCGCCATGGTCTCAGTGCTCTCCCTGCTCGGTGATCCCGAAGTGCGCCTCGCTGGTGGTGGTGAGGAGCCGTGGCCGGAGCCCCCGGAGATCGGCGTGGGCCTCGCAGCGCGTTGGGAGCCTGCGTCGGAAGGCGGGGTGCTGGTCGGCGAGGCCGGTTCCGGTGTCGCCTACCTGGGCTTCCTGAGCCTTGTGACTGGCGGCGAGGCCGACCAGCGGGCGCTGGCCGAAGAGCTGGACGGAGCGCTCGCCGGAGCCGAGTCGCTGGTGATCGACCTGCGCGCGGCTTCGGGTGGTGTCGAAGAAGCGGCACTTCAAGTGGCCACGCGTTTCGTGTCGTCTGAGAGGATCGTGGCGACCATTCGGGCCCGGGCCGGGGATGGTCTCGTTGGAGCCGGCGAGTTGTCGGTGCGTCCTCGGCCCACAGGGATCTTCACAGGGAGGATCGTGGTGCTCGTGGGACCGGCGACCTCAGGAGCCGGCGAGATGCTGGCGCGCATCCTCTCCGGGACGCCCGGCGTGACGGTCGTCGGCGAACCGACAGGCGGATCGCCTCGAGAGCCTCTGGTCAGGGCACTTCCCAACACCTGGTCGATCGGCGTGCCCAACCTGGACGTCGTCGGGAGCACCGGCGAGTCGTGGCTGGAGCCGCTGGCACCCGATGTCATCGCACCGACCACGCTCGAGGATCTGGAGGCCGGGAGGGATCCAGGGTTGGAGGCCGCGCTGCGGGTGCTGACGAGCGGGTAGGCCTACGCCGATTGCTACGGCGTTCGGACGGTCCACCTCACGGACGCCGGCGACTGAGACCGGCAACCGATTCTCACCAACTCCGATCGGCGATGGCGTAGATGAATCCCTCGAGAGTCCCGACGATGACCACGCCTTCGTCGGTGATCGCCGGTGACGACAGGATGGCGTAGCCGGTCTCGTCCTCTTCACAGAAGTCGTCGTCGAAGGTCGCCGGGAAGGTTCCTGCCGCCTGGCTCGCCTCGTTGCCGAGGTAGATCGACCAGGCGATCTCGCGGGTGGCGAGGTCCACGGCATACACCCCGCCGTCGTCCCGGGGGACGATCGCCTGGCCACCGGTTATGGCCGGTGACGGCCAGTGAGGCGTGCAATAGGAGCCGGTCTTGGCGCTCCATCGGGTCTGGCCGGTCTGGAGGTCGAGGGCGACCAGCGAGTCGGACAACGCTTCGCCGAAGATCACGACGTCGCCCGCCACCGCCACCGACGATCTGACGTTGGCCCAGTCTCCGGTCTTGAGGCCGGCGACGTCCCTGGCCTGCCAGGCGATCTCACCGGTCGCCTTGTCGAGCGCGACCACAGCAGGCTCGGCGTAGACCCCGGTACGCACCAGGCTGACGATCACGAGGTCGCCGGCGACGGTTGGTGCCGCGAACACACGGGTCTCCTCGGCGCTCTGGCCTCGGGCGAACACATCGGCGCGCCACACCTCGTTGCCCTCCATGTCGACGGCGAGCACCTCATGGTTCTCGCCCGCCACGAAGATCAGCTCTCCATCGGAGGCTGCCCCTCCGCGCACGGCGCCGTCGACCTGCACCTGCCACCGGTACGGCGGACCGGTGTGGATGTCGTACGCGGTCACGTAGCCGAGGCCGTCGCCGACGATCACCATTCCTTCGACCATGAGGGGGTTGCTGTAGACGGGGTCCAACTCACCGAAGTCGGCGATCCACACGACGTCACCGGTGCGGGCATCCAGCGCCCACACCCGGCCCTCGTCTCCCGTCGCCACCACCACACCGTCCAGGTAGCCGATGCCGTTGACGTCGAGCTCCGCCTGGTAGTACCAGAGCTGGCGACCATTGTTCCTGAGGTCGAGGGCATAGATGGCGTCGCGGCGATCGGGAACGAACTGCACCACCCCGGCGCTCGAGACGAAGAGCGTGTCGTCGCCGATGACGGCGTTGTTGAGCCAGCCCTGGATCCCTACCTCGGCCTTCCACAGAATCCTCGGTTCCCTGATGGCGGCCGTGCCTGCGCACCCGGTTCGTGCGGGTCCGCCCTGGAACATCGACCATCCCTCGGAGGTCTGCAGGCACTCGAACGACGCCTCGCCGAGCGGGTCGCTCTCGGCGCCGGCCGGCAGCAGCAGCGTGGGGATGGTGGCGTCCTCCATGGTCACGATGGCACCCACATCCGCGTCGGCGTCCCGGAAGCCGAACCACCAGATCGACACCGCGATGAAGGCCACACCGAGCGCAGGGAGCAGGACACGCGCCAGCCCGGCGCGGCGCTCGAAGCCGGCGAAGTCACGATGTCGCCCCCGGCCCTCGCTGAAGAAGCTGATGTACTCGGTTCGGCGGGCCATTGCTCCCTCCCCACGAGAGGGTAGGAGCCGTCCACGCGAATGAGGTGAGGGCCGCCGATCGCCGTGGCCTCGGAGTCCCCTGGGTCATATCCTCCCCGATGTGCCCTCCAACTCCGAGATCGCCCGGAACCTCTATGAGCTGGCGCGTCTCGCCACACTCGCCGAGGGGAGTAGCAATGCCTTCCGGGTGCGGGCGTATGAGACGGCGGCCCGGACCATCGACGGTCATCCGGAGCGGGTCGATGAGATGTCCGAATCCGAGCTCACCCGCCTCCGCGGCGTCGGCAAGAGCACGGCGGCCAAGATCCGTGAGCTGGTCGAGACCGGTTCGATCACCAGGCTCGAGGAGCTGCGCACCCGGTTCCCTCCCGGGTTCGTCGCCTTGACCCGGGTGCCGGGCGTCGGACCGAAGACGGCGGTGATGCTTCATCAGGAGCTGGGCATCTCCGATGTGGAGTCGCTGAAGGCGGCGATCGACCGGCAGGAGCTTCGTGCCCTCCCGGGCATGGGCGAGAAGACCGAGGAGAACATCCGCCACGCCATCGAGCGCCTCGGGGCCGCAGGGAAGGAGAACCGCACCCCGATCATCGAGGCCGGCCGCATCGCTCGCGAGGTCTGCGAGGAGCTCCTCCAGATGCGCGGGGTCCGCTCGGCCGAGCCCATGGGAAGCCTCCGCCGCTTCCGCGACACGATCGGGGACATCGACATCATTGCGGTGAGCGCCGGCGACCCCGAAGAGGTCATGAAGCGGTTCGTCGAACTCCCGGTCGTCCGCGAGGTGGTCGGATACGGGGCAAGGAAGTCGGCGATCGTCGGCGCCATGGGGCTCCAGATCGATCTCCGGGTCGTCGAGCCGTCCCAGTTCGGGTCGGCCGCGGTCTACTTCACCGGCTCCAAGGCTCACAACATCCGGCTGCGCCAGATGGCGCTCGACCGCGGATGGACCCTCAACGAGTACGCCCTGAGCGATCTGGAGGGTGGCGCCGTCGTGGCGTCGAAGACCGAGGAGGACGTGTATTCCGCCCTGGGGCTTCCCTGGATCCCACCCGAGATCCGTGAGGACACCGGCGAGATCGAGGCCGCCCTCGCCGGTGAGCTCCCTGTGTTCGCCACGGTGAAGGACCTGAAGGGCGATCTGCACGTCCACACCGACCTGAGTGGCGATGGGCACGTGAGCCTGGCCGACGTGGTCGCCGACGCGGCAGGGCGCGGATACCGCTATCTCGCCATCTCCGATCACGGTGAGAACCTGACGATCAACGGCCTGACCCGCGAGCAGTTGCTGGGGCAGCGAAGATCCATCGCCAGGCTCCAGGATCGGTACCCGGACATGACGATCCTGCAGGGAGCCGAGCTGAACATCGCCCCGGACGGCACGGTCGACTACGACGCCGAATTCCTCGGCAGCCTCGACTTCGGCGTGGCGAGCGTCCACAGCCACTTCGGGCTGAGCGCTGCCGAGCAGACGGCGAGGGTGACGACGGCGATGCGCAACCCGGCCGTCAACGTGATCGGCCACCTGACCGGGCGGCGCATAGGCAAGCGGCCCGGGATCGACCTCGACCTCGACGAGGTGCTCGCGGTGGCGGCCGAGACGGGCTGTGCCCTCGAGGTCAACTGCCACCTCGACCGCCTTGACGCGCCGTCCGAAGTGTTACGCCGTGCCATGGAGCACGAGGGCGTGCACTTCGCCATCAGCACCGACACCCACCGCCTCCACGAAATGGACAACACGGTCAACGGCGTCCGCCTCGCCCGCCGCGGCTGGGTCGAGAAGTCGCGGATCGTGAACACATGGCCGCAGAGGCGCTTCTTGAAGTGGGTGCGCGACGGGCGGCGGTGATCGGTGGCACCCCTATTCGCCCGTGGGCCGCGCCTGACGGCCCTCACTGCCCCTACCCTTATGGGCAATGGACCCGTCCGAAGACCGCATCGCCCTCTTCATCGACTTCGAGAACCTCGCCATCGGCGCTCGGGAGGACCTCGGGGGCCATGTCTTCAACCTCAAACCCATCACCGATGCCCTCGCCGAGCGGGGGCGCGTGGTGGTGCGCCGCGCCTATGCCGACTGGAACCTGTTCGAGGAGTTCCGGCGGATGCTCGTCGAGCACCACGTGGAGATGATCGAGATCCCGCAGCGCATGGGATCGGTTCGGAAGAACGCCGCCGACATCAAGATGGCCGTCGACGCGATCGAGCTCTCGTTCGAGCGGGACTACATCACCACGTTCGTGATCGCCACGGGCGACAGCGACTTCACCCCTCTGGTGCACAAGCTCCGCGAGCTGAACCGCAAGGTCGTCGGGATCGGACTGCGGGCCTCGACCTCGGCGCTGCTTCCCCCTGCCTGCGACGAGTTCCTCTTCTACGAGTCCCTCGAGGGCGTCGAGGCACCCCGCCGTCGGCAACGGCGAAGCAGGGGCGAGGCAGCCGCCGAGCAGAAGCCCCAGGAATCCGATGACGAGGCGCCGAATCTCGAGCGCCTCATCACCCAGACGCTGGCAGGGCTCCAGCGATCGGCCGACGGCGTCGTGCTGGCGTCGAACCTCAAGCGGGCTCTCCTCCGCAAGGACCCGACCTTCACCGAGGCGGACCACGGATTCCGAGCCTTCGGCGAGATGCTTCGCCACCTCGAGGAACGCGGCGTGGTCGAGCTGTCGGAGGGCTCCGCCCGCGGAGACCCTGAGGTCTTCTTCAGGGAGGAGGGCGGCCAGGAAGAGCAAGCGTTCGCATTGCTCACCAAGGTCGTGGAAAAGGCGAAGTCGGGCTCCGCGCCACTGTCCGGCTTGAAGGACGCGATTCGCAAGATCGAGTCCGGGTTCAGCGAGAAGGCCTACGGATACAACGGATTCCTCCAGTTCACCCGGGCGGCTGCGGCGCGCGGGGTCGTGGAGATGGAGTGGTCCGACGACGCCGACGACTACCTGGTGTCGATCCCTTAGTCCTTGACAGCGCACGTGCCGCCGCTGGCCCTGGTTCGCGAGGTCACCGACTCGTTCGCATCGGCGCTCACCCGCCATGCGCCGGTGCCGCCGCTCGACCCCGAAAGGGCTCGCCGTCAGCATGCTGCCTACCGGGACGCCCTCGCCGCCGGCGGATTCGCCATTCGGGTCGTACCGGGCGACGAGACGCATCCTGACGGATGCTTCATCGAGGACTCCGCCGTCGTCATCGGAGCCACCGCGCTGATTTCGCGATCGGGACATCCCTCGCGGCGCGGCGAGGGCGGTCCGGTGGCGGGGGCGCTCTCGGAGTACACCGAGGTGGAGCACATGGAAGCGGGGACCCTCGACGGCGGAGACGTGCTCCAGGTGGGGGCGACCGTCTTCGTGGGAGTGGGCCGCCGCACCGATGCAGCCGGAGCCGAGGTGCTCGCCGCGGTGTGCCGCCGTGAGGCCCGGCGGCTCGTCCCGGTCCCCGCTGCCGAGCCTCTCCATCTGAAGTCGGCCGTCAGCGCGCTGGACGGGGAGACGGTGCTGTGGCATCCGGCAGCCGGGTCCCGGGACCTGTTCGGCGGCCTGCGCGTCGTCGAAGCCTCCGGCGACGATCCCGAGGCGGCGAACGTCGTTCGCCTCCCGGACGGGCGGGTGCTCTGCGCAGCCGGTCACGAGAGCACCGCTGCGATCATCTCCGGGTTGGGCTACGAGGTCGCCTCCTGCGACGTGTCCGAGTTCCGTCGCGCCGACGGTGGACTCTCCTGCCTGTCGATCCGCCTCCGCTGACGCCCTCTTGTCCACCCGCTGCAGGGTGATCGGCTGAGGACCGTATCCTGACGCCATGGTCGATCACCCCAACACGCCCGTGCCCGTCGAAGGCGAGGAGTCCGAGGACGACGTCTCCTTCGCCCAGGCCCCGAAGTTGATGCGAATCGCTTCGATGACCCGCGCCATGCTCGAGGAGATCCGTCAGGCGCCGATGGACGACGCCGGCCGCCGCAGACTCGTGGAGATCCACGAGGCGACCCTCGCCGAGATGCAGGACGTGTTGTCCGACGATCTCCGCGACGAGTTGAACGAGCTGTTCGCGCCCGTCTCGGCGGACACCGGGAGCGAGGCCGAGCTCAGGGTCGCCCAGGCGCAACTCGTCGGGTGGCTGGAGGGACTCTTCGCGGGCATCCAGGCCACCCTGTGGAGCCAGCAGGCCGCCGCCGCCAACCAGCTGCAGCAGATGCGAATGCGTGCAATCGAGGCGCAGCACCACCAGGCGGGCGAGGCAACTCCTCCCGGGCAGTACCTGTAGTGCCCCGGTTGTTCGGCGGGGGCTCCCCGGATGCTCCGGGGATCTGAGTGAGTCACGCGATCGCGTGGTTCCGGGCCGACCTCCGGCTCGATGACAACCCGGCCTGGGCCACGGCGACGGCCTCGGCGGACCAGGTCACCGCCCTGTTCGTGATCGATCCCCGTCCCATGGCTTCTGCCGGCCGGATGCGCCGCCGGGCGCTGCTGGCGCATCTCGCTGCCCTCGATCGGGCCCTCGCCCGTCATGGCGGGCGGCTCCGGATCGAGCAGGGTGATCCGGTCGAGATCGTGCCCCGGCTGGCGCAGACCCTGGGTGCCGGGGCGGTGCACGTCAATTCCGATGTCACCCCCTATGCAGGGGTCCGGGATGCCGCCGTCTCGGACCTGGTGCCGCTCGCAGTTCATGACGGCCGCTACGTCCATGCCCCCGGGTCGGTCACGACGGGGAAGGGTGGGCCCTACCGGGTGTTCTCGCCTTTCTTCAGACGTTGGCGAGGCACGCCGGTCGACGCCTGGCCCGATCCGGGCGGGGCGCGCGTCGCCGACGACCCGGGGAGCGGGGTCACTGCTGATCCGTCGGAGGGCGAGGCGGGAGCCCGGCGTCGACTCGACGAGTTCCTGGAGCGAAGCGACGACTATGCCGCCGATCGAGACCGCCTCGACCGCGACGCCACATCGCGTCTCTCGACGGACCTCCGCTTCGGCGTGATCTCGCCGCGGATGGTCGCGGTCGCGGCGTCGGAGGCCGGTGCCGACGCCTTTCTCCGCCAGGTGGCATGGCGGGAGTTCTGTGCCCAGTTGCTCCAGTCTGACCCCGACCTGGCAACCCGGCCGCTCGACCGCCGGTTCGAGCAGGTGCGCTGGCGAGACGACCCCGAGGGCCTGCGTCGCTGGAAGGCGGGAGAGACCGGCTTTCCGATCGTCGACGCAGGGATGCGCCAGCTCGCCGCGGAGGGATGGATGAACAATCGGCTGCGGATGATCACCGCGTCGTTCCTCGTGAAGGATCTGCTGATCGACTGGCGACTCGGGGAGCGTCACTTCCGACGGCTGCTCGTCGACGGCGACCTGCCGCAGAATGTCATCAACTGGCAGTGGGTGGCCGGTGTCGGAGTGGACGCGGCTCCGTACTTCCGCGTGATGAATCCGGTCCTGCAGGCGGAGCGCCACGATCCCGACGGGGAACATGTTCGGCGCTGGGTGCCGGAGCTTGGGGCCATCGACGGCCCCGGGGTCCACGCACCGTGGCTACTCGCCGACGGCGAGTTGTCCGGTGTCCGCCTCGGTGTCGACTATCCGCTGCCGATCGTCGATCACGCCGAGGCCCGACGCGAGGCCATTGCCGCATACGAAGCGCCACCGACCAAAAGGTGATCTCGCCGTACCTGCGGTTTCCCCTGCGCCGCCTCGTTCGGGACGATCAGCGTTCGACGGTCACCGACTCGATCGCAGGCGGATCGTGGGGGCGATCGTCACCCCCGGTGGGCAGACTGGCGATCGAGTCGACGACGTCCATGCCCGCCGTGACCTTCCCGAAGATCGTGTAGTTGTGCGGCAGCCCGACGTCGGCGTGGCAGATGAAGAACTGGGAGCCGTTGGTGTTGGGACCGGCATTCGCCATGGCCACCGTGCCCCGCGTGTAGGTGCCGTCGCCATCGAGTTCGTCTTCGAACTGGTATCCGGGGCCCCCTGTGCCGCGGCCCGTAGGGTCTCCTCCCTGGATGACGAAGCCCGGGATCACCCGATGGAAGATCACGCCGTCGTAGAAGCCCTCGTCGGCGAGGAACAGGAACGAATTGGTGGCGACGGGTGCGTGGTCGGGCATGAACTCGATCGAGATGTCGCCGAGCGAGGTATGGAGCGTCGCCGAGTAGTCCCCACCCGGCTCGATGGTCATTTCCGGCTGGGAGGAATACTGCTTGGCCACGGAGCGAGCCTTTCGTCAGGGGTGGGAGACCCTAGACGAGCTTCCACGGCAGACGGCAGAACCCCTCCGTCTTACGCGCGCATCCGGCGCGTAAGACGGTTTTGTAGTTCTCGTGGTCGGGTCGCCGGGTCTCCCGCTTCCCGCCTCGAGCATTCCGCACGACTCCAACTCTCCGGCGGGTCGGCCCCGGCGGGGTCATCTGACGTTTCTAGGTGCGCCCCAGCGACTCCTCGGGGATTCCGAAGGTGGTGTCACGCCCGGCGAGCACTCCGGCGAGGAGCCCCGGCGCCGTGGAGAGGACGTGGTCGGCGTAGAACCGGGCGGTGGCGACCTTGCTGGACGCGAACTCACCGGCATCCATCTCCGAGGCGATTCGGGCGGAGCGCGCCAGCATCCAGCCTCCCAGGGTGATCCCGAGCATCGTGGTGTAAGGGGTGGCGCCAGACAGCGCATCGCCGAGCCTTCCGTCGAGGGCGCCGAGCAGCTCATCGGTGGCCTTGCCGGTGGCGTCGAGCGCGGCGACGAGATGCTCGCGAATCCCGGTCAACTCGCCGTCGAGGGCGTCGGCGTCGCCACGCGCCTCGGCCAGTAGCGACCGGATCGCGTCGCCTCCGGCGAGCGGGAGCTTCCGGGTGACCAGATCGATTGCCTGGATCCCGTTGGTGCCCTCGTAGATCGGGGCTATGCGGGAGTCTCGCCAGAGGCGGGCGATGCCGGTCTCTTCGACATACCCCACACCGCCATGCACCTGGATCGCCATCGAGGCCATCTCCACCCCGAGGTCGGTGCCCCAGGCCTTCGACACCGGGGTCAGGATTCCGGCGATGTCCTCCTCGGCGTCGCGCACGGCGGCATCGGGGTGATGCGCGGCGAGGTCGATGGCGAGCGCGTTGCGGTACATGACGCATCGCATGGCCTCGGTCTGCGCACGCATCATCATCAGCATTCGCCTGACGTCGGGATGTCGCACGATGGGGGAGGGCCGCGCCTCGTCGTCGATGGCCTTGCCCTGGGTGCGCTCGGAGGCGTAGGCGACGGCCGCCTGATAGGACCGTTCGGCGATTGCCAGGCCCTCGAGGCCCACCTGGAGGCGGGCATTGTTCATCATCGTGAACATGTACCGCATCCCCTCGTTCTCCTCGCCGATGAGGTATCCGACCGCCCCCTCGCCGCGATCTCCGAACGAGAGGACGCAGGTCGGGCTGGCGTGGATCCCCAGCTTGTGCTCGAGGGACACGGTCGTGACGTCGTTGGGCTCGCCGGCGGCGCCGTCGGGCCCGACGAGCCGTTTGGGGACGATGAAGCAGGAGATGCCCCTGGTTCCGGGTGGTGCGTCGGGGGTCCGGGCCAGGACGATGTGGACGATGTTGTCGGTGAGGTCGTGGTCGCCCCAGGTGATGAAGATCTTCGTGCCCGTGATGCGGTAGGAGCCGTCCCCGGCCGGAACCGCTTTCGCCGACAGGGCCCCGACGTCGGAGCCGGCGTGCGGCTCGGTCAAGACCATCGTCCCGGTCCACTCGCCGGAGACCAGTCTCCCCAGATAGGTGGCGCGTTGTTCATCCGAGCCGTGCTGGAGGAGCATCTCGTCCGCCGAGTAGGTGAGCATCGGGCACAGCGAGAAGGCCATGTCCGACGCGGTGAGCATCTCCTGGAGGGCGACACCCACCGCCCAGGGAAGCCCACCGCCACCCCACTCCTGAGGCATTGCCGCCGCCGGCCAGCCCGCGTCGACGAACTTCGCGTAGGCCTCTCGATAGCCGGGAGGAGTGGCCACCGAGCCGTCGGCCTCGAGGACCGTGCCGACCGCGTCCCCGGTGGGGCCAATGGGTGCGATCACCTCGGCCATGAAGCGCCCCGCCTCCTCGAGGACGCCGCCGAGGGTCGCCGGGTCGAATTGGCCGAATGGCTCGAGTTCGAGCGCCCGATCGAGTCCCACGACCTCGAGGGCGAACAACATGTCGGCGACAGGGGCGCGGTAGGTCATATCCCGAAGGCTAACGCCGCCGCCCGAGTCGACTTCGCCGTCTCGGCAGGAGACCAGGCGTCAGTCGCCGGCGAGGCCGGCGACCACCTCGACTCCCTCCATCCTGGCGAAGACCTCGGGATCGACCGACACCTTCATCGATCGGCTTCCGCCGCCGACGATGCAACGGGGCAGAGCAACGATCCGGTCGTCGACATAGGTCGGCAGCACCCTCTGCAGCCCGAACGGGGTGACGCCGCCGATCTCCATCCCCGTGAGCTCCCGGGTCTGCTCGGGTGTGGCGAAGGAGAGCTTGCGAACCCCGAGCAGGTCCCGTACCCGATGGTTGACATCGAGGCGCGTCGTGGCCAGGGCGAGGCACATCGCGTTGACTCCCGCGGGCTTCTTCGACGCGATCACGATGGCGTTCGCCGACTCGTCCTGAGCGAACCCGTATCGCTCACAGAACGCCGCCGTGTCGGCGAACTCGGGTTCGATGGGAAATGCCTCGTAGTCGGCATCCAGCCGCACGAGATCCGCGATCACGGCCCGTTCCACGTCGTCGCGAGGTTCCATACCCCCGAGTCTGCCCGGTTCGGCGACTCGAGCGATGGTGATCATTGGCTGGAAGCTGGTCGCTTCCCCTGAGTACCCTCCCGGCGTGATCTCAGAGCACGTGTCGTGACGGCCGGTCGCCGGGGCATGCCGGCCTGGATCCCGCGGCTCCTGACGATGATCGTGGCCATCATCGTCGGACTCTTTGCGGTGCTGAACATCGCCCGGCGGTTGCGCGGGCTGATCGTGATCCTGCTGATCAGCCTGTTCCTCTCGGTGGCGCTCGAGCCCGCCGTCAACTACCTGGCGCGCAAGGGATGGAAGCGCGGGCTGGCCACCGGGCTGATGTTCCTGACGATGGTGTTCACCCTGGGGGCGTTCGTCGGCTTGATGATCCCGCTCATCGTCGATCAGGTCTCCCTGCTCGTGGAGCGGCTCCCGGAGTACATCGACCGGCTGTCGGAGTTCCTGGCGGGCTTCGGCATCGACTTCTCCGGTGAACGGATCGAGGAGGCCATCTCGGAGACCCGCACCGACATAACCGGCTTCGGCTCGGACATCGCCGGACGCATCTTCGGGGTCGGCCAGACCCTGCTGGGGACCATCTTCCAGCTGCTCACCATCGGGCTCTTCACCTTCTACATGACGGCCGAAGGCCCCAAGTTGAGACGGACCGTGTGCTCACTGCTCCCGCCACGGCGCCAGCTCGAGGTGCTCCGGGTCTGGGAGATCGCCATCGAGAAGACCGGCGGGTATTTCTACTCCCGTGCTCTCCTCGCCGGGCTGTCGGCGCTCGTCGGGTGGGGCGTCTTCAGGATCATCGACTTGCCCTTCGCTCTGGCTCTGGCCCTGTGGATGGGTGTTCTCAGCCAGTTCGTCCCCGTGGTCGGGACCTACATCGGTGGTGCTCTGCCCCTGCTCATCGCCCTCCTGGAGAGCCCGGGCAAGGCCATCGCGGTGGCCGTGTACGTGGCCGTGTACCAGCAGTTCGAGAACTACCTGCTCGCTCCCCGAATCACGGCGAGGACGATGAGCCTTCATCCTGCGGTGTCCTTCGGGTCGGCGATCGCCGGCGGCACGTTGATGGGCGTGCCAGGCGCGCTGATGGCCCTCCCGGTGGCCGCGACGGTCCAGGCGTTCGTGTCGACCTACCTCCGGCGACACGAGGTCGTGGAGTCGCCACTCACCGAGGAGGAGCCGGAAGAGGACCAGGAGTCCGGAGGCGGGTAGACGCCCCTAGACGGCGATTGCCCGGTGGGCCGCGGCGGGCAGAGTCAGTTCGAAGACGCTCATCCCTTCGTACCGGTAGACGAGATCGCCCCCCATCAGCCGGGCCAGTCGCCTGGACACGGGGAGCCCGAGCCCGATCGAGCCGGGGATGGCGGGGTCACTCGTCGCCCGGACATAGGGCTCGAAGATGGCCTCACGGTCGGACTCGGAGATCCCGGGCCCCGAGTCGATCACCTGGATGTGGACCACGGCCGGGCCGACCGTGGACCGGATCGTCACGGACTCACCTCCGTAGCGGCGGGCGTTGGTGAGGAGGTTTCGCATGATCTGACGGAAGCGGAGTGGGTCTGCCCACGCGCGTTCGCCGCCGGGCACATCGACCACCGGGGCCGACGTGGAGGCAGACGTGGCGACGATCTGCTCGATCTCCGATTCGAGGTCGATCAGCTCGGGACGGACTGCCAGCGTGTCGAGGTCGGCCCGGGCGGCCACCAGCAGATCCTCGACGATGTGGGAGAGCTCCCGGCTCTGTTCGGCGATGATCTCGATCAGCTCGCCCGTCTCCTGGGCAGTGAAGTCGGCGGCGTTCTCGCGCAACTCGAACGCCATGCCGTAGATGGTGGTGATCGGGGTGCGGAGCTCGTGCGACACCGAAGCAACCAGTTCGTCCTTCGAGGCGACGAGGGCGGCGAGCTCCCGCTCGGCTCGGCGAACGACGCCGATGTCGGTGATCGCGACGATGACCCGGCTGACGTCGAGCTTCCCGTCTGCGTCCCGGGTGGCCGCCCAATGGAGGGAGAGGTCGAGCGGCCGACCATCGACGGTGAGGCCGGCGATCTCGAGAGAGAGGTGATCGCGGTCCTCCCACACCGCGACGAACTGTTCGATGAACGAGGCGATCAGTTCCGGGGGTGGATCGGCAGGGACGACGCGGTCGAGAGCGTCCTCCCTCGAGGATGCCCCGATCAGGTGGATGCCGGCGGGGTTCACATCGATGAACGCGACCTGTGCGATGAGGCCGCGGGCCTCGTCGGGATGGGAGTCCAGGTGGTCGCGGAGGTCATGGACTCCTCTCGCCCGCAGCTGCTGGAGCGCCTGGGCCACCGCGGTGAAGTCCTCCTCCCACAGCGCGATCGGCGCCCTCTCGAACAGCGTCTTGAACCTGGCGGCGTTGATGTGGGCGATTGCCTCCACCTCGCGACGCTGGGTCACGTCTTCGACGGCCCCCTGTCGGCGGCTGGATGCCCGCCACGAGGCGGTGCCGATCGCCGCCGAGAGCCCTGCCATGACGAGGAAAGCCGTCCGTCCGGTGGCGAAGAAGGCAAGAAGGCAGAGCCCCAGCCCCACGGAGGCGACCAGTGCTGCAGCCCGGAGAGCCGGGCGATCAACACGAGGCGAGACGGAGGAGGCAGCGGTGTCGCGCGAGATCGCCTCCGCGCCGCTGATGTGGGGCGAGTCCATCGGACTGGGTATCGACCCGTTCTGCGACGCTCTTGATGCCCGCAAATCGGGTACCTGTTCCTGTCGCCGTCCCTCACGCAGCCTGGGCGGGTCGGCAGACCTTGCACGACCGGTACCCGGCGTGTTCGGCGTCGGCCTCGGAGTGGAACTCGACGCGGTGGGCGTCGGTGATCCGTCGGGCGTTCCGGCACGTCGGGTGACAAAAGATGTGCGTGGTGTCGCTACCGACGAAGCGAACTCCCCGCGCCGCCAGGTTCGAGAGGCCGTCGACGTCGATCCCCTCCATCTCGAGGAGAACCCGCTTGTTCTCGTCGGCCCCGAGGGAGTACTTGCCAAGCGTGCCGTCGCTTCGCACGACCCGATGGCAGGGGATGATCACCGGGACCGGATTCCGGGCGAGGGCCGAGCCGACCGCCCTCACCGCGAGGGGTCGTCCGATCTCCTTGGCGATCCACCCGTACGGGCGGACCTCGCCGCGGGGGATGGTGGCGGCACGACGCAGCACCGCCTGCTGGAACTCGGTGAGCCCGGAGAGATCGACGGGAAGCCTGCCCGGACGGCCCTCCTTGATCGCGTTGTCCACATGACGGGCGAGGACCTCGGGCAGGTCGTCGACCCGCACCGCGGGCCGGCCGTGGGTCGACAGGTGGCGGCGCTCGAAGTCGTCTTCCGATTCGGCGAGGTCGACGGCGGTGACGCCGCGCTCGTTGAACGCCACGAACACATCACCGATCGGTCCGGGGTGCACCGCGTACCGGTCGGCCAGGCCGACTTCGGCGAGCACCGCTCCGGTGAGCCCCTCGGGAGCGTCGGCGGCGAGCGACTTCAAGGTGTCTTCGAGGTTCATCGTTCCTCCTCGAGGGCCTCGCGCAGGCGTGCCAGCCCGCGGGAGACGTCGGATCGGACCGTACCGGTGGGACGGCCGATGGCTTCGGATATCTCGGCGTAGGAGAGGCCGACAACGTGTTTGAGGACGATGGCCGCTCTCGCCTCCCATGGGAGGTCGAGCAGGCGCCCTGCCAGCTCGGACCGGGCTTCGTCCGAGAGCGCCTGCCCCTCGGGGCCGGTCCCGTCGTCGGGGACGTCCATTCCGTCGAGGGACCTCTCACGGCGCCTGGCGCGGTAGCGCAGCCGGTTGCGACACAGATTGGCCGCAATCGTCCACACCCATCCGCGTAGCCGCAGCTCCCGGATTCGATCCTCGGGATACTGCTGCAGCGCCCGGTAGGCGCGTACCAGGGCATCCTGAGCCACCTCTTCGGCGTCACGGGCATTGCCCAGCATTCGCAAGGCACCGGAGTAGAGGCCCGGGCTCATCCTTCTGACGAGGTCGGGGAAGGCCCCGTCGAGGTCCTCGGCGAGCCGTGCAGCGAGCGGGTCGGCGGTCATCGTCGTCATCGTCCCAGAGAACACCGGAGGGTGCCCCGGTGTTGCAGTGTCTTCTTCCCGAGCCGACTTCGGCGGCTTCGCCGCCGAACAGTCGCTGGTCGGCTCTCCTCCGCAGGCGGGGCCCCTGCCCCGCCGCGTCCGTCTACGCGACGGCGGTAATCCCCCGGGAATGCGGCATGGGCGACGGGTGACGGGTGACGGGCGACGGGCGAAGTGCGACCTACGCTTCCTCCATGGCGAACTGCTGCGATCCCTCCGGATACCGCAAGGTGTTCAATTCGAAGGAAGCCCGCCATGCCGCCCGGTCCTACCGGCGGAAGGGACTCGACTCCACGGCGCGTCCGATGGTGGACGCGCTGCGCGAGCGGGGAGTGGCCGGAGCGACGGTGCTGGAAGTGGGCGCCGGCGTCGGCGGCGCACAGATCGAGTTGATGAAGGCCGGAGCAGCATCTGGAGTGGCCTACGACCTTTCGCCGGCCCACGAGAGGATCGGTCACGAGCTCCTTGCCGAGCATGAGATGGCGGGTCGTGTCGTGTGGCGCACCGCCGACTTTGTCGCCGACCCAGAGGCACCGGCGGCCGATCTGGTCTTTCTGAATCGTGTGGTCTGCTGTTACCCCGACATGCCGGGCATGGTCGATTCGGCCTCCACTCGCGCCAGGAGGCTTCTGGCCATGTCATACCCCCGAGACCGGTGGTGGGTGCGGTTCGGGATCCGGACGATCAACGGGTTCCTTCGACTCATGAGGAACTCGTTCCGGGTCTTCGTCCATCCGACCGACGAGATCGCTCGAAGGGCGGTGGCGACCGGGCTCAGCGAGATCGCCTCCGGGCGGACGTTCCTCTGGGAGTGGCATGTGTGGGAGCGACGGGCTGCCTGAGCGCTACCGCCGGCCGCGCCGGCGCAGATAGGCATGCCAGATGAGATGGGCGGCCGCGGTTCGGCGTGGGGCCCACGCTTCAGCGGTGGCACGCAGCTCCCTCTCGCTCGGCGTCTTCGTCGATCCGTCGAGTTCCTGCCATCCGCGGCGTAGCGCGAGGTCGCCGGCGGGGAAGACGTCACGATGCCCGGCGCAGAAGAGGAGGAAGCACTCCGCCGTCCAGCGTCCGATCCCGCGCAGGCCCGTGAGGGTCCCGATCGCCGCCTCCGGGTCGGTCCTTGCGACTGCGTCGAGGTCGAGGCCGCCGATCACGGCTTCGGCGAGATCGCGGGCGTACCCGGCCTTCATGCGGGTGAAGCCATAGGAACGCATCGTGGCGTCATCGAGCCGGAGGATCGGCTCGGGCCGGACCTGCCCGAGGGTGCTTGAGAGCCGGGAATACATGGCGTCGGCGGCCTCGATCGAGACCTGCTGTCCGAGGATCAGATGGATCATGCCGGCAAACCCGGTGTCGAGGACCTCCACCGGGACCGGCCGGGGAATGGAGGCGAAGATCGGATGGTCGCGAGTCAGGCCGGCCATGTCGCGGCGGATCCGGGTCGCGATGGGGTCGGCCATCCGGCGACCGTAGCCCCCATGCCAGCCGTGCGACGACGCATGCTGCGCGGACCGCGACGCTTTGCCAGGAGCCGGTCCGGACTAGCGCGTTGAGAGGTGAACCAGGTGTGAGGTCTCGAACACACCGGCCGTGTCGATGCCGGCGGAGCGGTAGACCCCTTCGGGGATGCCGAGGTCGGCGAGCCAGAGGTCACCCACCTCGGCGGCCGAAAGGCCGGTCTTGGGCATGGCGAGCGTCAACGTCTTCGTGGCGCGTATGACCGCACCGGCAGCCGAGCCGGTCGTCGCGTCCAAGCCGGAGGGGAGATCGAGGGCGATCACCATGGCGTCCTGAGCGTTGGCCCAGCGGATGGATCGGTTGGCGGCACCGCGCGGCGGTCCGTCCAGGCCATATCCGATCATCGCGTCGATGACGACCTCGGGCTCGAGGCCGTCCAGCTCGCCGCCCTCCATCACTGCTCCGCCAGTCTCTCGGAACAGCTCGAGCTGTTGCATCGCCGAGGGTCCCGGTCGATCGGTCGTCAGGACGACGGTGACCTTCGCGCCCCCATTTGCCAGATGTCTGGCCGCACACAATCCACCGCCTCCGTTTCCGCCCGGTCCCGCAAGAACCAGCACCTGGCCGGCCTGGAGCGACCTTCGCGTGAGTTCTGCCATCGTCCGACCGGCGTTCTCCATCATCTGCTGGAGGGTCGGCCCAGGACCGTCGATCGCAGTTCGGTCGAGCTCACGCATCTGCTCTGTTGTCACCGGCGCCACTGCCAGGCCGGCGTCGGTCACGAATCGGGCATTCATGAGGCGGACTGGTCCTCTCTGGCGACGCGGCCCAGTGTCGCCGCATCGACGATCGTGATTCGCCGGTAACCCGTCACGACTGCGCCGAGCTCGCGCAGTCTTCGCACCGCCTGGTTCACCGACTGGCGGCTGGACCCGAGCAGGGTGGCGATCGCCTCCTGGGACAGCCCGACCTCGCCTCCTCGGCGTCGCGACTCCTCGAGCAGCAGGTCGGCGACCTGGCCGAGGACCGTCTTGTGCATCAGGTGGAGTATCCGGCTCTGAGTCAGTTCCAACTGCCTGAGCCCGGCAACGAGCCACCTCAGGCAGAGCGCCGGGTGTCGTGCCAGCTCCGGCAGGAGTTCGTCCCTGGGGAAGGAGATCGCGGTCACATCGTCGGTGGCCCGGGCGGAGGACATGTACTCCCGTCCCTCGAACATCGCGATGTCCCCCAGCACGGAGCCGGGACCCATGCGTGAGATCACGCGAGGACGATGCGATGGTGATCGGTAGAGCTCCACTTCGCCACGCTCGAGCAGGAAGGCCGCTCTGGCAGGTTCGCCCTCCCGGAACAGGTGCCCCCCGGCCCGGTGCTTCACCATTCCTGACACACCGCGGAGAAGCTCCAGGTCGGATGGGTCGAGTGGGAGGTAGTCGGGCCGGCCGAAGGAGCGTGCCATCCATGCCATGTGCTGGTCGTGTGCTGTCGTCATGGTGACTCCAGATTGTCGCCTACGCGACAATCCTGCCATTCGAGGGCGTGGAGAGGCGTTCTCAGCATCATGAGGTTCATCGCAGTGCTGACGGCGTCGACCCTTGCGGTCGCGGCGTGCGCAGATGCCGGCGAGGAGATCGCGAGGCCCGACGGCGGGTCCACCACCGGACCGACCACGACCACGACGCAGTCTGCGGTGGATCTCGACGGCCCGTCCGCCCTCGACGACATCACCCACCCCGACCTTCCGGCACCGCTCGTCGATCCAGAGGCGATCATCTCTGGTGGACCGCCGCCGGACGGCATTCCGCCGATCGACTCTCCGCAGTTCGTCTCTGTGAGAGAGGCAGACGAATGGCTCGACGACCACGAGGCGGTCGTCTATCTGACGTTGGCGGGCGAGACCCATGCCTATCCCGTTCAGATCCTCATCTGGCATGAGATCGTCAACGACGTCGTCGGCGGTGTTCCCGTTTCCGTCACGTATTGCCCGTTGTGCAACTCGGCGGTGAGTTACCGGCGAACCATCAGTGGCCACATCACGACGTTCGGGACATCCGGTCGGCTATACGCGTCGGCGCTCGTCATGTACGACCGATTGACCGAGTCGCTCTGGACCCACTACGACGGCAGGGCGGTGGCAGGGGTGCTGGCCGGCCACGAGTTGGAGCGCATCCCCTCTCCGTTGCTCGCGTGGAGCGACCTGGAGGAGTCGTTCCCGGATGCGTTGGTGCTCGATCGGGAGGCGACGGGGCACGACCGTCCCTATGGGGCCAACCCCTATGTCGGGTACGACGATCCGGACGGTTACCCCTTCCTCTTCAGGGGGAACCCCGACGACCGCGCCAGGGCTATGGAGCGCATCGTCGGCGTCGAGTTGGATGGTGCATCCAAGGCCTGGACGCTCGACTCGCTGGCGAGTGGGTCGGCGACGGCCACCCGGGGCTCCGTCGGCGACATCGAGGGGGTCATCTTCGGGACGTCCGGGCAGGTGAGCGCCGTCGAAGGCCGCGGTGTCGACGTCGGGAGGGACGTGGGATCGGTCGGTGTCTTCTCACCGGCAGTGGAGGGCACCATCCTGACCTTCGTGACCGAGGACGTCACATTCGTGGACCTCGAGACCGGGACGGAGTGGGACATCACCGGACGTGCGATCGAAGGTCCATTGGAGGGCGCGACGCTCGATCAGATCCACCATCTCGACACGTTCTGGTTCGCTTGGGCCACCTATCGGCCGGGGACCGTCCTGGTCGAGGGCTGACGGCTCAGCCTCCGATCGGCTGCGATCCTTCCGATTCGCCTCCGTAGGCTCCGCTCCCGATCTTCTCTCGGTGGTGCGGATGCGGGCAGTCCTGGCAGGCAGGTCTTCCCCACCGAGGCCGAGGAGGTCACGGCAGGTGCTCGGAGAACGAGGCGTCCAGCAGGCCTAGCTGCAGCCCATCGAGTTGCCGCAGTTGAGGCAGCGGTAGCAGGACCCGTTGCGGACCGTGATGTGGCCGCACGTGTCACAGAGCGGGGCGTCACCCATCATGTCGCCCAGCGCCGTCTGCACCGATGCAGTCTGCGTGGAGGTCGCCGTGCCCTTCGCCGTCACCGCGATCGAGCCCGCGGCCGCGTGGGCGTGCCCGTTGCCCTTCCCGTTGGCATGGCCCTTGCCGTTGGACACCGGCGCCGGCTGGGGCTTGGCCACCGCGGGGTGGTTGATCGGAGCCGTCGCCGGCATGTCTTCGTCGAGGCCGAGTTGGATGCCGGCATCCACCGCGAGCCCGCTGGGGGGCTCGGGCAGCTCACCGACGTCCTTCGGGGGCACCTGCACCAGGTCGGTCCGGCCCAGGTACTCCATTCCGAGTGCGCGGAACACGTAGTCGATGATCGAGTTCGCCATCTTGATGTTCGGGTGACCCTCGACCATCCCGCGGGGCTCGAACGTCTGGAAGGTGAACGATTCGACGTACTCCTCGAGGGGAACCCCGTACTGGAGGCCCTTGGAGACGGCGATGGCGAAGCAGCCCAGGATCCCACGGAGGGTCGCCCCCTCCTTGGCGAGGTCGATGAACAGCTCGCCGAGCGTCCCGTCGTCGTACTCGCCCGTGCGTAGGAAGATCTTGTGGCCGCCCACCTTCGCCTCCTGGGTCCACCCACCGCGGCGCGAGGGGAGGAGGAAGCGGGGACGGTTGACCCCGTGGTACGCCTGCGTGGGGCTGATCCCCGGCGCGAACGTCCCGGTCACCACCCGCGCCTCGTTGTCGAGCGCCTCCACGAGCGCGTCGTCCTCGTCGTCGTGGGTGTCACCCTCGCCGGTCGTCGACGAAAGCGGCTGGCTCGCCTTCGAGCCGTCGCGGTAGAGCGCCATCGCCTTGAGCCCGAGATCGGCGGAGAGGGCGTAGGAGTCCTCGATGTCGCCGACCGTCACCTCGTTGGGCATGTTGATCGTCTTCGAGATCGCTCCCGAGATGAACGGCTGCGCCGCCGCCATCGCCCGGATGTGCCCGGTGTGGTGGATGAAGCGGACACCATGCTTGCCGTTCTTGTTCGCGCAGTCGAACACCGGCAGATGCCGGTCCGCCAGGTGCGGGGCGCCTTCGATCGTCTGCGTGCCACAGATGGTGCGGTTGGCATCTTCGATCTGGGCCGGGGTGAACCCGAGGGCGCGCAGCAGGTCGAAGTCGAACGAGGTGTACTCGTCCTCGTCGAACCCGAGCCGCTGGAGCGCAGCCTCGCCCACCACGAACACGTTGAACGCGTGACGCAGCTCGAAGACACCGGGGAGGGTTCCCTCGATCGAGTCGATCTCGGCCTCCGTGAGCCCCTTTGCGGCGAGCGACTCACGGTTGATGTGGGGCGCCCCTTCGAGGCTCATAGTGCCGATCA
>DATHSA010000005.1:0-14142 GCA_035464675.1 Acidimicrobiia bacterium
GCGCGATGCGCTCGTGCCCGAGGACGCCGATCCGCGGCCGGCGGGTGGAGTGGGCGGCGCCCGGGCGGGGGTCAAATGCCTGCACGCCCACTACGCCGATGTCTCCGCCGGGAACGACAACCCGGTCGGGGAGGCTGTGGCGCCATGGGTGGAACCACTCGACTGCTCCGTCCGTTGCGTCATCGCGACGCCCGACGGCGCCGCCCGCAACCCCGACTGGCATGAGCCGTCGTGAGGGTGGCAGCCGTGGACATCGGCACCAACACCGTGCGCCTGCTGGTGGCCGAGACGGCCGCCGGTGAGATCGTCGATGTCGAGCGCGCCGTGGAGATCGTCGGGCTCGGGCGAGGTGTCGACGCCAACAGACTTCTCGACCCGGACAGGGTGAGGGTGGCGCTCGCGATTCTGCGCGACTACGGCGCTCGGGCGAGCGCCCTCGGCGCCGAGCGGCTTCGAGCGGTGGCCACGTCGGCGACGCGCGATGCCGAGGATGGGCTCGAGTTCCTCGAGCGGGCGGCCGAGGCATTGGGCCACCGCGTAGAGGTCATCACCGGGATCGACGAGGCTGCACTGGCGTTTCACGGGGCCATCCGTGGGTTGCCTCCGGCGAGGTCGCTGGTCATCGACCCCGGTGGAGGGAGCACGGAGTTCGTCCTCGGGCGTGAGGAGCCCGTCTACTCGGTGAGCATCGACGTCGGCTCGGTGCGGCTCACCGAACGCCTGCTGCCCGAGCGGCCCACCACGCCGGGTCGCGTGGCAGAGGTGGCCGGGGAGGTGGCCGAGATGTTCGGTCTCGTCCGGCTGCCGTCGCGACCCGATCGCGTCATCGGCGTGGCGGGCACGTTCACGAGTCTCGCGGCGATCTCCCTCGGCCTCGACGAGTACGACGCCGACGTCGTCCACGGATCGATGCTCTCCCTGGAGGCCCTCGATCGCCTGGTGGCGCACCTCTCGACCCTCAGCGTGGAAGAGACCGCGTCGATACCCTCCCTCGATCCCCGTCGCGCTCCGGTGCTGCTGGGAGGGGCGATCGTCGCCCGGGAGGCGCTTCGCGTCTCCGGGCACGGCGAGGCCCTCGTGTCAGAACGCGATCTTCTCGATGGGATCGTCCTGGATCTGGCCTGAGCCCGTCAGAGGACGATGTCGCCACGGGTCGTGGCCACTGTCACCGAGGCGATGCCGGGCTCACCGGCCGTTGCCTCGATCGGCAGGGCGTGTTCGCCGAGGCGCTCCCGGATCAGACCGGGGTCGCCCGTCACCACGATGGCGCCCACTCCGGCGGGCTCTACCTGGTGCGTCGCCTCCATGCGTCCCGGATGGTCGTCAGGATCGATCTCCCATTCGATGAAGAAGGGGAGCCGGTCGGGGCCGAACATCTCGTCGACGCCCACCAGGCGCCACGAGAGGACGGTGCCGTCCGGACGGATGCGACTCATCGAGACCGCTGCCAGGCCCAGCCGCTCCGCCTCACGGTCGGCATCCTCGGTGCGCAGGCAGAGGGCCGCGGGGACCAGTCCGGGCCGTTCCGTGGAAGCCGCCCAGCGGCCCAACGGGCTGTCGGCCGCCTCCACGGGGTCGAGGACCGCCATCAATTCGAGATAGGCCGACCCGAGAGGGACGATGCGGTTGCCGGTGCCATGACCTGCGTGCCGTCCTCCGGCGACCGAGGCCAAACCGTACCCATCGAAGAGCTCCGCGGCGGCATGGTCGAGGTCTTCGACGACGAAGATGACGTGGTCGATGGCGAGCACGGGACCGAGGCTATTCGCCGGGGCTCACCAATGGGCTGGAGACCGGACTCAGAGCCTCCCGGCGTCGATGATCCTCTGGAGGAACTCCCGCGTTCGCTGGCTCGACGGATCGCTGAAGATCTCACCGGGCGGGCCCTGTTCCAGCACGACACCGTCGTCCAGGAAGCACACCAGGTCGGCCACATCGCGGGCGAAGCCCATCTCGTGGGTCGCAATGAGCATCGTCATGCCCTCATCCTTCAGATCCCGGATGAAGCCGAGCACCTCGCCCACCAGCTCGGGGTCGAGCGCCGATGTCACCTCGTCCAGAAGGAGCAGGGTCGGGCGCGACGCGAGAGCCCGGACGATCGCCACCCGCTGCTGCTGGCCTCCAGACAGTCGATCGGGGTACTCGTTCGCCTTGTCCGCCAGGCCGAATCTGGTGAGCAGCGCCAGTCCGGCTTCTTCGGCCTCCGGGCGGGGCACGCCATGGACCTTGCGCGGACCGAGCGTCACGTTGTCGATCACCTTCATGTGGGGGAACAGGTTGAAAGCCTGGAAGACGATCCCCATCCGGTGGCGGACCTCGTTCGGGTTGACACCGCGCCGGGTCACCGACACGCCTTCGAACAGGATCTCACCGGCGTCGATGGGGATGAGGAGGTTGATGCACTTGAGCAGTGTGGACTTACCCGAGCCAGACGACCCGATGACGCACACCACCTGATGTGGTTCGACATCCAGATCGACGGACCTGAGGACCTCGGTCCCGTCGAACGCCTTGGCGACCGACCTCAGAGCGAGCGTCGTCATGTGCTCATCGCCTGGATGCGGCGTCGCTGCCGATCGGTGTACCAGTCGGTGAAGCGGGCCACCGGGACGCTCGCCAGCAGGAAGAGGATGGCGGCGGCGATGTAGCTGGTGTAGTTGAAGGTTCGGGCGTTGTAGATGTCGGCCTCCCGCAACCCCTCCCTGATTCCGAGGACGAAGACGAGCGCCACGTCCTTCTGGAGGCTCACGAATCCGTTCAACAGAGCCGGGACGACATTGCGCACTGCCTGGGGGATGATCACGTGCCACATCGCCTGGCCCTGGGTCAGGCCGATCGATCGGGCCGACATCCGCTGGCTCTCGTGGACCGAGTCGATGCCGGCCCGGTAGACCTCCGCGGTGTAGGCGGCATATGAGAAGACCAGGGCCGCCACTCCCCAGAAGAGGGCGCTGTTGGGCACGCCGGGGAGCTGGAGGGCGGGGACGCCGAAGCCCATGAGCAGGATCAGAAGGAGGAGGGGCAGGCCCCGGGCGAGGTCGATGTAGCCGATCGTGATGATGCGGAGCGGCATGAATGCTGGGCCGCGCAGCGACCTGGCGATCGCGACGGCGAGCCCGATCGCCAGGATGAGGGCCTCGGCGAGGATGAACAGCTTGACGTCGAGCCAGAACCCGTCCAACACCAGGGGGAAGCTCGCCTTGAAGTGCCGCCAGTTGAAGAACTGGCGGCGGACCGCCGGCCACGCCTCCGAGTTGAGGACGAGGGCGATGATGAGGCCGAAGACGACGATCGTCGAGATCGCGGCGATGATCGCGGCGCGACCGCCCTCCTCCGTCTGGCGCGGCGAGCGCCGGGGCCACAGCATTCGCGGGCCCCGGCGCTCTACCTCATCGATCGAAGGTTGCGGCACTTAGTGGACCGCCGCCCAAGCATCGGCGGCGTCTCTCCGGCCCTCGACGCCCCTGGCGGCGTCCTCGTCCTCGACGCATCGCCTTGATGCGCCTTCGTCCTGCGTCCTTGCCAGTTGACGCCGATGGCTCGGAGATACGCGCGCCCTACTTGCCCGGCGGACCACTATTCCGAGATCACGGGAACGCCGCTCCCCGACTCCAGCCACTGGTCCTCGAGGCTCTGCAGAGTGCCGTCGGCGCGGAGCGCCTCCAATGCGATGTTCACGCAGTCACGCAGCGAGTTCCCCTCTGCGAAGAGCAGTCCGAACTCGTCGGGCTCCGACGCCGGGGCGTCGAATGCGGCGACGATGATCGACCCCTCGATCTCGACGGCGGTGATGTAGTAGGCGGTGTACAGGTCGACGACGAGTCCGTCGATCTGCCGGGCCTCCAGCGCTGCCTTGGCATCGACCGTCGTGTCGAACACGGGAACGTCGGTTCCGGGCTGGATCACTTCCTCGACGTAGTCCAGGCTGGTCGTCCCGATCTGTACTCCGAGTCGAGCATCCTGTAGGTCGGCGAGCGTGGTCGCGCCGGCGACCGGCGAGTCGGGGAACGCCACCAGGGCCTGGGCATTCGAGTAGTAGGGGTTGGAGAAGTCGACGGCTTCGTCGCGGTCCGCCGTGATCGTGTACTGCTGGATGTTGAAGTCGAAGTTCTTCGCGCCGGGGGCGATCGCCTCGTCGAATCCGGTCCTCACCCAGACCACCTGGTCGCTCGTGAAGCCCATCTCTTCGGCCAGCGCGTACACGAGGGCGGCCTCGAATCCGGTCCCCGACTCGGGCTCGTCGAAGTTGCTGCCGTCGATACCACTCACCCACGGCGGGAAGGCCGGCTCGCCGGTCGCCACCGTCAACTGGCCGTCGGTGACCAGCTCGAGGTCGGCGACCTCGCACGACTGCCCGGCGGCGGCGGTCGTCGTCGTCGCATCGTCGTCGCCGCACGCGGCAGTGACGAGGAGCAGCGCGAGGAGGAGTGCACCCAAGACTTTCAATCGCACGTGGTTTCTCCTGGAAGGTGTCCGCGAAGGCTAGCGACCGGCGCCGGTCCGTCGGTTGACGATCGGCTGTGGAGCGTGGTCCGCGGTTCGGGATCGCTCGTAGCCGCAGTCAATCGCTCGGCTCGGGGAGGAACTCGCCTCGAGCCACGGCGCGGAGTGCCTCCTGGATCGGTGAGCCCTCGAAATCCGCGGTGAGCTCGACCTCGATGCGGAGCACTCCATGGTCCGGCTTGCGGGTGGCGCCGATCCGCTTCAGGGGACGAAGGATCTCCACGTTGTCGCCGAGGACCCAACCCCGGAAGGTGTGGATCCCATTGGCGATCGCGCTCGCCGTCAGGAACTGGAGGAGGACGGCGCCGATTCCCTGGTGCTGCTTGTCGTCGACCACCGCGACAGCGGCCTCGGCCACCTCGGGATCCTTGGGATCTCGCACATAGCGAGCCACCCCCCAGCCGTCGGTGGGATCGTCAGGGCTCACCGCCACCCATGCGAAGTGGTTCGTGTAATCGATCTCGGTGAGGTACTTCAACTCACGGTCGCTCAGGCTGGTGACCGGTCGGAGGAATCGGCGGTAGCGCGACTCGGGCGAGAGGCGCTCCAGGCCCTTGGTCAGGGCGGCCTTGTCGTCGGCGCGGATGGGCCGGATGAGCACCTTGGAACCGTCGCTCAGCGCGACGGTGTGCTCGGTGGGCTGATCGGTCACGACGTCACGTTATATCCTCCTCAGGCTTGCCCGGGTGGCGAAACTGGCAGACGCGGCGGACTTAAAATCCGCTGCCCCTTCGGGGGCGTGCAGGTTCGACTCCTGCCCCGGGCACGCTGCTCTTTCCCGGGCCGACTTCACCGCCGTCGGTAGGCTCTCTGCGATGGCCGGAATTCCGGGGGTCAAACAACCACAGACGGTCACTGCAGAGGGCCGTTCCATCGCTCCTGTTCCGGAGGGCGTCATCTTCCGGGATCTCACGACCCACACCGACGCCCGCGGGTCCCTCGTCGAGTTGTTCAGCCCGCGGTGGAACTGGCATCCCGATCCGCTGGCCCACGCCTATGTGTTCACAGTTCGCCCGGGGATCATCAAGGGCTGGGGCCGACATGCCGAGACCGAGGATCGTTACGCCAACCTGTTCGGCGAGGCGATGGTGGTCCTGTTCGACGGCAGGGAGAGTTCGCCCACAGAGGGCATGATCTCCGAGGTTCCCGTCAGCGAGCACCACCGCCGTCTCATGACGATTCCCGCCGGCGTCTGGCACGCCATCGCCTGCCTGGGTGACCGCGACTTCGTCGGGATGAACTTCAAGACCATCCCTTTCGATCACGAGAATCCGGACAAGTACACCCTGCCGCTCGACACCCACGAGATCCCCTACGACTTCGAGCGTCTGCGGCGGTCCGGCTAGCTCGACCGCTTCTCCTGTGGCCCTACGCCGCTGCCCACTCCCGGACCATGCTGTCGAGGGTGCCGAGGGGCACCAGCCCCGACCCGAGGACGGTGTCGTGGAACCCCTTGATGTCGAAGCGGTCGTCCATCGCCGCCTCCGCCTCGCGGCGCATCCGTTGGATCTCGAGCCGTCCGATCATGTACGAGCAGGCCTGTCCCGGCATGCCGATGTAGCGGTCGACCTCGCCCTCGATGGTTCCGAGAGACATCGGCGAGTTGTCCTTGAAGTAGTCGATCGCCTGCTGGCGCGACCACCCCTTGGCGTGGAGCCCCGTGTCCGCCACGAGGCGGCCGGCGCGCATCGAGTCCGCCGACAGCATTCCGATTCGCTCCAGCGCGCCCGAGTAGAGGCCCATCTCGTCGGCGAGGCGCTCGGTGTAGAGACCCCAACCTTCGGCGTAGGCGCTGATGAAGGCGTGCTTGCGGAACTCCGGCACGTTCTCGAGCTCTTGCGAGATCGCCAGCTGGAGGTGATGTCCCGGAATGCCTTCGTGATAGGCCATGGACTCGATCTCGAACCTGCCCCACCGGGTCGGATCCGCCGTATTCACGAAGAACATGCCGGGGCGGGACCCATCGGCCGCCGGGCGGAAGTAGAAGGCGGTGGGACCCGAGGGGGTCTCGGCAACCACGCAATCTGCCACCGGAAGCCTCCCGAACCAGTCGCCCATCGCCGCCTTGGCCTTGGCGAGCGCCTTCTCCGAGGCGGCGACGATCGACGGGCCGTCCTCGAAGTGAAGTTCGGGATCGTCGCGGAGGCGCGAGAAGATCTCCGGGAGGTCCGTCGTGCCGAGCACTTCCTCGCCGAGCGCGCGGTACTCGTCGGCAAGGCGCTCGATCTGGCCGAGTCCAATGCCGTGGATCTCGTCCGGGGTCTTGTCCGTGGTGGTGAAGCGCCACAGCGTCGTGGCATAGGTTTCCTCGCCATCGGGAAGCCAGCAGAGGCCGGGCTTGTCGTCCGGTCGCGATGCCGGGATCACCTCGTCGGCGATCGTGTCCCGCCAGCGCCGGTAGGCCGGCCGAACCACGTCCGACACGACGCCGGCCATCTGCTCACGCCATGCCGCCTCTCCGTCCCAGCCCTGGGGGGCCCGCAGCGCGAGGTGCCGGTCCTCCTCGAGGGGGACGGCGAGCATCTCGTCGATCTGCTCCACGGTCTTCTTCGCGGTGGAAGCCATCGGCGTACGGCCATGGGCGACGCCCTCGCGTAGCCGGTCACCGAAGTCATCGAACGACTTCGCCATCGCCCGGAACTTGTCGAGCATCGCCTCGGCGTGCTCCGGCGCGGTCAGGGGGAACTGAGGGATCGCCACCGGGATCATCGCCTGGACCCCTATCGCATGGTTGACGGCGAACTCTGCGAGGCGGCGCTCGTCGAGGTCGGCGTTGCTGGTTGCGTCGAAGATGAGGACCTCGCGGCTGATCCTCTCGTCGTCGGTGAGGACATCGGGGTCGATCGCCTCGGCGGCAGCGGCGAATTCCCGGCGCCGGCGGATTGCATCGTCCTCGGCTTCCCGAGAGGCCGCTTCGGCCTTGTCGTCGAACCGGTGGTCACCCAGCATGAGGGCCTGGGTCGGATTCTGTTCGAGGGTGAACTCCCAGTACTCGCGGCCGAGTCGATCCAGCGTTTCGTTCATGGTCCCTTCCTGACGCCGGAGGGGATGGTATTCGGTCCCCGGAGGCCCCACTTCCCCGCAAGGAACGGGAGCCGCCGCGGTCTAGTCTCCGCCAGGATGCTCGGACGCCTGCGCAGCATCCTCGAGGTGCTGGCGGCCCAGATGGCGATCACGCCGGTGGCCGCAGATCCCTATTACCGCCTCCAGTACCGGCGGATGGAGCGCATGTACCTTCCGGCCCTCTTCCGGGCATTGGCGCCACTGGCACCCAGCCGGATCCTGGAGATTGGTCCCGGATTCGGGACGACGGCGTACTGGTTGGCGCGTCGCGGGCACAGTGTCACCGTGATGGATCTCATGCCGCTGGGAACGTTCCTGACTCAGGAGGGACTGGAGAAGATCGGGTGCGAATTCGTGCACCACGACATCGAAGACTCGCCGGCTCCCGAGGGAGTCGAAGTCGGTCGGTTCGACGCTGTGGTGATGACTCAGGTGATCCACCATCTGGCGTGGCGGCCCGATCGCGCGCTCACCCACGTGGCGGCGCTGCTCGCCGACGACGGGCGCTTCTTCGCATCGGTGCTCGACCGGGAGGCCTATCCCGATGTCGCCGCCGAATTCGGCGACGACTGGCGCGCTGTTCCGGAGTGGAGAACCGCACCGAGGTCGGGGGCCGTCGTCAAGTGCATGTACACCGCAGAGACCTTCAGTGACCTGCTCGCCACCCGGTTCGAGGAATTGCGCGTGTCGCGACCCAGGGGTGTGGTCCTGGCCGCTGCGACGCTGCGGTCGGGGCAGGGCGGTGCTAGCCGAGTTCCTGCTCCCGAATCTCCTTGAAGGCATCGAGCGCCGCCGGGTTCATCAGGGCGTCGCGGTTCGTCACCGGTTCGCCGGCAAGGACGAGGCGCACCGCCTTCTCGACCTTCTTGCCGCTGATCGTGTACGGGATGTCGGACACCTGGGCGATCCGGCGGGGGACGTGGCGGGGTGAGGTCATCGCACGGATTCGATCGGCGATCTGGTCTCGCAGCCGGTCGTCCAACTCGACGCCGTCGGCCAGCACGACGAACAGCATCACCTCGACGTCGCCCCCGGCCTCACGGCCGACGGCGATCGCATCCACGATCTCGTCCATCGGCTCGATCGCCCGATAGATCTCGGCAGTGCCGATGCGCACGCCGCCCGGGTTGAGGGTCGTGTCGCTCCGGCCATAGATCACGACCCCACCCTCGGGGCGGACCTCGATGAAGTCGCCGTGGGTCCATACCCCTTCGAATTCGGCGAAATAGGCGTCGTGGTAGCGGCCTCCATCATCGTCCTTCCAGAAGCCGACGGGCATCGATACGAATGGCCTGGTGCACACCAACTCGCCCTTTCGGCCGACGACCGGCTCGCCGTCCGGCCCCCAGGCCTCCACCGCCATCCCCAGAGCGCGTGCCTGGAGCTCGCCCCGGCGCACCGGAAGGATCGGCACCCCGATGGCGAAGCATCCGATGATGTCGGTGCCACCGCTCACCGACGCCAGCTGGACTGCAGGCGGGAGATTCACGTAGAACCAGTCGAACTGCTCGGGGAGCAGCGGCGCCCCGGTCGATCCGACCCAGCGGACGGACGAGAGGTCGGCGACGTCCCGTGGGACGAGTCCGGCGTTGGCGTTGGCGGCGAGGAACTTCGGGCTCGTCCCGAAGTGGGTGATCCCCGTCTGTTCGGCCAGTTGCCAGAGGCGCTCCAGCGAGGGGTGTGATGGGCTTCCGTCGTAGAGGACGATGGCCGCGCCGGCGGCGAGGCCACTCACCAGCCAGTTCCACATCATCCACCCGCAGGTCGTGAACCAGAACAGGCGATCGCCGGTCCTCAGATCGCAGTGCAGGACATGCTCGGTCAGGTGCTTGAGAAGGGTCCCACCGGCGCCGTGGACGATGCTCTTGGGCCGGCCGGTGGTGCCCGACGAGAACATGATGAAGAGGGGATGGTCGAACGGCAGCTGGGCGTAGTCGGGCTCGTCCGGTCCTCGGGCGAGCAGATCGTCCCATCGGACGGCCGCCGGGGGCGGCGGGTCCCCGATGCGATCGATCATGACCAGGTGCTCGATCGAGTCGATCGACGCCAGTGCCTCGGTGACCGTCTGCCCGACACGATGTGTGTTGCCGTTGTAGCGGTACCCGTCGACGGCGATCAACACCTTGGGCTCGATCTGCCCGAAGCGGTCGATTACACCCAGTGGCCCGAAGTCCGGGGAGCACGACGACCAGATCGCGCCGATCGCCGCCGTCGCCAGCATCGCCACCACCGCCTCGGTCCCGTTGGTGATCAACGCGGCGACGCGGTCGCCTGCCTCCACCCCCAGTCCTCGGAGGCCCTGCTGGGCGGCAGCCACCCGGCGCCGGAGTTCGGACCGGTCGATGGTTTCGAACCCTCCCTCCTCTGCGACCGCGACGACGGCGACGGCCCCGGGATCTCCCTTCAGCAGGTTCTCGGCGTAGTTGAGGCGGGCACCCGGGAACCACTCGGTGCCGGGCATCGCCTCCTCACCCACAGGGCGGTCCGGCGGCCGCGACGCGATCACCCCGGTGAAGTCCCAGGCTGCCTGCCAGAAGTCGCCGCGCTCGTCGATGGACCACCGCCACAGGTCCTCGTAGGTCTCAGTCGACGCGGGCAGGCCCGCCATGAACCGCGTCAGATTGCTCGTGGCGATCTGTTCGGGCGACGGTGACCAGACGATCGGGGAGGTCATGGGCCGAGGTTAAGGAAACGTGTGGCGACGGGCGAGGCCTACGACGCGTCCGAGACCCGGAACTCCTCGAAGACCCCCTGCAGCTCCCGGCGCTGCGCGTCCGGGACGTCGCCCATCACCGACTCGGGGGCGCGCACGTAGAGGCCCGATGCCTGGGCGAGCACCCGGTCGGGCTCGGTGGCGGGAGCCAGAGCCGATGCCACCCGGACTCTCGATCCCCGGTCCTCTTCGATCCAGGCCGTCACGACGAGCGGGGTGTCGGCGGCGATCGTGCCCCGGAATCGGATCTCCATCGTCGCCGTGAGGTGGGGAGCGTATCGGTGCCGGTAGAGGACCCAGGCCATCGCCTCGTCGAACACCGTGGCAACGATCCCGCCATGGACGACCGATCCGAGGCCCACATAGTCGCCTCCGAGCGCGAAGTCGCTGCGCACCCGGTCGGTCCCGTCCGACCGGAATCGGAGATGCAGCCCCTTGGGATGGGTGGGGCTGCAGGCGAAGCAATGGAAGGTGTCGAGGGTGGGGAGGAGATCGGACATGGGGGCACGCTACCCAAGACATCGTTGCCCGTTGCCCGTTGCCCGTTGCCCGTTGCCTTCCTTCGATGGGGCAACGACCAGTGGCTACGCTCGCCCATCGAGTCGCCCCCGACGAGGTGCTGCCCGATGAAACTCGGTCTCATGTTCGCCAACACTCTGGCGGTGACCCGCGAGCAGGTGTTCGAGATGGCCGGATCGGCGGAGGAGGCGGGGTACGAGTCGCTGTGGACCGTGGATCACGTCGTGGTGCCCAAGGGGTATGAATCGACGTATCCCTACAGCAGGAGCGGGCGGATGGCCGGGGGTGTCGAAGACCTCGACTTCCCCGATCCACTCATCTGGCTGGCGTTTGCAGCCGCGGCCTCGACCTCACTGCGACTCGCCACCGGCGTCCTGGTCCTGCCCCAGCGCAATCCCGTGCTTCTGGCCAAACAGGTCGCAACCCTCGATCGGATCAGCGATGGGCGGGTGATTCTCGGAGTGGGGTCCGGCTGGCTGGAGGAGGAGTTCGACGCCCTGGGCGCTTCGTTCGAGGACCGCGGCGAGCGTGCCGACGAGTACATCCGCGCGCTGCGCGCCCTGTGGTCCCAGGAGGTGGCGTCGTTCGACGGTGAATTCGTGAGGGTCGAGGACGTGTACGTTCGCCCCCAACCGGCCCGGGGTTCGATCCCCATCGTGATCGGAGGCCATTCGAAGCGAGCAGCCCGCCGCGCCGGCCAGCTGGGTGATGGGTTCTACCCGGCGTCGACGACTCTCGAGGATCTTCCGGTCCTCGTGGCGCATGCCCGTGAGTGGGCCGAGCGGTCGGAGCGCGACCCCGAGGCACTGGAGATCACGATGGCGGCCCGCCCGGACGTGGAGTCGGTCGAGCGACTCGCCGCAATGGGGGTGGATCGCGTCGTCGTGGCGGCCGCCGCCGGGCCGGAGGCGCTCGCCTCGCTGGCATCAGCCATTCTCGGCTGATCGGACGCCCTGCGACTGCCGGCCGATCGCGATAGGATCGCTCCAGGAAGGCCGACTCGTGTCCGGTGCCGGTTCGTCGTCGATGAGCGGCACCGGACACACTCACTCCCGGCCCCTCTGTCTACGCTGGCGGTCCCGTGATCATCGCTCGCGGCCTCGCGGTCGAGGCCGGCATCCGCACCCTCGTATCCGACGCCTCCTTCGCCCTTCATCCCGGGGACAAGGTCGGTCTCGTCGGCCGGAACGGCGCGGGCAAGACGACTCTGCTGCAGACGCTCGCTGGACGTCGTTCGCCGCGGGAGGGAACCGTGGCCACTTCGGGACGTATCGGCTACCTGTCGCAGGAGGCGTCCCTCCCCGAGCTGGAGCACCCGGATGCGACCGCCCTGGAGCGAATCCTCGCGGCACGTGACATCGGGGGGGTCCAGCGGCGCATGGAAGACGTTCGCGCTGCCATGGAGGCGGCTTCGGGTGAGGAGCGGGATCGATTGATCCGCCGCTTCGCCCGGCTGGAGGCGGAGTTCGAGGCTGCGGGTGGGTACCGGGCCGAAGCGGAGGCGCGACGGTTCGGCGCTTCCCTCGGCATCACAGACGCCGAGATGACCCAGGCTGTGCGCACGATGTCCGGCGGCCAGCGGCGACGGGTCGAGCTGGCCCGGATCCTCTTCGCCGAGACGGACGTTCTGCTTCTCGACGAGCCGACCAACCACCTGGATCTCGATGCCAAGGCGTGGCTCGTCGAGTTCCTGGGGGAGTACTCGGGCGGGCTGTTGCTGGTCAGCCACGATCTTCCCCTTCTGGACGCGTCGATCACCTCGGTCCTGTCCCTCGAGGACGGCGTGCTCGAGTCGTACCGGGGCAATTACTCGCATTTCATGGATGAGCGCGAGCGTCGACGGGAGCAGCGCCGGCGAGAGCGTGCGGTGCAGGAGCGCAAGATCGCCGACCTCGAGGCAACCGTGCGCCGGTTCATGGGCACCACCGAGAAGATGTCGAAGCGCGCCAAGTCGATGCAGACGCGCGCCGACCGGATGAAGGAGTCATTGGTCGAGGTCGCGTCCCGGGGCCGTTCGGTCGCGGTGCGCTTCCCGCAGCCGGAGCCATCCGGGAGGATCCCGCTCGAAGGCATCGGCCTCGCCAAGGCCTTCGGGGACAACGTGGTGTTCGTCGACGTCGGCGTCTACGTCGAGCGCGGCGAATGCCTGCTCATCATGGGGCTGAACGGCGCCGGCAAGACCACGCTGCTGCGAATCCTCGCGGGGGTGGAGCAAGCGGACATCGGCGAGGTGGAGCTCGGCCATCGCGCCTCTCTCGGCTACTACGCCCAGGAGCACGAGCAGATCATGCCCGATCGCACCGTGATGGACCACATGCGGGCGGTCTCGACCGAGACCGACCAGGACCTGCGGAGCGTGCTCGGACATTTCCTCCTCGCCGACAAGATCGACCAGGACGCCGCCAGCCTGTCCGGCGGAGAGAAGACCAAGCTCGCCCTGGCTCAGCTGGTCGTGGGCCGCCACAACGTCCTGCTTCTCGACGAGCCGACCAACAACCTCGACCCGCAGGCAAAGGAAGCGCTGCTGGCCGCCCTCCACGCCTACAGGGGGACCCTGATCGTGGTGAGCCACGACACCGACTTTGTCGCCGACCTGAGCCCCGACAGGGCGATCCTCATGCCCGACGGCGACCAGGTGTACTTCGACGAGTCGATGCTCGACCTGGTGGCGTTGGCGTAGCCGGCGTCGAGCGGCCCGCCGTCAGCAATTTGGCGTCAGTGGGTTCAGACCGCCGCTCGCACGGACCGGTCCGGTGGAGCCAGCACGCCTGACAGCTCGGCCAGGGCGTCGTCGACGACCCAGTAGTGGATCCACTTTCCCCGGCGCTCCCTATCGACCAGGCCGGCTTCATGGAGCACCTTCAGGTGGTGGCTGACCGTCGGCTGGGAGACGCCCACCGGATCGACCAGCTCGCAGGCGCATGCCTCGCCACACTCCGCGATCAGCGAGAGGAGGCGGAGCCGCGCCGGGTCGCCCAGCGCGCGGAAGCGGGCGGCCAGGGTGTCGGCGTCGGCGCGGCCGACGGGCGACTCGAGAATCGGTGAGCAACAGGCATCCATACGCACATATTGACAGCTGTCGATATATGAGTCAACATATCGACAACCATCGATAGGAGGTGGCATGGGTCCGACCGAGGTCGACGAGACCGCAGACCTGGGCTGCTGCACGGGCTGCCGCCCGGGCTGCTGCTGACAGTGAGAGGGGCCCCGGATCGGGGCCCCTCTCACGTTGCCCGTTGCCCGTTGCCCGTCCTGCGTGACCGTCTCCTGCGACGTGGAGACCGACCGGGGAGGATGGTTGCGAATCACGTGAACCCCCATCAAACGGGCAACGGGAAACG
>DATHSA010000006.1:0-54169 GCA_035464675.1 Acidimicrobiia bacterium
GAGGACTATTCGGAGGAGGCCTTCGAACAGACCGAAGGCTTCCTGCAGGACCTACTCTCACAGGTGAGAAGATTCCGCGCCGAACTGCATCAGGCGCGGCGCAGCGACTGACTCCCATCCGCGAGGCGATGATGAGGGACCACTCCCCGTTCCGCATTCCCGTGCCCGACTTGCTCGCCGATCCGGGGCGAAGGCGTCCCGTCACGATCGACGCTCCCATCGAGTGGACCCTCGAGCTCTCGAGGGCAGGCCCCGATCTCCATGCGGACCTGGAGCTCCAGGGGGCGTCCGGAGGTGTCCTGGTCCGGGGCACCGTCGAGACCGAGGCCACCCACACCTGCCACCGATGCCTGACCGAGTGGACCGAGCCGATCGAGGTCGAGATGGCCGAGATGCTCGGCCTGGAAGGCGACGACGATGGTTATCCCATCGACGGCGACGTCGCCGACCTCGAGGCGCCGCTCCGGGACGCCGTGCTTCTCGCCATTCCGCTGAGCCCGACATGCCGTCCCGACTGCCGCGGGATTTGCGCCACGTGCGGGGGCGACTTGAATACCGGTTCCTGCGCCGGGCACGACGAGGAGTCCGACTCTCCGTTCGCTCCGTTGCGGGAACTGTTCGACTCGTAGTATTCGACCGGGTTGTGAAAGGCGCGCCATGGCGGTCCCCAAGAAGAAGATGTCCCGCTCCCGGACCCGGCAGCGGAAGGCGAAGTGGACGGTGAGCCGCGCTCACACCATTCGTTGCCCGCAGTGCAACGCCCCGAAGCTCCCGCACCGTGCGTGCAAGGAGTGCGGGACGTACAAGGGCCGGGAGGTCCTCCCGAGCTGAGGGCGGGCGTGACGTGGCCCGCATAGCGCTCGATGCGATGGGCGGGGACTTCGCCCCGCAGCAGACCGTTCTCGGTGCGATCGACGCCGCGGAGCGCGGAGTCGACGTGGTGCTCGTCGGCGACGAGGCGGTCCTGCGCTCGGAGATCGACGCGGGATCAGGGCCCGATCTCGCCGTCGTGCATGCTCCCGAGACGATCGGCATGGCCGACGACCCCGCGGCGGCGATCCGAGAGAAGAAGGGCGCGTCGATCCGCGTCGCTGCCAGCCTCGTTCGTGACGGCGAGGCGGACGGGATGGTGTCGGCCGGCTCGACCGGTGCGGCGATGGCGGCCGCCGCGATCGTCATCGGCCGGGTGCCCGGTGTCGCCCGCCCTGCGATCGCCACCATCTTCCCCATCGGGATCCCGACGGTCGTTCTCGACGCCGGTGCAAATGTCGACGTCAAGCCGGAGCACCTCGCCCAGTTCGCGGTGATGGGCTCCGTCGTCGCGGAGGTGTATCTCGGAATCGCCGAATCCACCGTCGGGCTGCTCAACATCGGTGAAGAGGAGGGGAAGGGCCGCGATCTCGAGAGGGAGGCTCACGCCCTCATGTCTGCCATGGGGACGCGGTTCGTCGGCAACGTCGAGGGAAGGGACCTGGGTCGGGGCAGGGCGGACGTCATCGTGACGGACGGCTTCACGGGGAATGTGCTCCTCAAGACTGCGGAGGGGACCGCACGCGCCGTCGGCCGGGTGATCCTCGAGGCGATCGCGGCCGACGAAGATCCTGAGATCCGGGCCGCCGCCAGCGTCCTCCTTCCCCGTATAGCAAGCCTGCGCGAGAAGTTCGACCCGGAGGCATACGGCGGCGCCCATCTCGTCGGCATCAAGGGGACGGTCGTCATCGCCCACGGGTCGTCGTCGCGGGTTGCGATCGCCAATGCGCTGGTGATGGCGGCCGAGGGAGCCGAACGCGGACTCGTGGCGCGCATCGAGGAGGGTCTTGGTGGCTGAGGGACGGCACCCTCTCGAGGCCACACTCGGATACCAGTTCGGTGACGCCTCGCTGCTCGACCGGGCCCTGACCCACCGGTCGTACACCGCAGAAGGGGATGCGGACGAGTCGAACGAGCGCCTCGAGTTCCTGGGTGACGCCGTGCTCGGGCTGATCGTGTCGACCGAGCTCCACGAAGCCTGGAACCTCAAGGAGGGCGAGATGGCGAAGGTGCGCGCCGCCGTGGTCAACGAGTCGACGCTGGCTGGCGTGGCGCGGTCCCTGGGGATCGACGACGCAGTGCGGATCAGCCGCGGAGAGGAGGCGAGCGGCGGCCGGTCCAAGCCGTCGATTCTCGCCGACACGATGGAAGCATTGATCGGGGCCGTCTACCTGGACGGGGGAATGGAGGCCGCCCGGCGGGTCGTGCTCGGCCGATGGCGTCCGATAGTCGCCGAAAGGGCGGCTTCGCCCGGGCAGCGGGACTACAAGACCCGCCTCCAGGAGGTGCTGGCGCGTGCTGGAGACCTCCCCGTGTACGACGTGAGCGGATCGGGCCCCGATCACGCGCGCTCGTTCGAGGCGGTGGTGCTCGTCGGAGACGAGGTGTTGGGGCGAGGTACGGGCTCCTCGAAGAAGCGCGCTCAGCAGGCCGCGGCCCGGGACGCCTTGGAGGCGCGCGGCATCGCCGATGCCTGAGCTCCCCGAGGTCGAAGCGACACGCCGGCATCTCGAATCGGTGATCGTCGGGCGAGTGATCGAATCGGCCGAGGTGCGTCGGGATCGGATGACCCGCCGCCACGAGCGGCCGGACGACTTCATCGACCGGGTGGCGGGTCGGCGGGTGGAGTCGTTGGGGCGGCTGGGGAAGTTCCTCCTGGTTCGGCTCGAGGGGGAGATCACCTGGGTCACCCACCTCGGCATGTCGGGCCGCCTCGCGCTGGCGACCGACGACGAGCCGGAGGCACCCCATACCAATGTCGTGATCCGCCTGGACGACGGGCGCGAGGTCCGCATGGTCGATCCCAGAACCTTCGGATTCGTCGCCGCGTGGACACCGGAGGAGATGGACGCCGAGTTCGGTGGCCGCGTAGGCCGGGACGCGCTCGACGACCTCCCGGCCACGCGGGACCTGGCCTCCGCACTCGATGGCCGCACGGCCCCGATCAAGGCCCTCTTGCTCGACCAGCGGGTGGTGGCCGGCCTCGGGAACATCTACGTCGACGAGATCCTCCACCGCGCGAGGATCCGGCCGGATCGTCGGGCGGGCACCTTGACCTCGTCCGAAATCGCCGATCTCCGGGCCGCCGTCCGTCCGGTGCTCGAGGCGGGCCTGCGGCACGGTGGCACCAGCCTCGACGACCTCGCCTACCTGCTCCCCGACGGACGGGCGGGCGAGTACCTGCACCGGCTCGCCGCCTATGGCCGGGAGGGCGAGGCATGCCGCCGGTGCGGTGGCATCATCGAACGAACCGTGATCAGGTCGAGGAGCAGCTTCTGGTGCCGGAGATGTCAGGTCTGAGAGCCATCGCCGCCCTGCTCACGACGGTCGTCGTGGCATGTGGGGGAGCCGACGCGTCCGGCACCACGGCATCGGACGAGCATCTGCGGCCGGCCGCGCTCGAGTTCGCGGGCGACGCCGACCGAGCGCTCGAAGGCACCTCCCTCGAGGATGTCTCGCCCACCGAGCTCGCCGAGACGATCATCTCGTTGTGCCTCACCGACGACACCGTCGGTGAGGCGATAGCCGGGCTCGGAGGGACCGGGGCAGCGGGCGAATCCGAGATCATCGAAGAGGTTCTCCTCGAAGGAGTCAGGCAGGTATGCCCCACCGGTGCCGCTGCCGTCGACTCCTACCTGGCCGCAGCTCGGGACGCAATCGCCTCGTCGTCCGTCGACATCGCGTTCGATGACGACACCCTGGTGACGGCCGGCACCTCCGTGTGCACCACCCTCGAGTCTGGCCTCGGTGTGGAGGACGCCGTGATGGTGGCCGCGTCCACGCTCTACGGCGTGGACGCTCAGCGGTTCGAAGACCTCGACACCCTCATCGGGGGGTCCCAGGGGATCGCCCTCGGTGCGGCGCTCGGCGCCGCGGCCACATTTCTCTGTCCCGAGTATCGGAACGTCGTCGCCGATTTCGTGGCGGGGTCATGAAGGCGGTCCGCGTCGTGGTGAGGGGACGCGTCCAGGGCGTCGGGTTCCGCTGGTCGTCTCGTCGGGCGGCGGAGCGGATCGGCGTGGCCGGGTGGGTTCGCAATCGCCTCGACGGGGCTGTCGAGGCCCATGTCGAGGGTCCCGAGGATCGCGTCGACAGCATGCTCTCCTGGTTCGAGAAGGGCCCCGACGCCGCCTGGGTGAGCACCGTCGAGTTCGAAGCGGCGACGGTCGAGGGGCTGGAGGGATTCGCCATCAGATGACGCGCGTTCTGGCTGGGGACCGGAAGCTGGAGGCAGGCTTCGAACCACACTCGTGTGATTCTCGGGTGATACCCTGACTCCGCCCGTGCATCTCAAGACACTGACGCTGGTGGGGTTCAAGTCCTTCGCCGACAGGACCAGGATCGAATGCGAGCCGGGGGTGACCGTTGTCGTCGGTCCGAACGGCTCCGGCAAGTCGAACCTGGTCGATGCGATCGCGTGGGCGATGGGAACCCAGGCGACCACCACCCTCCGCACCTCGAAGATGGAGGACGTGATCTTCGCCGGTACGGCGGTGCGGTCTGCGCTGGGCCGCGCCGAGGTCTCCCTGACGTTCGACAACTCGGCCAGGCGGCTGGATCTCGATGTCGCAGACGTGACCGTGACCAGGCGCCTCTACCGCGACGGGACCAGCGAGTACGAGATCAACGGTGCCACATGCCGCCTGCTCGACATCCAGGAGCTGCTCGCCGACAGCGGGGTGGGACGCCATCAGCACGTGCTCGTCGGTCAGGGCCGGGTCGACGCGGTGCTCAACGCCAACCCGGAGGAGCATCGCGCGGTCATCGAAGAGGCCGCGGGTGTCGTCAAGCACCGGGCCCGCCGCGACCGCTCGATCCGGCGCCTCGAAGCGACCGATGTCGATCTCGAGCGCCTGCGCGACCTCCTCGCGGAGATCCAGAGGCGCATGAAGCCACTTCGCCGCCAGGCCAACGCCGCGGCGCGGCATGAGCAGGTGCGTGCCGATTGGCGTGCCACGCGGCTGTGGGTGGGCGGGGAGCGCCTGCGTGAGGTGCGTCTTCGTCTGGAACGCCTGGGGGCCGTCGAGTCCGAGACCCGGAGGGGGCTCGACTCGGCGCTCGCCGAACGTGAGGCGATCGTCGCGTCGCTGGGTTCCCTGCAGGAGGCCGCCGGCGAGACCGGCGATGCCCTGGAACGCGACACCGCGGCAGCGGCGCGACTCGAGACCTCTTCTGAGAGGCTCCAGCGAATCGCCCTCGTGGCGCGGGAGCGGCGGCTGGCCCTCGAACAGGCCGTGACGGGCCTCGATGCGCGACGCCGCGACCTCGTCTCGGAGCGGGCGGACCTGCTGGAGCGAGTCACCGCCACCCGCACCGAGGAGGCCTCGGCCGTGGAGGCGGCCGAACGCGCCGAGTCGGCCTTCCGATCGCTCGAGGAGGAGGAGCGGTCACTCGCCGATGCCGACCGCCTGCCTGCCGAGGGTGCCGCGGCGTCGCTGCGCGGCGATCTGGCTGCCCTCGAGGCGGCCGCGGTCAGGGACGAACGAGAGGATGCCGAGATCTCCCGGCGCCGGGCCGCCGTGGCGGCCATCGTCGACGAAGAAGGCAGCGACGCGGAACGCCTGACCATGGAACGGTCCGGATTCGTGTCGGACCAGGCGCGGCTGGCGGCGTCCCACGAGCGGTCGCAAGCGGCCGCAGAGAAGGATCGCAAGCTTGCCTCCGAAGCCGAAGATGCGCATCGCGCTGCTGAGACCGTCCTCGCCGCCGCCAGGGCGCGACTGGAGGCGCTGGAGACGGCAGGTGCCGGGCTCGCCGATCCAGAAACCCGCACTCGGGCCGAGTCCCTCGCCGGCATTGTCGGCCCCATCGCGGCGCGTCTGGATGTGCCGGGCCGCCTCGCCAAGGCGGTGGCCACTGCGCTCGGGCCCTGGTCCGACGCATTCGTCGCGCGCGACGCCGCTGGGCTCGTCGCGGCGACCGCGGAGTTCAAGTCGGACGGTCTCGGAGGCGTCGCGTTCGTCGCCGGTGGGGGCGATGGTGGTGTGCCCGCTCGCCAGGCCGCGGCGGCCGTTGGAGGGCAAGCCCTCGTCGATGCCCTGGGACCCGGTGCCGACAAGGTGCTCGCCGGCACGCTTCTCGGTGACGTCGTGCTCGTCGAGGGCTGGTCACAGGGCCGGTCGATCGTCGACGCGCATCCCGGGGTCCGCGTGGTGACCCCCGAGGGCGATCTGGTGACGTCGGTCGGCATCGTCGCAGCCCATCCGGACGGTTCTGGGCCGGCCGCCATCGAGGCGGCACGGGTCGATGTCGAGAGAGCCGAGACCGAGTCGGCCCGGGCGTCGAGTCGCCGGACCACCGCCCTTCGTGCGAGGCACACATCGACGGCTCGCGAGGAGGAGGCGGCAGCGGCCCTGGAGGCCACCCAGCGCCGGATCGCAGCGATCGACGAGACGCTCGCCCTGCTGGAGAGATCCCGCGCGGAGCACCAGGCGGAGATCGACCGGCTCGATGCCCGTTCCCGTGCCATCGCCGAGGCTGCAGCGGGCCGCACCGAGCGGATCATCGCCATGCGGCGAAGGCTCGCTGATCTCGACGGAGACGAGCCCCGGCGTCAGGCGGCCTGGGACGACATCGCCCGGCGCCGCGAAGAGCTTGCAGCCCGCCGCGACGAGGCGCGAAAGCGGCGGGAGGAGGCCGCGGCGGTGGTCGCAGCCGCCATCGAACGCCGATCCCTTCTCGAGTCGCGACTTGCCGAGATCGATGCGGCGCTCGGAGACGAGGCCCCGGAGACCGGGTCGGGCCGGGTCGACGTGCTCGCAGCGATCGAAGAGCATGCTCGCCGTGCCAGGGCGGCAGTGCGGCGGCACATCACGACGATCCGGGAACGGCAGAAGGCGCTTCGGACCGAGGCGGGTGAGGCCGGGGCCCGACTGGAGGAGTCTCGCGAGCGGCGTGAGCAGCTGACCGGGATCATCGAGGAGGCCCGCGAACGGCTCTCCGGCGTCGGAGTCGAGACGGCCGAGTTGCGCGTGCGACAGGAGTCGATCGCAGAGGCCCTGAGGCGCGACGTCGATGCATCCGAGGACGAGGCGCTGGCGGCTCCAAGGCCGGAGATCCCCGACGGCGTGGATCCCTCCGACCATGCAGACTCGCTTTCGGCGACCCTTCGCCGACTTGGTCCGATCAACCAGCTGGCTGCGGCCGAGTACGAGGAGTTGAAGGAACGGAGCGAGTTCATGGAGGGTCAGCTGGCCGACCTCGAGGAGAGTCGCTCCGAGCTCCGCAAGGTCATCAAGGCGCTCGACGACGAGATCGGGCGACTGTTCTCGCAGGCATTCGACGACATCGCCGCCAAGTTCGCCGAGAACTTCACGGTCCTGTTCCCCGGCGGCACCGGCCGACTGGAGCTCACCGAGCCCGACGACCTCCTGGAGACTGGTGTGGAGATCCATGCTCAGCCGATGGGCAAGAAGGTCGGTCGCCTCACCCTCCTGTCGGGCGGAGAGCGCTCTCTGGCCGCCCTGGCTTTCCTGTTCGCCGTGTTCCGCTCTCGGCCCAGCCCCTTCTACGTCCTCGACGAGGTCGAGGCGGCGCTCGACGACGCCAACCTGCGACGTTTCATCAGGCTGGTCGACACACTGCGCGACACCTCACAGCTCGTGATCGTCACCCATCAGCAGCCGACGATGGAGGCAGCCGACATCCTCTACGGGGTGACGATGGAGCCGGGCGAATCGTCAAGAGTGCTCGCCAAGAGGCTCTCCAGGACCGTCGGTTAGGTCGGTCACTACCGTGGTGGGCATGGAACTCGCGCTGGCGATCGCGCTGGTGGTCGCCGTGCTCATGACAGGACTGCTCGCCTGGAGACGTCGGCGCCGAACGCCGGGACCGGCAATACGACGGGATTCGCCCACGGTCGAGCCGCCCCCGCAGATGTTGGGGATCGGTGGCCGCCTGGGTTCGCTGTTCGGGCGGGGCATCGACGACTCCTTCTGGTCGGGGGTGGAAGAGACCCTCATCCAGGCCGACGTCGGGGTCGCCGGCGCGGTCGCCATCGTCGAGCGACTCCGGAGCAGGGGCCTCGGGAGTCCGGAGGAGGTCCGCCTGGCTCTCCGGGCCGAGTTGGTGGATGCCTTTGCAGGGCACGATCGGAGCCTGTCGCTCGAAGGGTCACCGGCAGTGGTGGTCATGGTGGGGGTGAACGGCTCGGGGAAGACGACGACGATCGCCAAGCTGGCTCAGCGACTTCTCGACGAAGGAAGGTCGGTCCTCCTCGGAGCTGCCGACACGTTTCGGGCGGCTGCGGCGGAGCAGCTCGGCGAGTGGGGTGACCGCCTCGGCGTCGACGTCGTATCGGGCGCCGAGGGCGCCGATCCGGCGTCGGTGGCGTTCGATGCTCGCTCTGCGGCCGAGTCGAGGGGCAGGGACGTCGTGATCATCGACACCGCAGGGCGGCTCCATTCGAAGAAGAACCTGATGGACGAATTGGGCAAGATCGTACGGGTACTCGGGAAGGCGGGGCCGGTCTCCGAGGTGCTGCTTGTCCTCGATGGCACGACCGGGCAGAACGGGATCGCTCAGACGCGGGCCTTCACCGGTGCCGTGCCGGTGACGGGCGTCGCCATCACCAAACTGGATGGGACGGCCCGGGGAGGAATCGCTGTCGCCGTCGAACGCGAGCTCGGCATACCGGTGAAGCTGATCGGCGTCGGGGAGGGGTTGAGGGACCTGCTTCACTTCGAAAGGGAGCGATTCGTCGACGATCTGCTGGAGGAGCCGTGACCCACGAGGACCTGATCGCCGAGGCGCGGGCTGCCGCGGAGAATGCCTACGCCCCGTACTCGAACTATCGGGTCGGGGCTGTCGTCGTCGCCGCCGATGGGACCCGCTACCGGGGAGCGAACGTCGAGAACAGCGCGTACGGCTCGGCGATCTGTGCCGAGGCGACAGCCATCGCCCACGCCGTCGCGTCTGGGGTCCGGAAGATCGACACGGTCGCCGTGACGACCCCCGACGGAGTCGAGCCCGGCTATCCCTGCGGCAACTGCCTGCAGCTGATGGTGGAATTCGACGTCGACACGGTGGTCCTCGACGGGTTCGACGAAGGGCTGATCGTCCACAGCCGGAAGGATCTGATCCCATACGGGTTCAGGCTGTGAGCCCGCCAGCCGCCGGCTCTCCAGCCACCGGCTCTCCAGCCACCGGCAAGAAAGTGACTGAGGGGTACTCGGGGACGCCGCTCGTCGACAAGCTGGGCATCCGGCCAGGGATGAAGGTGCTCGTCGTCGACGAGCCTTCGGGCTGGGTGGCGGCGAATCTGGACCTTCCCGACGGCGTCACGGTGACCGACCTTCGGGCGCGTTCGGCAGACCTGCTCCTCGTGTTCGTGCGTGGCCGCGCGGACCTGGAACGCCGCCTCGTCCAGGCCATCGGCCGGATTCCCGCGGAGGGGATGCTCTGGGTCGCCTGGCCCAAGCGTGCTTCGGGCGTGGCCACCGACGTGACCGAGGACGTGGTGCGAGATGTGGCCCTCCCCCATGGATTGGTCGACGTGAAGGTCGCGGCCCTCGATGCGACCTGGAGCGGCCTCAAACTCGTCGTGAGGCGCGAGCGCCGTCGGGACTGGTAGCGCCGACGGCCGCCCCTGCTTCCCTGAGAACCGCGACAGGCCGGGTCCGTACCCTCTCGGGCCGCATCGCTCCCGGTACCGGGCGTACGAGCGCAGTGCGGAGTCGGGCAGCGAGGTCGAGCCCGGGCAGCGGGAAACGGGCAAGGGTGACGACTTGGTCCGATCCGTGCCGATCGACCGGGAATTCAGGCCTTGCGCGCCTTCAACTCCTCGATCAGCTTGGGCAGCACCTTGGGGACGTCGCCGACCACGCCGCGGACGGCGACGCCGAAGATCGGGGCTTCTTCGTCCTTGTTGATGGCGATGATCGTCCCCGAGTCCTTCATGCCCACCAGGTGCTGCATCGCGCCGCTGATCCCGGCGGCGATGTAGACGTTGGGCTTGACCGTCTTGCCGGTCTGGCCCACCTGCATCGAGTAGGGGACCCAGCCGGAGTCGACGATCGCCCGGGTGGCGCCGACGGCGGCTGAGAGCAGTCCGGCGAGCTCCTCGATCATCCCGAAGTGCTCCGCGGCGCCGAGGCCGCGGCCCCCGCTCACGATGACGTCGGCCTCCGCGAGCTTGGGGCCCTGTGCCGGCTCCTCGTGGCGGGCGACGACTGTTGCCGATCCGGCGTGCCCCGTCTCTGGCATCGGCACCGACACCACCTCGGGGGCCCCGCCGCCTCCCGGCTCGGCTGCGAAGGACTTGGGACGAACGACCACGATGTGAGGACCGGGTCCGGTGAACGACGTCTCCACGAGAGTCGTGCCGCCGAGGATCTCGTTGATGGCGGTCACGGCGTCACCGGTGCCGACGTCGACGGCATTGGACAGGATGGGCGCTCCGATGCGGGCGCTCAGTCGTCCGGCAACGTCGCGATCGGTGGGCGTGAGACCGAACATGACGAGGTCGCCCGGCGACACCAGGCCTGCCATCGCCGCAGCGGCGGGCGCCGCCGGAAGGGCGTCGCCTGGATCGAGATGGTGGACCTCTCCGGCCCCGTGCGCACCGAGTGCCGACCAGGCGGCGTCCGAACCCGCTCCGACGAAGAACGCCATGACCTCCCCACCGAGCGACCGCGCCTTGGTGAGCATCTCGAGCGAAATGGGGGATGGCGACCCTCCCGCATCCTCGCTGAACACCCAGATGGCCATGTCAGATCACCTTCGCCTGTTCGAGGAGCTTGACGATCTCGAGATGGGCCTCGCCCTCGTCCTGGATCTTGCGTCCTGCCTCCCGCTCGGGTGCGGGCCGGACTCCGGCGATCTGCTGGCCCGACCCGCCTGCGCCGACGTCGCTCTCCGACAGGCCCAGGTCGGCGGCGGTGGGCTGATCGACGGGCTTCTGCTTGGCCTGCATGATCCCTTTGAACGTCGGATAGCGAGGTTCAACGGCGCCGGCGGTGACCGAGATCAGCGCAGGCAGCGGGGCCTCGACCACGTCGTACCCCGATCCGGTCTGTCGTTCGACCCTGATCCTCCCTTGCTCGTGCTCGACCTTGCGGGCGAACGTGAGGGCGGGCATCCCGAGGAGCTCCGCCAGTTGCTGGGGAACCACGCCTGAGTACCCGTCTGTCGACTCGGTCCCGGCAACGACGAGGTCCACCTCCTCGCGCCGGATCGCCTCGGCCAGCACCCGGGCCGTGACGAGGGCGCCGGAGCCCTTGAGGGCTGGATCGTCGACCACAACGGCCTTGTCGGCGCCCATGGCCAGCGCCTGGCGGATCCCCTGAAGGTTGCCGGCGGGTGACATGGAGACGAGCACCACGCTGCCCCCGGTCGCTTCGGCGAGCTGGAGTCCGACTTCGATGCCGTACCGATCGGTGTCGTCGAGGACCTGGTCCTCGGGCCGGATCACGAAGTGAGTGTCCGGGTCCAACTCGTATGGCGTGGCCGGGTCTGGGATCTGCTTGACACAGACCGCGATCTTCATCGGTGCTCCTGGCTGTCGTCGGCGGGATGGTAGGCCGTTGCCCGTCACCCGTTGGCCGGTGCCCGCGGGGCTCGCGCCAGTTCGGGCAGGAGTGCGTCGAGCAGGCGGGTGAAGCGGCCTCGTGCCGCCGCGGCGGTCTCGGTGACCTCCTCATGGCTCAGGGGCGTAGGCGAGATGCCCGCGGCGAGATTCGTCACGAGCGAGATGCCGAGGACGTCGGCGCCCATGTGGCGGGCGGCGATCGCCTCGGGAACCGTCGACATGCCGACGAGGTCGGCACCCATCCTTTTGGCCATCTGCACCTCGGCGGGCGTCTCGTAGGACGGGCCGAGGAACCAGGCATACACGCCCTCCTTCAAGGGGACGCCGACGCGTTCGCCGGCGACCTTGGCCATCGTGCGGAGCCGCTGGGGGTACACGGCGGTCATGTCGGGGAATCGGGGGCCGAGCCGGGAGTCGTTGGCACCCGTCAGGGGGTTGCGCGCGGTGAGGTTGAGATGGTCGGAGATCAGGACCAGGTCGCCGGCTTCGAGATCCTCCCCCACGCCACCGGCAGCGTTGGTGAGGACGATCGTCCTGCATCCGCTCGCCACCGCGGTGCGCACCGCGAACACCACGTCGGCGAGGTCCCACCCCTCGTAGGTGTGGACCCTCCCGGCGAGGACCATCACAGGCTCGTCGTCCAGCTCCGCCGAGTACAGCGTCCCGGCGTGGCCCTCCACCTCGGGTACCGGGAATCCAGGGATGTCTTCGTAGGGCACCGCGACCGCGCCGGGCAGGCCGCCGGCGTAGTCGCCGAGGCCGGAACCGAGCACGATCGCCAGTGAGTGGCGCTCCCGATCCGTCGTCTCGGCGATCGTGGTGGTCGCGGCCTGGATCTCCCCGTAGGTCATCGCACCACCTCGTGCAGCAGGGGCGGGACTTCGGCCGGCTCGTCCTGGATGATGAATGCCCGCTCGACGAGGGCGATCACCTCCGGCAGGCGGGCATCGTCGTCGTATCGAAGCCGCGCGAGCGGATCGCCGGTCTCGACGGCGTCCCCCACCTTCGCCTCGACCGTGATGCCCACACCCGGGTGGATCGTGGACTCCTTGGTCTCCCGCCCTGCCCCCAGCCTCATCCCGGCGATGCCGATGTCGAGGGCGTCACAACGGGCCACGGTCCCGGTCGCTCTCGCTGTGATCACGTGCTCGCCTGGCGCCCGTGGCAGCAACGAGGTGTCCTCGATCACGGCGGGGTCGCCGCCCTGGGCTTCGACGACCTCGATGAACTTCTCGAGCGCTGCTCCCGACTCGAGCGCCTCGGTGAGTCGCTCGCGTGCGGAGGCGGTGTCGTCGGAGAGACCCGCGAGCAGCAGCATCTCTGCGCCCAGGAGTGACACGACCTCGACCAGATCGGGAGGGCCATCGCCGCGCAGCACACCCACCGACTCTTCGATCTCGCAGGCGTTGCCCACTTCCCGTCCCAGCGGCTGGCTCATGTCGGTGAGGTAGGCGACCGTGGTCACCCCGTAGCCCGTCCCGATGCCGACCATCGTCTCGGCGAGGGTTCGGGCGATCTCGACGGTGCGGTTGAACGACCCGCGTCCCACCTTGACATCGAGGACCAGGGCCTCGATGCCCTCGGCGACCTTCTTCGACATGATCGACGAGGCGATCAGCGGGATGGAGGGCACGGTCCCGGTGGCGTCGCGCAGTGCGTAGATGAGGCGATCGGCCGGTGCGATCGACTCGGACTGCCCGGCGAGCACCAGCCCGTGTCGGAATAGGCGGTGTTTGAACTCGTCGGGATCAAGGGCCGTGCGGAAGCCCGGGATCGTCTCCAGCTTGTCGAGAGTTCCCCCGGTGTGGCCGAGCCCCCGACCCGAGATCATGGGGATGGCGACGCCGCACGCGGCCACCATCGGCGCGAGCGGGATGCTCACCTTGTCTCCGACGCCTCCCGTCGAGTGCTTGTCGACCGCGGGCCGGTCGAGGCCGGACAGGTCGAGCACCGCTCCCGAGTGCAGCATTGCCGCCGTCCACGCCGCCAGTTCGTCGTCGTCGAGGCCGCGGATGAACACGGCCATGACGAGCGCTGACATCTGGTAGTCGGGGATCGCGCCGGCCGTGTAGCTCTCGATGATCCACCGGATCTCCTCGGGAATGAGGGTTCCGCCGTCGCGCTTTCGCTCGATGAGTTCGACGAAGTTCATCGTCGGCCCATTCTCGCGACCCTGCGGCCCACGACCGTCACGCCCTCGGCGAGTAGCCGCCGGGCGTGCTCAGCCTCATGACCGGGTACGAGTCGGCCGGTCGTGGTCACCACCCGCCACCACGGGTACCTGCCTCCCGATGTGGCGAGGATGCGGCCCACGGCGCGTGCCGCGCCGGGCCGGCCGGCCTCGGCGGCGACCTCGCCGTATGTCACGACCTCTCCCGGCCGGAGCCGCCCCAACACCACGGCGACAGCGTCTTCGAACGTCACGTCGTTCCGAACAGCCGATCACCCATGTCGCCGAGTCCGGGCCGGATGTAGAAGTGGTCGTTCAGGTCGCGGTCGAGCGATGCCGCAAAGATCCGCACGTTCGGGTGTTCGCGGTTCATGCGCTGGACGCCCTCCGGTGCCGCCACCACGCAGAGGCAGCGGACGTCGGTGGCGCCCGACTCGATCACCTTGCTCACGGCCCACGACAGCGACCCGCCGGTGGCGAGCATGGGCTCGAGTATGAGGACGCTCGCCTCCGCCAGGTCGGGTGGCTTGAAGTAGTACTCGATCGGCTCGGCGGTCTCCTCGTTGCGCTGCACCCCGGCGAACCCCACCTTGACCGACGGGATCAACTCGACGACGGCGTCGAGCAGGCCGAGTCCGGCTCGGAGCACCGCGATCGCGACCACAGGCGTCAACTCGTATCCCGAGGTCTTCTCGAGAGGCGTGTCGATCTCGTGTTCGGTGAGTCCGAGATCCCGTGTCGCCTCCATCACGAGCGAGTAGGTGAGCCGGCGCGCCGCCGACCGGAACACCTCCGGCTCGGTGTCCCTGTCCCGAAGGACGGTCAGATAGTGCTTGGCGAGAGGATGGTCGAGGACGGTGAGGTTCATGCGTGTGGTCCGGTGTCGCGGGCGGTCCGAGGCTACCTCGCGAAGAGAAGTCGTTGCCCGTTTCCCGTTACCCGTTGCCCGTGAGTTGCGGTGAGGAACGGCAACGGGCAACCGGTAACGGGCCCGCGCCTTCTACCCTCATTCATGTGTTCGAATCCCTCACCTCGCGGCTCTCCGACGCCCTCGCCACGCTGCGCGGCAAGGGGCGGTTGTCCGAGCGCGACGTGAACGAGACGCTCATCGAGATCCGCCTCGCTCTCCTCGAGGCGGATGTCGACGTGTCGGTGGTCTCCGCGCTGCTCGATCGCATCCGGGACCGCGCTGTCGGGACCGAGGTGACAAAGAGCCTGTCTCCCGGCCAGCAGGTCGTAAAGATCGTCCAGGGGGAGCTCATCGCCACCCTCGGCAATGAGACCGTCCCGGTGGTGACTCCTTCGAAGCCACCACTCGTCGTCCTCGTGGTGGGCCTCCAGGGTTCGGGCAAGACGACGACGGCTGCAAAGCTGGCTCGCCGGCTACAGGGCCAGGGAAGGCAACCCCTCCTCGTCGCTGCGGACCTGCAGCGCCCGGCCGCGATCGACCAGTTGGAGACCCTGGGCAGGCGCATCGACGTCCCGGTGTTCGCGGCCGGCGGCACCACGCCACCGAAGCTGGTCAAGGCCGCCCTCAAGGAGGCGGCGGACAGGGGTCACGGCGCGGTCGTCGTCGACACCGCCGGGCGCCTCCAGATCGACAAGGCCCTCATGGGCGAGCTGGCCGAGATCCGCAAGGCGGCGGACCCGGACGAGGTGCTTCTCGTGGTCGATGCCATGACCGGCCAGGACGCCGTCAATGTGGCCAGGGGCTTCGCCGAGCATGCCGACATCACCGGGATCGTGCTCTCGAAGCTGGATGGCGATGCCCGCGGGGGCGCCGCCATCTCGACTCGCGAGGTGACGGGAAAGCCCATCAAGCTCGCGGGCATCGGTGAGGGCCCCGACGATCTCGAGGTGTTTCACCCGGAGCGGATGGCCTCACGCATCCTCGGGATGGGCGATGTCATGACGCTGATCGAGAAGGCCGAGGAAGCGTGGGACGAAAAGGCTGCCGTCGAGGCCGCCGAGAAGCTGCGCACCGCATCGTTCACGCTCGACGACTTCCTCGATCAGTTCCAGCAGGTCCGCCGGATGGGGTCGATCGGCCAACTGCTTGGTATGCTCCCGGGCGCCGCTTCGGCGTTGAAGGAGGCCGATGTCTCGGACAGGGATCTCGGCAGGGTGGAGGCGATCATCAGGTCGATGACACCCGATGAGCGGCGCAATCCCAAGATCATCGACGGAAGCCGCAAGCGTCGCATCGCCAGGGGGTCGGGTACGACCCCGCAGGATGTCAACGGGCTCTTGCGGCAGTTCGCCGAGACGCAGAAGATGATGAAGGCCCTCGCCGGAGGGAAGAACCCGCTCGCCGGGCTCGGCCTGCCGGACATGGGTCGTAGAAGGAAGAGGTGACCGATGGCGGTGAAGATCCGCCTGACCAGAGTCGGAAAGAAGCGGCAGCCCTCGTATCGGGTGGTCGTGGCCGACTCGCGCAGCCCTCGTGACGGGCGCTACATAGAGCAAATCGGCCGATACGACCCGACGGCCGACCCATCGATCGTCGAGATCGACAACGAGCGAGCTTCGTACTGGATGGAGCGGGGCGCACAGCCCTCGAGCCAGGTGCGCAAGTTGCTCGAGATCTCAGGCAGCCTGGCCGCCCGTCCCGTCAAGGACCCCAAGGTCCACGTCGTGGGCGAGGCCGCACAGATGGCGGCCGAGGCCGAGCCAGAGGTCGCGGTCGACGACAAGGTCGTCGACATGACGGACGACGGGGAAGTGGAGCCGGCCGAGGACACCGCCGACGAGGAGTCCGAATGAAGGGCGAGATCGTCCAGCGGGTTGTCGAGTACATCGCCCGCGAGATCGTCGAGGATTCCGACGCCGTGTCCGTGACGATCGTCGAGGACGGCCCCGACGAGGTCACCGCCGAGGTCCGAGCGGCCAAGCCCGACATGGGGAGGGTCATCGGACGTCGGGGCCGGGTCGCCAAGGCGATCCGTACGGTTGCCCAGGCCGCCGCCGACGAAGAGGGCCTTCAGGCTCGCGTTGAGTTCATCGACTGACGATCGTGTGACCGTGGGGCGGATCGGCCGGCCCCACGGTGTCCGCGGTGAGGTCACTCTCGTGCCCGAGACCGACGATCCGTCGCGCTTCGAACCCGGGTCGACCCTCACCACCGCGGGTGGACGCAAGCTGGTGGTGGTGTCGGTGTCTCCGTATCGCGACAAAGGACTGATCGTCGGCTTCGAGGGCGTCGACGATCGCGATCAGGCAGAGATGCTGCGCGGGGAGACCGTGGAGGTCCCAGCGTCGACGCGGCGGGACCTGGATCCGGGGGAGTACTGGCCCGACGCCCTGGTGGGCCTCGATGCTGTGGGACCCGATGGCGCACTGCTCGGAGTGATCGCAGCCGTCGACCTGGGGGTCGCCCAGGATCGGCTCGTGGTGCGCACACCCTCCGGGCGGGAGGTCCTGGTGCCGTTCGTGGATGAGTTCGTCGGGGAACCGGATGCCGGGCGCATCGAGATCCGGGATCCGGGCGGGTTGTTCTGAATCCCGCGTCCCGGTCGACGCAATCGGTTCCTTTCCGCAGGCTGCGCCCTACCGTCGGCGGGTGCGCCGCGTCACCGTCGCCGCCCTGTTCGGCCTGATCGTCAGCGGCATCGCCGCCGCTCCGCCAGGCCACTCCGCCGGGGCAGGCCTAATAGTGGTCCATCCACCGAGGATTCAGCTGGGAGACGCATCCCTGGCGGGCTATTCCGGGTCGGAGTTGGATCGGGTGACCGTGATGTGGCAGACGACGGGATCGCCGGCAGGCGACGTCTTCGAGGTCGCCGTCAGGGTCGGCACGGATTGGGTCGGGGCTGGGCCGGTATCCGTCGAGGACGTCGGCGAGTCGCGCCTGATGCACCGGGTCGAGCTCGAAGGCCTGCAATGGAACGCCCGTCACGAGTACGTGGTCAGGCACCTGCGGGATGGCGTCGAGGTGGGGAGTTGGTCGTCGCGATTCCGGACCCGGCTGCGTGCCGGGGACTCCCGGCCGTTCGCCTTCGCCGCCTACGGGGACTCCGCATGGAGGGTGGCTCCCGATCCGGCCGACAGGGTGCAGGGGGCCATAGCCGACTCGCCGGCGGCCTTCACCCTGCTGCTCGGTGACAATGCCTATGACGACGGCACGGCCCGCGACCTGGATGCCCGCTTTGATCCCGACCTGGCGCCGTCCTCGGCAGCTCTGCTCGCGCGGCACATCGAGTACGTGGCGTTCGGCAACCATGACATCCGCACGGACGGAGGTCGTCCCAGCGAGATCGCCTTTGCGGTGCCGGTGCCCGAGGAAGGGGTCGACGCACCGACGGCGCCCCCGGAGTTCGAGCGTCCCGAGCACAACTACTCGTTCGACCACGGGATGGCGCACTTCCTGACCTTCGACACGACCAGCATCACGAGCCCTGACCGGCTGAACGCCCTGCTCGACTGGGTACAGGAGGATATGGCCGCCTCAGATGCGAGATGGAAGGTGGTGTTTGGTCACCACCCGGTCGGTGGCTCTCCCGACAAGGTGGGGGAGATCGACAGGTACCCCCAGTACGTGACGCAGGTGGTCGAGCGGCTCGTGGAGTCCGGCGTCGACCTGTTTCTGGTGGGCCACTCGCACACCGTGTCGTGGACCTTCCCGCTCACCGGGGCCCCCGACGGGGCCATCGCCTTCGTCGAGGACTCCGATGGTCGATTCCGTGCGGGGGAAGGTCCGGTCCAGGTCGTGTCGGGCGCCGGCGGCCGATCGTTGCGCCACGGGAGACATGACGATCCATTCGTGGCGGCGGCATGGACGCTGGACAGCGACCCCATTCTTGAATACGGGTTCGTTCTCATCGAGGTGAGGGGCCTCGAGCTCGAAGTCAGCTACGTGGCTGCCGAAGGCGGCGAGGTGCTGGGGCGATTCTTCATCGTGATCCCGACGCCGGCATTCGGCGGGGCGAGGTATGCCCGATAGGGAGAGTCAGCCCAGAGTGGCGAGGCGCTCGATCAGATCGACGCATCGGTTCGAATAGCCCCACTCGTTGTCGTACCAGGCGAGCACCTTGACGAGGTTCCCGCCGAGCACCTGTGTCGAAGGTGCATCGAACACCGACGAGTGCGAGTTGCCGATCACGTCGCTCGATACGATGGGCGCCTCCGAGTACTGGACGATGTCGGCCAGGGCTCCGCTCGCTGCCCGGGCGACCGCAGCGTTGACCTCCTCGACGGTCACGTCCCGTTCCAGCTCGACGACCAGGTCGACAGTGGAGCCATCGGGGACCGGGACCCGCATCGCCATCCCGTCGAGTTTCCCATCGAGAGAGGGGAGCACGCTCCCGATCGCCTTGGCGGCCCCGGTGGATGTGGGGATGATGTTCTCGGTGGCAGCCCTGCTGCGGCGGAAGTCCTTGTGGGGCACGTCGGCGAGGCGCTGGTCGTTGGTGTATGCGTGGACGGTCGTCATGGCCCCTCGCACGATGCCGAATTCCTCGTCGAGGATCTTGGCGATCGGTGCCAGGCAGTTGGTGGTGCACGAGGCGTTGGAGACCAAGCGCACTTCCTTGCCCAGGGCGTCGTCGTTGACCCCGAGCACGATGGTTGCGTCGAGCTCGTCCTTCGCCGGCACCGTGAGTATGACGCGGTCCGCTCCCGCCTCCAGGTGCTTGCTCACCTTCGCCCGATCACGGAATGCGCCGGTCGACTCGATCACGATGTCGACGCGGAGCTCCTGCCAGGGCAGCTCGGCGGGGTCGCGCACGGTGAGGAGCCGTGGGCTGTGGTGGCCCGCGATCAACCTTCCGTTCTCGACCCGGACGTCTCCCGGGAACTCGCCCATCACGGTGTCGTACTTGAGGAGGTAGGCCGCCATCTCGTCGGAGGCGAGGTCGTTGATGGCGACGATCTCGATGCCGGACTCGGGTCGTTGATTGATCACCCTGAACACAGAGCGGCCGATGCGCCCGAATCCGTTGATGGCCACCCGGGTCACGTCGGGACCTTCTCGAACGAAGAGAGCCTGTCGATCACGTCGATCACGCGGGCCGCGTAGCCCCATCCGTTGTCGAACCAGACGATTCCTTTGAGCATCGTCCCACCGATGACGATGGTCGCCAGGCCGTCCCAGATGGCCGAGTGAGGGTTCCCGATGACGTCGCTCGAGACGATCGGGTCCTCCGTGTACTCGATCACATGAACCGTCTCGGCTGCTTCACCGACGGCTGCGTTGACCCGATCCGCCGAGGTCTCGGTGCCGAGGATCGCGACGAGGTCGACGTTGGAGCCGTCCGCCACAGGCACGTTGAGCGCGATCCCGGAGACCTTTCCCTGGAGGTCGGGGAGCACCTGCTGGATGATCTCGGCGGAGTTGGTGGCCGTGGGGATGATGTTCTCGGCGGCCGCGCGGCTCGTCCGGAAGTCGTCTCCGGGGACGTCGGCCAGGCGTTGTTCGTTTGTGAACGCATGCACCACCGTGAAGATCGCTCGCTCCACGCCGAAGGCGCGGTCGAGGACCTTGAGGATGGGCCCGAGGGCGTTCGAGGTGTTGGAACCGAGGGCGACCATGAAGTCCTCCGGGCCCAGGAGATGGTCGTTGGCGCCGATGATCACCGTGTCCATATCCGCCGGGTCCTCCGGCGTCGATGCCAGCACGACCCGGCGCGCTCCCGCATCCAGGTGCTTGGAACAGTCGGCGGCGGTCCGGTGCTTGCGGGTCGCCTGGACCACGATGTCGACACCGTAGAGTGACCAGTCGACGTCGCCCGGGTCGGGGTCGGCGAGCATGGGTATGGCTCGATCGCCGACGTGGAGACTGCCATTCGAGAACTCGATGGGAGCCGAAAACCGCCCGAAGATGGTGTCGTACTCGAGCAGGTAGGCGAGAGCGGCCGGATCGGCGATGTCCACGATCGCCGCGACCTCGAGGTCCTCGCGATCCCAGGATTGCCGGAACACATTGCGTCCGATGCGTCCGAAGCCCATGAGTCCGATGCGGGTGGTCATCGGTCGAGAGCGTAACGCGAGGCGATCGCTGCCCGTTTCCCGTCGTCCGTGTCGCCCGAAGGCGTCTTGACGGGTAACGGGAAACGGGCAACGGGTAACGTTCTTCTTCATGCCTTTCCCTGCTCCCGATCCCGTCCTGGCTGCCGCATTGCTGCGCGGGAGGGGCGATGTCGCCGGTCTGATGAGTGAGGCGCAGCGGTTGCGCGACGAGGGAAAGGGACGGACGATCACGTATTCGCGCAAGGTCTTCGTTCCCCTGACGACCCTGTGCAGGGACACCTGCACCTACTGCACGTTTGCGAAGCCGCCGGGGGCGGGCGGCGAGTACCTGCCTCCTGAAGATGTCCTTGCCATCGCACGCGCCGGCGAGGCCCACAGGTGCACCGAGGCGCTCTTCACCCTCGGCGATCGCCCCGAGGACCGCTGGCCGCAGGCTCGCCGGTTCCTCGCCGAGCACGGGTGCGAGACCACGCTCGACTACGTGAGGCTCAACACCGAGGCCGTGGTTGGCCGGACAACGGTGTTTCCCCACGCCAATCCAGGTCTGATGTCCGATGGGGACATCGCCGCCCTCCGACCCTCGAACCCGTCGATGGGGCTGATGCTCGAGAACATCTCATCGCGACTGATGGAGCCCGGCATGCCGCACCACGACTGCCCCGACAAGGACCCGGCTCTGCGCATAGAAGTGATCCGCGCCGCCGGCCGCCGGCGCGTCCCGTTCACCACGGGGATCCTCGTCGGCATCGGGGAGACGGTCGAAGAGGTGGTGGCGAGCCTGTTCGCCCTGGCAGATGTCGCCGCCGAGAGCGGCGCCGTACAGGAGGTCATCGTTCAGAACTTCCGCGCCAAGGCCGACACGCCCAAGCGACGAGACGCCGAGCCGACCGTCGGGTACCTCGCCCGGGTCGTCGCCGCCGCCCGGTGGATCCTGGGGCCATCGATCAACCTCCAGGTGCCCCCGAACCTCACCGATCGGTTCGAGGTCTATCTCGACGCAGGCATCAACGACTGGGGTGGCGTGTCTCCGCTGACGATCGACTGGGTGAATCCGGAGGCGCCGTGGCCGCACCTGGACGAGCTACGCGGGCGCACCGAGAGGGCCGGGTTCCGGTTGATGCCCCGCCTTCCGGTGTATCCCGAGTTCATCTCCGCGGAATGGATCGATCCCGGCCTGCTGCCCGGGGTCGAGAACGCCGTCGACGACGACGGATACGCACGGGCACCTCAGGAGGTCGCTGCATGATCACCTTCCTGCGTCTCCGGCCCACCGATGGAGCCACCGAGGTGTGGTCGGCGACGCGACGTCGCGAAGGCACCACCGCAATGGAGGCCGCTTCGATCGACGCGGCGTCGGTCGAAGGCGCCCTCGCCGGCGGCTTGCTGCCGATCGGCCTCGGGTCAGGAGGCGCCGAGCCTTCGGCGTGGATCCTGGCGCCGGATGAAGCCGTTGCACTTCATGAGCGCGGGGTGGCCGGCTGGCGGATCACGGTGGAGGACACGGGGGCCGAAGAGGCCGTGCTCGACGCCCTGGCCAGGTCGCGGGCAGCGTTTCTGCGGACCGGTCGGAGCCGGGTGGCCGCTGCAGCCGATCTCGCGACCACTCCCGGCCTCGATGTCCGGGTATCCGTGTTCGTCGACACCGTGGAGGACGCGGTTGCAGCCGTGGCTGCCGGAGCCGGCGACCTGGTGCTTCGCGATTGGGACACCGAGAGCATCGGCCAGCTGCGTGATGCCCTCGGCGGGCGCCTTCTGGAGCGGACCGCCCTGCCGGTGGGGGTGCCGATCGACGAGGTCCGAAGAGAGCTCCCGTCGGAGGCATACACCGTCTGGCTGCATCAGGTCGACGGTTCGGGCGCCGCGCGCCCCCGGTATGAATGGGCGCCTGGCCGTGAGGAGGTTCCACCCGTCCCCGTCCATCGCATTTCGGCCGAGTGGGCGGACGACGCGTGGCTCGGCGGGGTGACGATGCCGGATCGGATTCCCGCCGATCTCGGGGCGATCCTCGATCGGTCGCTTGCCGGTACACCTCCGTCGCGCGACGAGGTCGAGCGGCTCTTCCGGGCTCGCGGGGACGAGGTGGAGGCGATTGCCGGGGTGGCAGACCAGCTGCGGCAGCGCCGCAACGGGGACACAGTCACCTACGTGGTCAACCGGAACATCAACTACACCAACCAGTGCTATTTCCGCTGCGGCTTCTGCGCGTTCAGCAAGGGTCCGCGCTCCCTGAACCTCAGGGGCGATCCCTACCTCCTCGAGATCCACGAGGTCGTTCACCGGACCCGGGAGGCGTGGGAGCGCGGGGCGACAGAAGTCTGCCTGCAGGGAGGGATCCATCCCGAGTTCACCGGGGATTTCTACGTCTCGGTCCTCGAGGCGATCAGAGAGGCGGTTCCCGAGATCCACGTTCACGGGTTCACGCCACTCGAGGTCTGGCAGGGTGCCGGGACGCTGGGTGTGACCGTCGTCGACTTTCTCACCCGGCTCAAGGACGCCGGGCTGGGGACACTTCCCGGCACAGCGGCGGAGATCCTCGACGACGACGTCAGGCGGCACCTGTGCCCCGACAAGGTGACGACGGCCGAGTGGTCGCGCGTGATGGTGACCGCTCACGAGATGGGCCTCCGATCGACCTCGACGATGATGTTCGGCCACATCGACGGCCCCGCCTCGTGGGCGAATCACTACGAGGTCCTGCGTCAGATCCAGCGGCGGACGGGGGGTTTCACCGAGTTCGTTCCCCTCCCGTTCGTCCACATGGGGGCTCCGATCTACCTCCGCGGTCGGGCGCGCCCCGGTCCCACCTGGGACGAGGTGGTGCTCGTTCACTCGGTCGCCCGAATCGCGTTCGACGGGCTCATTCCCAACATCCAGGCGTCGTGGGTCAAGCTCGGGCTGGAAGGCGGGACTGCCCTGCTGCGCGCCGGCTGCAACGACATGGGGGGCACGCTGATGGACGAGAACATCTCGCGTGCGGCCGGTGCATCGCACGGCCAACTCGTCACTGCCGACGAGATGGAGGACGCAATTCGTGCTGCGGGTCGGGTCCCGGCGCGACGGAACACGGTGTACGAGTCGGTCGAGCCGCGTCCCGTCGAGGGTTAGGCCGACCCATGTCCGGCCATCGCGCCGGATCCGATGTGCGTGGTCGAAATGTCCCGTCCGACGCTCGGCCCCGTGGGCGGGCCTATCCGGGCCGGTGGACCGAGTCGCGAGCGACCCAGCCTTCCGTGCCGTCCCCGGCCGAGACATGGAGCCACTGCCCGGCTTCCCGTTTGGCGAGATACCAGAAGCCGGGTCTGATCCGCCCGACGACCCGCTCGTGGTCCTCGAGGTCGAGGACGTCGGTCTCGGCCAGGACGTAGCACCAGTACGGCGCAGCGGAGACGCCACCGGCACGAGGCGACTGCAGGGTGTGTTCCGCGGCCCTGTCGCGTTTCCTTGCCGGAACGACGGAGCGCCCCCGCCGCATCTCGCGGTGAGATCGCCCCAGGAGCCAGGCGAGGACGAAACCGAGGGTCGACGCGGCCACGACGGAGATGCCTGCCGACAGGTAGGTCAGCTCCAGCCATCCGTACTGCTGGCCGAGGCCTGCCGCCCCCACGCCGGTGGCGGTTCCGCCGAGTGCCGCCTTGATGCGTGACCAGCGCCGCCGGGATGCGATGGATCCGAGTTGGCCGGTGATCCCGCCGATGGTCAGCCCGGCTGAGGTGAGGCCGGTCAGCGTCGCCAGTGGAAAGCGCCCGGTGAGCCTGAGCCAGGCGTCCGCCGCGCATCCATCGGTCCTGACCGTGACACTCATCAATCCGACTCCGTACAAAGCGACGTTCCCGAGGTCGATCGTCGCCGTGAACGAGTCGGCGGGCGGGTCATATGCCGTCCTCTGGGATTTCACCACGACGGGTCCGATGGTGATCACCACAACGGATTCCGACGTGGTGGCGGGGTCCAGTCCGGAGAGGATGAGGTCGTCGTCGTCGGTCAGCCGGAGCGCCGAGGAGGGCGAATCGATCTGCTCGACATCGACTCCAGTGAGGTGGAAGGTGCAGGCCCCGGTGACACCCGCCTGGGCCGGCCCCACACCGGCGACCGACCATCCGATCGTCAATCCGAGGGCGAGGGCGAGCCGGATCGCACGCATCCTCCGACGATACAGGGGCCGTGGAAGAGCACGCAGCGTACGCTGGCGTCCGATGCGGATCGCCGTGGTGACCATCTTCCCGGGTTTCTTCGCCTCGCCGATCGAGGTGAGCATCGTGAAGCGCGCCCTCGACGGCGGCGCGCTCGAGATCGACCTCATCGATCTCCGAGATCACGGGGTGGGGCGTCATCGACAGGTCGACGACGCCCCATTCGGGGGCGGGCCCGGGATGGTGATGATGGTCGAACCCCTCGACGCCGCACTGGCCCCCCTCGCCGACACACACCGGATCCTGTTCACACCTGGCGGCAGGCCGCTCACGCAGGAGATGCTCGACCGGTGGGCCACGTTGGAGGCAATCACCCTGGTCTGCGGGCGGTACGAAGGAGTCGACGAGCGCGTCGCCGAGCACCTTGTGGACGAAGAGGTGTCGCTGGGCGATTTCGTCGTCGCCGGCGGAGAGGTCGCGGCGCTGGTGGTCATCGAAGGCATAGCCCGTCTGCTCCCCGGGGTCGTGGGCAACCCCGACTCGACCGAGAGCGAGAGCTTTCGCGAGGGCCTTCTCGAGGAACCGCACTACACGCGACCGGCCGAGTTTCGCGGGTGGGCGGTGCCCGAGGTCCTGCTGTCGGGCGACCACGGAAGGATCGAAGAGTGGCGGCGTGACCAGCGGCTCCACCGAACCAGGGAGCGACGCCCCGATCTCTTCGAGGATTTCCTGGAGGGCAGGGACTCGGTATAGAATCCCGCCCTCGGGCGGCTGCCCGGAGGACCCCATGAACACACTCGATCAGGTCGAGGACGCGTACAAGCGCGACGACATTCCCGACTTCGGCCCCGGAGACACGGTCCGAGTCAACGTTCGTGTCGTCGAGGGCGGCCGCGAGCGCATCCAGACCTTCGAGGGAAACGTGATCGCCCGTGGCGGCGGTGGTCTCCGGGAGACCTTCACCGTCCGCAAGGTCTCGTTTGGTGTCGGCGTCGAGCGGATCTTCCCGCTCCATGCACCGATCATCTCCTCGATCGAGGTCGTACGCCGTGGCAAGGTGCGCCGTGCCAAGCTCTATTACCTGCGCGACCGGGTCGGCCAGAAGGCCACACGGATCAGGGAGAAGCGGGACATCCAGTCCCCAGCCGCAGCGCCTGCGGCGTCCGAACGGGCTGCCGACGACGAAGACGAGTAGCGGGGGCTTGCCACCGCCCTTCTGCCCCGATTCCGTGCCATCAGCCGCCTGATTCGCACCCCCGGCTAGCGTGCCCTCGGTGACCTCCATGGCCGGCGACGGCGCGACCCCCGACGACGATCCCGTCGACTTCTTCGGCATACCTCACGCTCGCGAGAAGGAAGATGACGGACCCGCACCGCCAGAAGACGGCGACAAGGACTCGGTGCGTTCGTTCTGGAAGGAGCTCCCGCTTCTGATCGTCGTGGCTCTCGTGGTCGCGGTGATCATCAAGACCTTTCTCATCCAGGCGTTCTTCATCCCGTCGGCGTCGATGCGCGACACCCTCATCGAGGGCGATCGGGTGATGGTCAACAAGCTCGCCTACCGGTTCGGCGAGCCTCACCGGGGTGACATCATCGTCTTCAACTCGCCGCTCGAGGTGGGTGAGGAGGACGAGTCCTTTCTTGCTGCGGTGCTGCGGCACATCGGCGAGGCGCTCGGGGTCTCGACACCCGACTCGGCACTGATCAAGAGGGTGATCGCCATCGAGGGCGAGATGATCCAGATCGTCGACAACGAGGTGCTCGTCGATGGCGTCGCCATCGACGAGCCCTATCTCGACGGAAACGTCCGGATGGGCGACTTCGGACCGATGCAGATCCCCGAAGGACACGTGTTCGTCATGGGAGACAACCGAAACCAGAGCGAGGACAGCCGGAGGTTCGGCCCGGTGGCGGAAGACCAGATAATCGGGCGGGCCTTCATCCGCGTCTGGCCCCCCAGCCGCTGGGGAGGGCTGTGAGCCCGTCCCGCGTCGCCCGTCCCCCGTCGCCGGGCTGCGTGGCAATCCTCGGACCTGGACATCTCCGGCGGGTGACGGGAGTCCGGCGCCGGATTCGTCAGACCCCGGTGATTCACTGCCCGCATGCCCTCTCACGAGTCGGATGTAACATCCGCGCGCGCTGGACTCTCGGGAGCCCGACCAACAAATGAGCGAAGAAGACCTCGAGCGGTACGAGTCCGACGTCGAGTTGCAGATCTACCGGGAGTATCGAGATGTGCTCCCGATGTTCCGCTACGTGATCGAGACGGAGCGCCGCTTCTATCTGGCGAACGAGGTGAACCTGAACACCCGGGAGGCCGGAGGCTCGGTCTACTTCGAGCTGGAGCTCGAGGACGCGTGGGTGTGGGACATGTATCGACCGGCCCGGTTCCTGAAGAACGTGCGGGTGCTCACCTTCCGCGACGTGAACGTCGAGGAGCTGGAGCACCCGGATCTGGAGTTGCCCGCCGACGACGCCTAGGGGCGTACGGCGAGGCCATCGCGCTCGCCTTCCTTCGTCGGCGCGGGGCCCGCCTCGTCACCGCAAATCGGCGGGTCGGCCGCGGTGAGATCGACTTGTTGGTGCGATTGAATGGCACGGTCGTCGCGGTCGAGGTCAAGACCAGGGTGGGAGCCGATCCGATGTCTCAGGTCACTCGCGTCAAGAGGGATCGGATGCGCCGCGCCGCCAGGTCGGCCGGAGCCTCGAGAATCGACGTGGTGACCGTCATGTTCGACCGCTCGGGAGCGACGATTCGCTGGGTATGCGGGATCTGACGCACCCCTTGGTACCGTCGGCGCGATGAGCGCCGCCAGCCGCCTCGAGCCCGAGATCGTCACGCCCGTGCAGCCCCACGCGGCGCGGAAGCGCTACCTGTGCCCCGGTTGCCAGGGCTACATCGAGGCCGGGGAGGGCCACGTCGTGGTGGTGCCGGAGCATTGGCCCGACCTCCGACGGCACTGGCATCGCGCCTGCTGGCACATCGAGCAGCGCCGCCGGCACGGGTCGTCAGCCTGAGGGCCTACCAGTAATGCGGTCGGGGTCCGATCGCCCGGCCCAGGGAGCCGAGAATCCATATCACCACGCCGGCGACGGCCAGGATCACACCGAGGGTGTAGAGGAGCGGCGCCCCGAAGAGGTACGCGAGCAGGATGAGGAGCAGACCTCCGATGATCATGTGTCTCTTTCTGTCGATCACCCGATCGAGTACCCGCATCCGCTCGATGTCAACCCTCACCCGGAGAGCGCCCACACGACGAGAACCACGGCGACGAGAAGGGTTCCGATCACCAGGGCGATATCGGTGCGGGAACGCCGGTGTCTGCGGAACGGGTTGAACCCCATGGTCCGATCGTAGGAGGGGGAAGGCGCCTGCCGCTCATCTCATGACGTGGGAGCCGGCCCCGGTAGTGTGCGCCTCATGTTCGGTGTGCGGGACGAAGGTCCGGTCCGATGGCTGACGATCGACAACCAGGCGCGCCGCAACGCGATCCCCTTCGGGGGATGGGCCCGCCTCGCCGGGTTGATCGATGACTTCGCCGACGGCGAGCCGCGCGTCCTCGTGATCACCGGCGCCGGTGAGGACTTCTGCTCGGGGGCCGACATGGGGTCGGTCTCGAATGGGGTGGCCACGAACGGGTATGCAGTCCTTACGGAGGTGAGCGGCGCAGCGGCAGCGCTTCACCGCTCCGCGAAGCCGACGGTCGCCGCCGTGGATGGGGTCGCCGTCGGCGCCGGGATGAACCTCGCCCTCGGCTGCGACGTGGTGATAGCCACCGATCGGGCCCGGTTCTCGGAGATCTTCGTGAAGCGGGGTCTGACGATCGACTTCGGGGGGACCTGGCTGCTTCCACGCCTCGTCGGCATGGCCCGGGCCAAGGAGCTCGCCCTGACGGGACGGATGTTCGGAGCCGAGGAGGCCATGTCCTACGGCATCGTTACCGAGGTCGTCGCCCCTGAGGACCTCGCGATGGCCGCGTCACAGAAGGCGGCCGAACTCGCCGGCGGCGCGCCGCTGGCCCAGCGCTTCATCAAGGAGGGGCTGGACCGGTCGCTGGAGATGTCGTTCGGCGAGGCGCTGGCCTACGAGCGGCAGGCTCAATCGATCCTGTTCAGGTCGGAGGACGTCGCGGAGGGAGTGTCCGCATTTCTCGAGAAGCGTCCCCCCGAGTTCAAGGGCCGATGACTCGCGAGGCCATCGCCCCCGGCCGCCCCGGGGTCGCCGACCGCTTCTCCCTTCGGGTGGCGCTACTGGGGGTTCTGTTCGCCATCGGAGTCCACGTGGACGGCTGGGCGCACAATCACGACCGGGTGGACGAGTCCTTCTTCACGCCCTGGCACGCCATCCTGTACGGGACCTACTTCGCGGTGGCGTTCACCGTTGTCCGCCGCGTCCTCGATGCTCGGGGAGGCGGCGCCTCGTGGCGTGAGGCGGTGCCACCCGGCTACGGGGCGACACTCGCGGGGATCGGGGTCTTCTTCGCGGGCGGTGCCGGCGACATGGTGTGGCACATGGCGTTCGGCGTCGAGGAGAGCCTGGAGGCACTTCTCAGCCCGACCCATCTGGTCCTCGCCACCGGCGGAGTGCTGATGGCGACGGGGCCGTTCGTCGGCGGAACCCGCGTTCGGGAGCAGGGGTGGGAGGGGGCGGCACCCGCGGTCATCACGTCTATCGCCCTCCTCTCGTTCATCGGCTTCATGACGCAATACATGCACCCGTTGAGCAATCTGTGGCCCGTGGCGGGGTGGCACGAGGGAGTTCCTGGCTCAGGGGAAGTGGCGGCCGCGCTCGGCGTCTCGGGATTCATCTGGTACGCCGCGGTTCTGACCTCCGTCGTCCTCATGCTGAATCGGCTCGGTTCGCTTCCGACGGGGGCCGCCGGTTTGCTGATCTCGGGTTCTGCGGCGTTCGCCGTCACTCAGGGCGACCACTACTGGCTGGTCATCCCGGCGGCAGGAGCGGCGGTCGTCGTGGAGACGGTCCGGGCACGGCTGCCCGTCACCCGGCCCGGGTACCGCGTGCTGGCGTTCGCCATTCCGGCGATACCGGTGGCGGCCCACCTCACTGCCTTGAGCCTGGCGTTCGAGACAGATTGGAGCGTGCACCTCCTCGCCGGGACCCCGGTGATGGCGGGCCTGGTCGGCGTCCTGGTGAGCCTGGTGATGGTGCCGCCGGGGAGTCCCGAGTCCTGACGCTCCAAACCCTGGTCCCGGTCCCCGATCCCCGGCGCGTGGTCCTGGCCCCTTTGCCGTCCTGACGGCTGTGTGGCCGGCGACTCCCCGCTGGTTGCGTCCTCCTGTCACACCCCCGAAATACGTTGCCGGGCGTGTTCGCTTCTGTCACCTCGGCAGCGCTCGTCGGCGTGGAGCCGCGGCCCGTTCGGGTCGAGGCCCATGTCTCCGGCGGCGAGTCCCAACAGGATCGCTTCAACATCGTCGGCCTCCCGGACGCTTCGATTCGCGAGGCGCGTCAGCGCGTCCAGTCGGCGATCCTCTCCGCCGGTCACTCCTTCCCGCACAGGCGTGTCACGGTGAACCTCGCTCCGGCCGATCTCCCGAAGGTGGGCTCGGCATACGACCTCCCGATCGCCCTCGGGGTGCTCGCGGCATCCGGCGCCGTTCCGCAGTCCGTGACCCGGGTCGTCGCCCTCGGCGAGCTGGCGCTCGACGGGTCGGTGCGCCCCGCCCGCGGCGGGCTCGCCGCGGGAATCGTCGCCGGAAGGCGCCGGTTGCCCTGCATCGTCGCCTCCGACGGCGGGAGAGAGGCCGCCCTCTCCGGGGCCGACGTCCGCCTGGTGACAAGCCTGGCACACGCGCTGGCCGTCGGCCTCGGGCAGGACGCCGGGATCGCTTTGCCGCCGCCACCCGAAGCCGGGATCGTGGCTCCGGACCTCGACATGGCAGCCATCCGGGGGCAGGCGACCGCAAGGCGGGCGATCGAGATCGCCGCCGCCGGAGGGCACCACATCCTGCTGGTGGGCCCACCCGGGGCCGGAAAGACGATGCTGGCCCGTGCTCTCCCCGGGATTCTCCCCGACCTGACCCCGGCAGAGGCGCTCGAAGTCGCCCAGGCGCACTCGGCAGCGGGCCGGCCGCCCTCGATCGGTATCAGGCCCCCATTCCGCAGCCCGCACCACAGCGCCACACCAGCTGCCATCCTCGGGGGTGGATCTGGTGTCCCAGTCCCCGGCGAGCTGACGCTCGCCGACCGCGGCGTGCTCTTCCTCGACGAACTAGCCGAGTTCCCGGCACATCTGCTCGACACACTGCGTCAGCCGGTGGAGGAGGGCTGGGTCCACATCGCCCGCAAGGGAGTGTCCGTGGCCTTCCCGTGCCGGGTGCAGCTCGTCGCAGCGACGAACCCGTGCCCCTGCGGGTACCTCGACGACGCCCGGACTCCGTGCCATTGCACGGAGCGCGCCGTGGACCGGTATCGCACCCGGCTGTCGGGCCCCCTGCTCGATCGATTCGACATGCGGGTGATGGTTCCGAGGGTCGAGGCGGTCGAGCTGGTCGGCGCCGGCGGCGAGGGGTCGGAGGTCGTCCGTGGTCGGGTCTCGGCAGCCCGCCGGCTGCAGGCGAGCAGAGGATCGCTCAACCGTTCGCTCGGGCGCGAGGCTCTCGATTCGCTGCCGTGGACACGTGAAGCGGTGCGGCATCTCGTCGACGCGATGGATCGGCTCGCCCTGACTGCCCGGGGATGGGACCGGGTGCGCCGCACCGCGCGAACCATTGCCGATCTGGCAGGAGCGGAGGTTGCCGGAGGCGAGCACGTGCTCGAGGCCCTCGGACTCCGACGGCAGCTGTGAGCCGCGGCGACCGGCTCCGTCTTGCCTTCATGGCTCTGCACCCGGATCGGGGCCGCGCGCTGCTCGAGCGTCATGGCACGGCGGCGAATGTGCTCCGTCTGGCCGAGCGAGGGAAGCTGGACCGTATCGACGCCGGTCGGGTCCTCGATCTCGAGGAGTGCGAGTCGGCGATGGATCGTGCCGGGTGCCGGGCAATCGTGCGCGGGGACGCGGACTACCCGGAGGTCCTGGGGGACCTCGGCGATCCACCGGAGGTGCTGTTCGTCCGAGGGAACCTCCCGCAGGCACCCGGCGTGGCGGTGATCGGCACCCGGCGGTGCACCGCCTATGGCCGAAGGCTGGCCTCCCGGTTCGGCGCCGCCATCGCCGCCGCAGGATGGCCTCTCGTGTCGGGCCTCGCCCGGGGCATCGACGGAGCCGCGCACCGGGGGACCATCGAAGCGGGCGGCATCGGAGTGGTCGTGCTCGGATCGGGATCGGACGTGATCTACCCGCGCGACCACCGCGACGTCCACGACGCGCTCCTCGCGACGGGTGGCGCCGCGATATCCGAGTATCCGCCGGGTACGACACCGAACGGATGGCGGTTCCCCCCTCGGAACAGGATCATTTCGGGGCTCTCCGCTGCCGTCGTCGTGGTGGAGGCTGCTGTCACCGGTGGCGCCCTCATCACGGCCACCCGGGCCGGTGAACAGGGCCGGGTCCTGTTTGCGGTGCCTGGCGATGTCGATCGACCCGCTTCGGTCGGCTGCAATCTCCTCATCCGTGACGGCGCCGTCCCCGTCCTCGGTCCAGAGGATCTGATCGAAGCCCTGTCGCTCGTCCTCGGGCCTCCATCGGCGCCACCGGTTCGATCGATGGCAGCGTCGCCAGACGGCGTGGACGGCGACGTGCTGCAGGCAGCAGATCGATCGGCGTCGCCGGACGACATCGCGGCTCGGCTCGGCATTCCCATTCACGAGGTTCTCGCCGCCATCGGCCGGCTCGAGATCGGTGGTCACGCGGTCGTCAGAGGAGGCTTTCTCGAGCCCCCCGGTGGAGGGAGTCGCGTGGCCGAGCGCTGACCACAAGATTTCGGTTGAGGTCGCCCTCCGATCGGCCGATGGCCACCCGTATGGGCTCGACCAAAGGCTCAGAGATCATTGTCGTCGACGACCGACGCCTGGAGGGTGAAGCGATCGCTGCGTACCTCTCCGGTTCCGGCCTCGACGCACGCACCGTGTCACTCGATTCGTTCGAGGGGCTGCTGCCCGGCAACGGACTCGCCCTCGTTTCACTCGGTACCGCGGGCCGCGGCGACCATGTCGCCCGACTCGCTGCACTCTGCTGGCAGGTGGTCGTCTACGGCTCCTGGGACGAGTTTCGCGTCGCCCGGGCCGTGTCGGACGGCGCCGTCGGCTTCATATCCGGCGAGTCGCGCGTCGACGAGCTCGAGGCCGAAGTGAGGTCTCTGCTCGCCGGCCGCGGCAGGCTCGATGCCACCGAGCGTGAGCGGCTCACGGAGCTGGCACTCGAGGAGACCCACACCGCTCGCGGCCTCGCATCGCTCACACCGCGCGAATCCGATGTTCTCGATGCGCTCCTCACCGGTCGACGGACTGCCGACATCGCCGCCGACTCGTACGTGTCGGTCACAACGGTCCGCAATCAGGTCCAGTCGATCCTCACCAAATTGAACGTGCACTCCCAGCTCGAGGCGGTCGCGGCAGCGCGTCGTCACGGGTGGGGAGTTCTGGACACTCTGAGTGGCGAATGATGTATCCGCATCATGACACAACCACTTTGGGTGTTCAGAGTCAATGGACATGGCTGAGCCGGTCGCACGGACGGCCCAGCCCCCGACAACAGGGAGGTACCCCGTGTTGATGCGCCTGTATGGCCTACTCCACCGTGAGGAGGGGGCCACGATGGTCGAGTACGGCTTGATGGTCGCGCTCATTGCCGTCGTCGCTCTCGCCGCGGTGACCCTGCTCGGCGGCAACGTCGCCGCGATGTTCCAGACGATCGCGAACGCGCTGACCCCATGACGAGCGCCGTCTGACCCCGGGCGGGATCGACCCGCCCGGGGTCCCGACGGTCATCCACCACCTCCCATCCGAGGCACCCATGAACCGCTTCAGAACCAACAAGCGAAACGACGACCAAGGCGCAGCCCTCGTCGAATTCGCCATTGTTCTCTCCCTGCTCGTGATGCTCATCTTCGGCATCATCGAGTTCGGCCGGGCCTACAACGCCCAGATCACCCTCACCCACGCCACCCGCGAGGGCGTTCGTGTGCTCGCCATCACCCAGGACGGAGACGCCGCCCGGGCCGCGACCGTCAACGCCGCCACCACCCTCGATCCCGCGAAGCTCAGCATCACCACCGGCGACTGCAGTCCTGGCTATCCGACACAGGTCGTTGCCTCGTATCCGTACTTCCTCTCCATCCCCCTGGTGGGCGAACGAACGCTCAACCTGAGTTCCACGGCGGTGATGCGATGCGGTGGCTGACGCGCGAACGGGAAAAGGGAGCCGTGGGTGTCTTCACAGCGATCACGATCGTCGTGCTGCTCGGGGCCGTCGGCCTCACGATCGACGTGGGCGCCCTGTACCGGGAGCGCCGCGAGCTGCGCAACGGAGCCGACGCCGGCGCCTTGGCGATCGCCGAGGATTGTGCGCTCGGCCTGTCCACGTGCCATCCGGGCTCGGCGGCGGCGCTTGCGAAGGACTACGCCGACGCCAATGCCAGCGACGGTTTCGCCGACGTGATCGGTGTCGATCTCGACCTCAATGCCAAGACGGTCACGGTCCATCTCGGGACCCTCACCGACTCGGGCGGGACGAACTTCGAGCCATTCTTCGCCCGCGTCGTCGGCTTCTCGGGGACCACGGTGGAGGCGAGGGCCGTGGCCCGGTGGGGTTATCCAAGCGAGCTGTGGGTTCACCTGCCCCTCATCATCTCGAGGTGCGAGTTCGACAGGGCCATTCCGGGAGCGTCCCAGACGATCTACTTCCACGACGGCAACAACGCAGAGCCCTGCAACGCCCAGGCCGGTCTCGACGCCGACGGCGATGGCTTTCTCCCGGCCGGATTCGGCTGGTTGACAGCGGACTCGAGCTGCGAGAAGTACGTCGTCGACGGCTTCTGGTATGAGGCAGACCCCGGATCGTCGCCGACCACGGGCTGTTCGGTGGCCTACATCGCCTCTCTGCTCGGGCAGGAGGTCGCGCTCCCGATCTTCGACGACCTCCTCGGATTCGGTGCCGGCGGGAACTACCACATCCAGGGCTTCGCCCTGTTCCACATCACCGGATACCACTTCGGCGGTCAGTACAGCGTCAATGCCCCCTGCCACGGCGATCAGCGGTGCGTGGGCGGGTATTTCACGACAGGAGTCATCTACGACGGAAAGGCCGGCGGCGACAACAACGGAATCGTGGTCGTCGAGCTCATTGGATAGAGGAGGGCCAGATGCGACGGACTATTGGAATCATCGCGGCGTTGGCGATCGCCGGCATCGGCACGCTGCTGCTCGTCGGCTACGTTCGCTCGGCTGAGGACCGCGCCCTGGAGGGCGAGGAACTCGTCGAGGTGCTGGTGATCGACTCACCGGTCGCCAAGGGCACGCCGGCGTCGGTACTGGAGGGGTCCGTTCGCCTGGAACGAGTGCCCGTCAAGGTCGCGGCGGACGGCAGCATCGCCGATCTCGAGGTACTCGGCGAGTTCGTCGCCTCCACGGATCTGCTTCCCGGCGAGCAGGTGACGGTCCAACGGTTCGTCGAGGCCGAATCCCTGCTCGTCCGTACCGCCATCGAACCACCGCCGGGGACGATCGAGATCACCGTCGCGCTGGCGCCCGATCGCGCCCTGGGCGGATCCTTGGTCCCGGGCGATGTCGTCGCGGTCTTCGCCTCGTTCGATCCCTTCGACCTCAACACGTTCGAGCCATCGCAGCTCGAGCCCGGCGAGGTGATCACGCCGGACGAGATCTTCATCGGCTCGACCGATGAAGAAGGTGGGTCGACGGTCAAGACACCGAACTCGACTCACATCATCCTTCGCAAGGTGGTGGTGACGAACGTCCAGGTCGAGCAGCTGCCCCGGGTCGACGACGAAATCGCGCCCGAGGACGCACCTGCCCTGGCGCCCACCGGCAACCTGCTGATCACCCTCGCCGCATCTCCCGAGGATGTCGAGCGGCTGGTCTTCACGGCGGAGCACGGGTCCATCTGGCTCGGTGCCGAGTCGGCAGACACGCCGGAGCCCGTCACCCCCGTTCGGACCAGGGAGAACATCTACCGATGAGGCCCGTACTCATCACCGGGACCACCGACGCCTTCGCGCGGCGCATGTATGCGGCCGTGGACGAGGTCACCAGGGAGCGCGTTCGCCTGTGGTCGGCTCCGCCGACCGAGAGCGGCGGCCTGGACAGCCTGCTGCAGGCGAACCCCGCCGTGGTCGTCATCGGCCCCGCACTCGTCGACTCCGTGACGATCAAGCTCGCCGAGCGGATCGACGCGGACCGCCCCGACATCGGTGTCGTCATCGTCCTTCGTGCCGAAGAGAAGGGGAATACGAGTGCGGACGATGCGATGGCCGCGGGGGTGCGCGGTGTCCTGTTCGCCGACTCCGATGCCGACGCCATCCAGGCGACCATCGGCAGGGCGGTGCAGGTGGCCGACAGGCACTCCGCGGGAACGGAGCAGACGTCGGCCGCATCCCGGGGCCGGGTCACCACGATCCTTTCGCCGAAGGGCGGCGCGGGCAAGACGATGTTGAGCACGAACCTCGCAGTCGGCCTCGCCTCGCGCTCGCCGCGCGGTGTCGTGATCGTCGATCTCGACCTCCAGTTCGGAGATGTCGGGTATGCCCTGGGACTGAAGCCGCGCCACACCGTCTACGACGCGGTGGCCACGTCCGGCGAACTCGACATCACGACGCTGAAGATGTTCCTCACCCACCATCGATCCGATCTCTACGCGCTGTGCGCGCCGGACGAGCCGGCTCGTGGCGAGGTGGTGACCGTCGACGCAGTCGAGCGAATCATCGAGCTCCTCGCCGGCGACTTCGACCACGTCGTCGTCGACACCGTGGCGGGGCTCAGCGAGCATTCGCTCGCCACCATCGACCACTCCACCGACATCGTGTTCCTCGCCGACATGGACGTTCCGAGCGTGCGCCACCTCTCGAAGGTCGTGACCGCGTTCGACGCCCTGGGCATGACCCGCCATCGGAGGCATTTCGTGCTCAACCGCGCCGACGCCCGCGTGGGGATGAGCATGGTGGACGTGGCCACCTCGGCCGGCCTGGAGATCGATCTGCAGATCCCGATCTCCAAGCAGGTCCCGGTCACGGTCAACGAGGGCAATCCGATCATTCTGTCGAGCCCGAAGAACCCAGTGTCCCGTGCGATCTGGGAACTGATCGAGAAGATCGCCGGGAAGTCGGGCCGTGACCAACTCCCGACCCTGAAGAGGAGCGCCTGATGAAGCTGAGCGACCGACTCAAGGCAGCCGAGCCGGGAGCCGCAGCTCCCGAGCCCACGAATGGCTCCAAGCCGCAGCCTGCTCCTGAACTCTTCCGGGACAACGACCCCCTCGCCGACCTCAAGTCGCGAGCGAAGGAGGATCTGTTCGGGAAGCTCGAGGCCAAGACGTTCGATGCGTCGCTCAACGAGAGCGACCTAAAGCGTGCGGTGATCGCGGAGTTGGAGCGTGTCCTCGACGAGTCCGCGACGCCCCTGAGCGAGGCGGAGAGAGAGCGCATCGCCGAGGAGATCTCCATCGACATCCTCGGATACGGGCCGATCCAGCGCTATCTGGAGGAGGACGAGATCACCGAGATCATGGTGAACGGCACGTCACCGATCTTCGTGGAGCGGGCAGGGCGTCTTCACAAGACGAGCGCCCGTTTCTCCTCCGATGCGCATCTTCGCCAGGTGATCGAACGCATCGTGGCCAAGGTGGGCCGACGCGTCGACGAGTCTTCACCGATGGTCGATGCCCGGCTTCCTGACGGGTCACGCGTGAATGCCATCGTGCCTCCCCTGGCGGTCGATGGCCCGGCGCTCACGATCCGGAAGTTCGCCGCCGATCCCTATCGGATCGAGGACCTGGTCGAGTTCGGCACCCTCACCGTCGCGATGGCGACGCTCCTCAAGGCGTGCGTCCAGGGAAAGCTCAACCTCCTGATCACGGGCGGTACCGGCACCGGAAAGACGACGCTGCTCAATGTCCTGTCGTCGTTCGTCCCCGGTGACGAGCGGATCGTGACCATCGAGGACGCCGTCGAACTCCAGCTTCTCCAGGAGCACGTCGTCCGCCTCGAGGCCCGGCCGCCGAATGTCGAGGGGCGCGGCAGCGTGACCATCCGAGATCTGGTGCGCAACGCCCTGCGCATGCGTCCCGACCGGATCATCGTGGGTGAGGTTCGCGGGCCCGAGGCCCTCGACATGATGCAGGCCATGAACACCGGCCATGAGGGCTCGATGTCGACGGTGCACTCCAACACGCCCCGCGATGCGCTCAGCCGTCTCGAGACGATGATCCTCATGTCGGGCCTCGAGATCCCCGTCTCGGCGATCCGTGAGTACATCGCGTCGGCGCTGAGTGTCATCGTCCACCTCGGCCGTCTCTCGGATGGCTCCCGCCGCGTCACCCGGGTCGCCGAGGTCGTCGGGATGGAGGGCGACGTCATCACGATGCAGGACATCTTCCACTTCAAGCAGACAGGCGTGGAGGAGGACGGCAAGGTCATCGGCCGGATCACGGCGACGGGAATTCGCCCCAAGTTCGCCGACAACCTGCTGTCGCAGGGCCTGCTGTTGCCGTCTGATCTGTTTGGGCCGGCGGGGCGGGCGGCGTGAGCTTCGGACGCCGCGCGCTCCTCGCCGGCCTCGTCGCCGCCCTGGTGATCGCAGCCCCCGCAGGGGCCGGCCAGGGTGTCGTGATCGAGCAGGTGAACATCGACGAGTACCCGGACGTGTCGCTCATCGTGTCCCTGCCCGGGAACGCCTCGCCGCAGGAGCTGACCGCCGACGACTTCGCGGTGCTCATCGAGGGGGCCCGTCTCCCCCTCGATGTCTACGGGCTGGTACGCGACCCGATGGAGATCGTCGTCGCCCTCGACACTTCGGGGAGCATGGCCGGCGACCCGCTGGTGAAGGCGATCGAAGGGGCCCGCGGGTTCATCGTGGGGCTCCCCGACACCGTCAGGTTCGGGCTCGTGTCCTTCGGTGACACGCCGACACTGGTGGCCCCGGTGGGCACGAGCCGCGAGGAGATCGACAATCTGCTCGACGGCCTCGAGGCCACGGGTGAGACGTCCCTCTACGACGCGATCGTCACGGCCGCCGATGCGTTCGAGCCCGAGAGCGACGCTCGCAAGGTGATCGTCGTGCTCTCCGATGGAGCCGACACGGTCAGCGAGGCGACCCTGATCGATGCGCTCAAGGCGGTGGCCGAGGACGGGATCGACGTCAGGGCCGTCGCTCTCGACACTTCGGAGACCGACCACACGGCCCTGGGGCGGCTCTCCGGTGGTTCCGTGGTGACCGCGGAGAGCACCGCAGACCTTGCCAGTGCCTATGAAGAGGTGGCTCACGAACTGACCGGTCGATTCCGGCTGTCCTTCCGCACCTCGGCCGAAGGCTCCTCCGAGATCTCGGTGTTCGTTCAGACGCCGATCGGGGTCCTGTCGACGAATCGGACCGTGGTGTTCCCCAGCACCCCGACCCCGGTGGCCACCACGCTTCCTGCTCCACCCGTGACGATCGCTCCGCCGCCGGCCGCGCCTGCCGTGGCGACCCCCGGTCCGTTCGGGGAGGACTGGGCGATGCCCACCGGCATCGGACTCGTGTTCCTCGGCCTGCTGGTGGTTCTCTGGATGCAGTCACGGGGAGGAATTCGCGAAGTCGACGCACAGATTCGCAAGGAGAAGAAGCGGGTCCGAAGCGGCCTGCTCGCCCGGCTCGGTGTCGGTGCCAGTGCTGTTCGCGACATGGTGGTCAGCCAGCCGGAGAAGGGCGGGTTGGATCGTGACCTCGACCGCGCCGGTCTGGACCTGCGATCGGGGGAGTTCATCATCATCCACGCCACGGTCGTGGTGATCTCGGCGACCATCGGTCTGATCTTCAACGGCGCCTTCGGCGCGATCGTGCTGGGCATCGTGGGGGTTGCCGGCCCGCGCCTGGTGCTCAACACGATGATCAGCCGGCGCCGTGTGGCCTTTGCCGATCAGCTCGAAGGCACGCTGCAGATCATCGCCGGCACGCTGCGATCGGGCTACGGCCTGATCCAGGCGGTGTCGACGGTCGCCGCCGAGTCACCTTCGCCCACCTCGGACGAGTTCGGCCGGGTCGTCGTCGAGAACCGGCTCGGTCGAACGGTCGAAGACGCGATGCGGGCGATGGCGGCGCGCCTCGAGAACGAGGACCTCGAGTGGGTCGTGGAGGCGATCGAGATCCAGCACGAGGTCGGCGGAAACCTCGCCGAGGTGCTCGACACCGTCACCGGGACCATCCGGGACCGCAACAACATCCGTCGCCAGGTGAAGGCCCTCAGCGCCGAAGGCCGGATCTCGGCGATCATCCTCATCGCCCTGCCGTTCGCTGTCGCGGCTCTGATCACCGTCGTCACCCCCGACTATCTCACCGAGCTCTTCACGACGCTGATCGGAAGGATCATGCTCGGTTTCGCCGGGGTGATGATGCTGCTCGGGACGATCTGGATCCGAAAGCTCGTGAAGGTGGAGTTCTAAATGATGCTCGGAGTCCCCATCTATGTGCTTGCGGCCTCGGCCCTCGTCGTGGCGTCGCTCCCGCTGCTGGCGTACTCGGTCGCCGGGACCCGCAAGAAGCCTCTGCCCGAGACGGCAGCCGAGCTTCCTCTCGACCAGCGTGAGGCTCTTCTGCGAACCGGGCCCCTCGATCGTGTGATCCTGCCGACCATCAAGGGCCTGGGGCGCGGGGTCCGCCGGATCTCGCCCGCCGGGTGGATCGATTCGACCGACCGGCGCATCCGACTGGCCGGATCGCCGAGGACATGGACGCTCGAGCGCACTCTCGCCGTCAAGATGATCCTTGCGATCTTCGGGATCATCGGCGGAACCACGTGGGGCGGAGGGCTGGTCGCGAGCGGGATGTTGACCGGGGTTCTCGCAGGACTATTCGGCTACGCCCTGCCCGACCTGCTTCTCTGGTCACGAGGCAAGGAGCGCCAGGCAGCCATCCAGAAGGAGCTGCCCGACACCATGGACCAGCTGACCATCTCGGTCGAGGCGGGACTCGGCTTCGATGCAGCGATGACCCGGGTGGCGTCGACCGGCCAGGGCCCCCTGGCGGAGGAGCTCCGGAGGATGCTGGGTGAGGTCAAGGTTGGCGTCCCCCGCAAGGAGGCGTTGCGGCACCTCCTCGATCGCACCGACGTCCAGGAGCTGCGCCACTTCGTGCTCGCCCTGCAGCAGGCAGAGGACTACGGGCTCCCGGTTGCCCGGGTGCTCAGGGTCCAGTCGTCCGAGCTGCGGGTCAAGCGCCGGCAACGCGCCGAGGAGCAGGCGATGAAGATCCCCGTCAAGATCGTCTTCCCGCTCGTCCTGTGCATCTTTCCCGCGCTGTTCGTCGTGCTGCTCGGGCCGGCGGTCATCCGGGTGATGCGCACACTCTTCTAGACCCGGATCCGGCCGGCCTCTGGACCCGGAGCCGACCCCGGCCGGAGCACAGGTCGTTGACCGCGTCCGATGCTGCGGCGACGATGGAGCGATGCCCTCGATACCCGATCTCCCTGGCTGGGCCGTTCCGACGGTCGCGGCGTTCCTCCAACGGCTGGCAGCAGAACGCGGCCTGTCGGCCCACACGGTCGCCGCCTATCGGCGAGATCTGTCGCAGTTCTTCGACTTCTGCGACCGGCTGGGCGTCGATCGGCCGGGTCGAGTGGACCGGCGGATCCTGCGCCGCTTCCAGGCGCATCTCTCGACGCGGCGCTACGCACCGGGATCCATCTCGCGCAAGGTGTCGGCCGTCCGGTCCTTCTACCGTGATGCGGCCAGGCGCGGGGATGTGGCAGCCGATCCGACGGCGAGTCTCCCGCCGAGAAAGCGGCCGGCCCGCCTGCCCCGGGCGATTGCGGCCAGGCGTCTGGGCGAGATGCTCGACGCGGTCGTGGGAGATGAGCCAGAGGACGTCCGCGACCGGGCGATCCTCGAGATGCTCTACGGAACGGGTTTGCGCGTCTCGGAGCTCGCCGCCCTGGAGATCGGGGACGTTCGGGACGTCGACCTGGTGACGGTCCGTGGCAAGGGGGAGAAGGACCGGGTGGTCCCGCTCGCCGGTCAGGCGCGGAGGTGGGTGAATCGGTACGTGGCCGAGGCTCGACCGGCCCTGGCTGCCGGCTCGTCCGGTGACCTGCTGTGGGTCGGGTCCCGGGGTGGGCCGCTCGGCACCCGGGGGATCCGGAGAGTCGTCGAGTCGCGACTCGACACCTTCCCGCATGCCCTGCGACACTCCTTTGCGACCCATCTCCTGGAGGGGGGAGCCGACCTGCGCACGGTTCAGGAACTGCTGGGGCACATTGAACTGGCCACCACTCAGACATACACTGCTGTGTCCCGTTCCCACCTCAAGGCGGCATATGAGCGATCGCATCCGCGCGCCTGAGCCCTCAGAACAGGACATCGCCGACCACTGGCGACGGTTCAAGGAGACAGGCGACCAGGCAGCCCGTGAGGGTCTGATCCTCCACTACTCGCCGCTGGTCAAGTTCGTGGCGGGACGCGTCGGCGTGGGTTTGCCGCGGAACGTGGAGCAGTCCGACCTGACCTCATACGGGATGTTCGGCTTGATCGACGCCATCGACAAGTTCGAGCCGGAGCGCAACATCAAGTTCGAGACCTATGCGGTCAACCGGATCAAGGGCGCGATCCTCGACGAGCTTCGAGCTCTCGACTGGGTGCCCCGGTCCGTGCGAGCTCGCGCCCGCGAGATCCAACGGTCCCTCGACGAGCTGGAGCACAAGCTCAAGCGCACCGCATCCGAGGAGGAGCTGGCCGAGCACATGAACCTGCCGCTCGAGAACCTGCAGACCCAGCTGGGGGAGATCGCCGGCCTCGGCTTCGTGGCACTCGACGAACTGGTCGACCCGAGCGAGAGAGGCTCGGCGACCATGGGGGACCTGTTGGCCGATCCCCGTGCCGGGGAACCGGGATCGTCGTTCGAGCAGCAGGAGAATCGCTACTTCCTCACCGACGCCATCAACCGGCTCCCCGAGCGGGAGCGACTCGTCATCACGCTCTACTACTACGAGGGCCTCACCCTCGCCGAGATCGGGGATGTGCTGGGGGTGACCGAGTCGCGGATATGCCAGATCCACACGAAGTCGGTCATGTCCCTGCGCAACCGAATGCTCGAACCGGGTCAGAAGCCCTGACGGTCGCCCCTCGCCTGTCGCCCGTCGCCGGTCAAGAGGCTCGTCCATGGTCTGGTCTTCGCCGATGGCGCGGCCGACCGACACGTGCCCGACGACGCCTACACTGCCTGCGCAATCACACACGTCCGTCGTGACACAGTCGCGGTCGGAGCGCCCCGGCGCTCCGCGAGACGGGCGGAGGAGCAACCGCGAACAAGGAGGGACCACGGTGGCCGGTGTCACCATGAAGCAGCTGCTCGAAGCGGGGGTCCACTTCGGGCATCAGACCAGGCGTTGGGATCCCAAGATGCGCCCGTACATCTTCTCGGAGCGCAACGGGATCCACATCATCGACCTTCGCCAGACGCTCGAGGCCGCCCAGGGAGCCCACGAGTTCGTCCGCGACCAGGTCGCCGCGGGAGGCGTCGTTCTGTTCGTCGGCACCAAGAAGCAGGCGCAAGGGGTGATCGAAGAGGCGGCCACCAAAGCCGGCATGCCCTACGTGAACCAGCGGTGGCTGGGCGGGATGCTCACCAACTTCCAGACGATCCACAAGCGCATCCTCTACATGCGCGAGCTGGAGCGTATGGACGAGTCGGGCGAGATGAACGCCCTCCCCAAGAAGGAGCGCCTGCGGCTGCGCCGTGAGCTGGAGAAGCTCGTCACGGTCCTCGGGGGCGTTCGCGATCTGCATCGACTCCCCGACATCGTCTTCATCATCGATGTGCGCACCGAGCACATCGCGGTGACGGAGGCCAGCCGTCTGGAGATCCCGATCATTGCCGTCGTCGACACCAACTGCGACCCGGACATGATCGACTACGTGATCCCCGGCAACGACGATGCGATCCGATCGGCCCAGCTGATGGCGGATGTCATCGCCGAAGCATGCGTCGAGGGGACCGAGATCGCCGCCGCCCGTTCCAAGGACAAGAAGCAGGCGGAGTCCGTCGAGACCGCGGAGACCGACGGTGAGTGAGGTCACCGCCCAGCAGGTGTCGGCGCTCCGGAAGGCGACCGGTGCCGGGATGATGGACGCCAAGCGCGCCCTCGAGGAGACCGGGGGCGACGTCGAGAAGGCCCGGGACCTGCTTCGCGAGAAGGGTCTCGCCTCGGCAGCGAAGCGCACCGGCCGGGCGACCGAGCAGGGGTCGATCGGCTCATATCTCCACTATCAGGCCGATCGCCCGGTGATCGGCGTGCTCGTCGAGCTCGCCTCGGAGACCGACTTCGTCGCCAAGAGCTCTGCCTTCCAGGAGGCCGCCAACGACATCGCGATGCACGTCGCCGCCGCCCGACCCCGCTGGGTGCGGCGTGAGGACGTTCCCGAAGACGCCCTCGACAAGGAGCGTGAGCTGATCGCGGCCCAGGCCCGCAACGAGGGCAAGCCGGAAGGCGTGATCGAGAAGATCGTCGAGGGGCGGATCGGATCGTTCTACGAGGACAATGTCCTCTACGACCAGCCGTTCGTGAATCCGGCGAAGTTCGAGGGGACCGTCGGCGCGATGATCCAGGACATGGCGGCCCAGATGGGCGAGAACATCTCGGTCGCCCGGATGTCGAGGGTCGCCGTTGGGGAGGAAGGCGATTAGTGCGCCTCGCACCGCACCGACGTCAGGCGGGGCACTAGTGGGCCGCCGGGTGGCGCTCAAGCTGTCCGGCGAGTCCTTCGCCGATCCCGACGTCGGGTACGGCATCGATCCCAAGACGGTCCAGCGGCTGGCGCTGGAGATCGCGACGGTCCATGCCGAGGGGCACGAGATCGCCATCGTGGTGGGCGGCGGCAACATCTTCCGGGGCCTGTCGTCGGCCGCCGAGGGCATGGACCGGGCCAATGCCGACTACATGGGGATGCTCGCCACCGTCATCAACGCCCTGGCCCTGAGGGACTCCCTGGAGTCGGCCGGGGTTCCGACGAGGGTCCAGACGGCGATCACGATCACATCCGTCGCAGAGCCTTACATCAGGCTTCGGGCGATTCGACATCTGGAGAAGGGCCGGGTCGTGGTGTTTGCGGGGGGCACCGGAAACCCCTACTTCACCACCGACACGACGGTGGCGCTGCGCGCCGCGGAGATCGGCGCGGAGGCAGTTCTCAAGGCAACGAGAGTCGACGGGGTGTACGACGCGGATCCTGAGGTCGACGCCAAGGCGGTGCTGCTTCCCGAACTCAGCTACATGGAGGTCCTGGAAAAGGGTCTTCGGGTGATGGACAACACCGCCATTACGATGTGCATGGACAACGATCTCCCGATCCGGGTCTTCAACATCACCGTTCCGGGCAATGTCGCCCGGGCCGTACGAGGCGAAGCCATCGGGACCCTGGTTCGATAGTCCCGGGTACCGGCGATCGGGCGGTGGGATGCACCGGAGACAGGAGGCAGGTGTGATCGACGAGCTCCTTCGCGAGGCGGAGGCGAAGATGGACCAGGCCGTCGACCACGTACGCGGCGAGTTCGGATCGGTTCGCACCGGTCGGGCCAACCCCGGCATCCTCCAACGGGTGCATGTCGAGTACTACGGAGCGCCTACCCCGCTTCAGCAGTTGGCGTCGGTGAGTGTCCCGGAGCCGCAACTCCTCGTGATCTCGCCCTACGACCGCGGTTCTCTCACGGAGATCGAACGAGCCATTCAGGCGTCGGGTCTCGGGCTCAATCCGAGCAGCGACGGCACCGTGATTCGTCTCGCGTTCCCGCCACTGACCGAGGAGCGCCGCAAGGAGCTCATCAAGGTCGTCCGTCAGATGGCAGAGGAGGGCAGGATCGCGATCCGGAATATCCGACGCCACAGCAAGGACGACATCGAGGCGCTGGAGGGTGACGTGTCCGAGGACGACATTCGTCGGGCCGAGGATCGCCTGCAGGAGATCACCGACCAGCACACGTCCCGTATCGACGAGTTGCTCGAGCACAAAGAGGCCGAGCTGCTGGAGGTCTGAAGCCATCCCCGGGCGAGCCGATGAGCGCAGGGCTGGGCCGGCGGGCGAGGAGGCTCCGTGAGCGACAGGGGAGACGACGGGTACGAGCCGCAGCCGGACGACCCGCGGCACTCGGGCTCGGCCGACTCCCACGAGCCACCTGAGGCGCCTGCCGATCGAGCTTCCGATGCCCTGGAGCCGAAGAAGCGGCGCGGGCTGTTCCGCCGTCGCCGTCATCACGACGACGAGTCGACCGAGACCGAAATGCCCGATCAGGGCCTCGGCATCCCTCCAGAGTTTGCCACCGGGGAACCGGTCGAGTCAGCTGCGTCCCCGGCATCCCCCGAAGAGCTTGGACCGGCCCGGCTCCCAGACACCGAGCCCGATCCCGATCCCGAGCCCACCCTGACGGTCGATCTCCCGTCGTGGGCCAGTGACGCAACCGCCGGCGCCGAGGGCGTGGCGGGGGGTTTCGTCGAGCCGCCGGTCGCCGAGGACGACCCGGACAGCCACACAGGTGAGGTTGTGATCGCCGTCACCGACGTCGAAGCGCGTCTCGAACCGGACGCCGCCGCAGGCGAAGATCCGACCGAAGTAGGGGCTGCAGAGCGCGACACGGGGGCGATCGCTCCGGCCGAGAGGGGGGAGCCCGACGATGAGGCGCGGGCGCCGATCGAGGTCGAAGAACGCGAGGTCGTATCGGTCGAGAGCGCCGACGTCCACGATGATCCCGCCGGGGATTCGCCGAATACGGACGCCGACGACGCGGCGATCGTGCTCGACGCCCCGGAGGCAGAGGACGATCGCATCGACGCGATCGATGCCGAGGCGATGGAGGAGGACATCGAGCCGGTGGACCTCGAGGCCATGTCCGCCCTGGCAGGGAATTCCGGCGATCCGGTGGAAGACGCCGCGCCGCCGTCCAGATACGGAGTCGCCGGCCCGGAGGCGTTCGACGCGCTACGCGCGCTGGACGAGGCCGCCGACGACCTGTCCGAGTGGGCGGAGTACGCGGCGTCCGAGGATGCTGCCGTTCCGCGCGATGAAGTGCCGCGCGAAGGGCCGGACGTCGAGTCCGCTGAAGAGCGGCGGCGCGGCATCTGGCCGTTTCGGCGCGGCGACGATGCCGGCGAACCCGATGGCGAAGACATCGTCGAGGAAGCTGCGGAGTGGGAGGATGACGGCACGGCCATCCCCCGGCAGTGGTTCGCCGACATCGACGAGGACGCGGTCGTCCCCCCGGCGGCGCATCTCCCGGAGACGGAGTGGCCTGTCGCCGATGCGCCCGCCGGGGCCCTCGGCGGAGAGCCAGATTCGGCGCCGCCCGAGTCGCCCGGGGTCGAGCTGCCCATCGACGCCTCTGCCGCCGACGAGTTGCTCGACGAGATGCCGGCTCGTGACAGCCAACCTGAGGAGGCTGGGGGGCGCGTACCGGAGCCGGAGGCGGAACAGACGCCGTGGGTGGGCGACGGCGGTTTCGGCGGGGAGGCGGGCCCTGCCGGGGCCGACTGGGAGCGGGAGCCGGCGACGCCGCAGCCCCTCGGGGATGCCGCGGACAGGTCGGTCCAGCCCGAGGCCGAAGAGTGGGATGCACCCGCGGCCGAGGGCGATCAACCCTTCCCGGACCGACTCGAGCTCGGATTCGACGATGGCACCGGCGAGAGGGACCCGGTACGGCGTAGCGCCTTCGCCGGCGAAGACGAAGACGATGACGAAGGGGATTGGGTGACGGGCCCGATCGAGGTCCCCGGCGAGCATCCCGACGAGATCGAGGAGTCACCCGCCGACTTCTCGTCGGTCGAGCATCTTTCGGATGCGATCTATCGGACATCGGCCACCCAGGAGCACCGTGGGCTCGCCGAGGAGATCGTCCGTGCCGGGGAGGAGGAGCGGGAGTGGCAGGCGATCTCCGCCGCGATGCCCGGCGTCGAGACCGGTGTGGTGGGCTTCGAAGACGTCGCCGATCTGGGCACGGAAGAGGAGTACGAGGAGTCGCGCGTCGGATCGGAGATGGGGACGCGGGTGCTCACCGGTGTCGTTTTGGCGGGCTTCTTCCTCGGGTCGCTCTGGGTGGCCCCTGAGGCACTGGCCGGGTTCATCGCGATCGTTCTCTTGCTGGGACTCGGCGAGTTGTATGCGACCGTCCGACGCCGGGGCCTCCGTCCGCTGCCGCTGTTCGGGCTGCTCGGCGGGGCTGCCATGCTGGCGACCGCCTGGTTCCACGGCCCCGTCGCGATTCCCGCGACGCTGGCGATCACGGTCGTCGTGACCTTCTTCGTGTACGCGTTCTCGCCGATGCGACGCGACGCGCTGACCAATGGGGGATTGACCGTACTTGGTCTCGGTTGGGTCGTCGGCACTGCCGCCTTCGCCTATCCGATCCTGGCATCGGAGGACTACCGGGTCCTGGTTCTGGCGATCGTCGTGGTGACGGCGGCCATGGACATCGGGGCATTCGCCGTGGGGCGGGCCTGGGGGGCTCGCGCTCTTGCTCCCGTGCTGTCTCCGAACAAGTCGGTCGAGGGGCTGGTCGGGGGAGTCGGGATCTGCATGCTGGCTGCCGCCGCGGTGGGGAGCCTTCTGGAGCCATTCGATCTGATGTCGGGCGTCGGCCTCGGGGTCGTGGTGGCGATCGCAGCGCCACTTGGCGACCTGGCCGAGTCGATGCTCAAGCGCAGCCTCGGCGTGAAGGACATGGGGTCGATACTTCCTGGTCATGGCGGGATCCTCGACCGGATCGACGCCCTTCTCTTCGTCATCCCGGCCGCGTGGGTCTTCTACCAATACGCCGGGCTGCTGGGGTGAGATCGCTCGTCGTCCTGGGGGCGACCGGTTCGATCGGCCGCCAAGCACTGGAGGTTGCCGGCCACCTTGGAGTGCCGGTCTCGGGTGTCGCCGCTCGCCGCGGGTCGGACGAGTTGCTGGCGTTGGCGGTCGAGCATCCCGGGTCCCGCGTCGCAGTGGCGGCACCCACCGGGCCCGAACGAGAGCGCTTTGCATCCGAGCTCGGTGGTCGGGTGGCCTTCGGGCCCGAGGCGCTGGTCGAGATGGCCGCATCGCCCGGGTCGATCGTGCTGAACGCTGTCGTCGGATCGGCCGGCCTGCCGGCATCGGTGGAGGCACTCGATGCAGGAAATCGGCTCGCCCTCGCCAACAAGGAGAGCCTGGTCGCCGGCGGGCCGGTGGTGCTTCGCGCCCTCGAGCGGGGTGGCGGCGAGCTGGTCCCCGTGGACTCGGAGCACAGTGCCCTCCAACAATGCCTGGTGGGTGAGGGGCACGGCGATGTCCGTCGGGTGACGCTCACGGCTTCGGGTGGTCCGTTCCGGGGGATGTCGCCGGACTCACTCGAGCAGGTCACGGTCGAGCAGGCCCTCGATCATCCGACGTGGAACATGGGGCCCCGGATAACGATCGATTCGGCGACGCTGATGAACAAGGCTTTCGAGGTCATCGAGGCTCACCACCTGTTCGGCTTCGCGTTCGACGACATCGACGTGGTCGTCCATCCCGAGAGCATCGTCCACGCGGTCGTCGAGTTCGTCGATGGGTCCCTGAAGGCTCACCTGGGTGAGCCGGACATGCGGGTGCCCATCCAGTACGCGCTCGTAGGTCCCGCTCGTGCACCGGGAATGGTCGCCCCGTTCTCGTTCGGGAACCGACGCCTCACCTTCGAACCGCCTGACATCGAGGCCTTTCCCTGTCTCCGGCTCGGCTACGAGTCTGGGCGCGCCGGAGGATCGGCCCCGGCGACCCTCAACGCGGCCGACGAGATCGCGGTGCGCGCCTTCCTGGACCGGAAGATCGGCTTTGCGTCGATCCCCGTCGTCGTCGAGCGAACCCTGGCGGACGTGGAGGTGCGCCAGCTCGAGACCGTGGAAGATGTGATGACCGCCGATCGCGAGGCGAGGGCCGTGGCCACGGGCCATCTCGGAGCCTCATGCTGACGAGTCGGTCGAACGTGCGCCTCGTGCTGGGCTGGAAGCCGAGGCTTCCCACGGCTTCGTGTTGGTGCGGCCCGGCGGTAGCGTGATGGCCCCTCTCCAGCGGAGCCATTCGTGATCGGCGGCTTGATCGTTCTCGTCGGCATCATCGTCATGGTCATGGTCCACGAGGCCGGCCACTTCGTCGCGGCCAAAGCCGTGGGCATGAAGGCGACCGAGTTCTTCTTCGGGTTCGGTCCGAAGCTCTGGTCGACGCAGAGAGGGGAGACCGAGTACGGCGTCAAGGCCATTCCCCTCGGTGGCTACGTTCGCATCGTCGGGATGAACCCGTACGAAGAGGTGGCGCCGGAGGACGAGGGGCGGACCTATCGCGAGAAGCCGTTCTGGCAGAAGTCGGTGGTGGTGCTCGCCGGTGTGGCCAGCCACTTCATCGTGGCGTTCCTGCTGTTCCTTCTCGTCGCGTCGATCATCGGCGTCAGCGAGCCGACGACGACGATCATCGGGGTGCGGGAGCGCCTCGACGACGGAACCGTCACCCCGGCTGTGTCGGTCGGCCTGATGAGCGGCGATCGGATCGTTTCGATCGAGGGGATCGGGGTGGACGACTGGCCCTCTCTCGTCGACGAGATCGAGGCCCGACCGGGCGAGGAAGTGGCCCTCGGTGTCGAGCGCCCCGGCGTGGGGGCGATCGTGCTGATGCCCACCCTCGCCTCGCTCCCCGACGGTGATGGGGGAAGGCAGGGCTTCCTCGGTGTCGAACCGAGTCGCCGCACGGTCCGCGTCGGCGTTCTCTCGGGCGTCGCCGAGTCGGGCCAGGCGATCGGTGAGGCCACGGTCGCGTCCGCGCAGGGGCTGTGGCGTCTCGTGGCCGGGTTCGGCGACCTCGTGACGGCGGTCGTCACCGGTGACACCGACTCGATCCGAGACGAGAGGCCCGCCAGCCCGATCGGGCTCATTCGCATTGGTGCCGAGACACAGCAATTCGGGATCGCCTTTACGCTCGAACTCGTGGCTCTGGTCAACGTCTTTGTCGGCCTGTTCAATGTGGTCCCTGTCTATCCCCTCGACGGCGGCCACTTCTCCGTGGCGCTCTACGAGAAGATCCGCGGGCGCCCGGCCGACGTGCGCAAGCTCGTGCCGGTCGCGGCGGCGGTGGTGCTCTTCATGGTCCTGCTCGGGGTCCTGGCGATCTATCTGGACATCGCCAGCCCGTTCACCCTCTGATGGCCGTGCGCAGATCGACGAGACGCCTCCACGTGGGCGATGTCGCCGTCGGCGGCGGCTCGCCCGTCAGCGTCCAATCGATGACGACCACGAAGACGGCCGATGTCGATGCAACACTCGCTCAGGTGTATGCCCTCAAGGGCGCCGGCGCGGACATCGTCAGGATCACCTGCAACGACGTCGATGCCGCCGTCGGACTGGCCGAGATCGTCCCCCGTTCGCCCGTTCCGATCGTCGCCGACATCCATTTCCAATACCGGCTGGCCCTCGCTGCTCTCGAAGCGGGCGTCCACGGGCTTCGGCTCAACCCGGGGAACATCCGCAGCCCGGCTCACATCAAGGAGGTTGCGATCGCCGCTGGGGAGCGGGGTGTCCCGATCCGGGTGGGGGTGAACGCCGGGTCGCTCGACAAGGACCTGCTCGAGAAGTACGGATCACCCGCTCCGGAAGCGCTGGTGGAGTCCGCGCTCCACGAGATCCGGTTGCTCGAAGAGGTCGACTTCCACGACATCAAGGTCTCGGTGAAGCACAGCGACGTGCCTTCGATGGTCGAGTCGTACCGCCTGCTTGCCGACAGGGTCGACTATCCGCTCCACCTCGGGGTCACCGAAGCCGGCCCGCCCCCGGCCGGGTTGATGAAGTCGGTCGCCGGGATCGCAACCCTGCTCCTCGAGGGGATCGGAGACACCATCAGGTTCTCGCTCACCGCCGACCCGGTGGAGGAGGCCGAAGCGGGGCGCCGCCTCTTGGAGCAACTCGGCCTCCGTGAGCGCGCCGGGCTGGACCTGATCGCCTGCCCGTCGTGCGGCCGGGCCGAGGTCGACGTGATCGCCGTGGCAGCCGCCGCGCAGAAGGCCCTCGAAGCCGAGAAGCTCCCCATCCAGGTGGCGGTCATGGGTTGTGTGGTCAATGGGCCCGGCGAGGCCCGGGAGGCCGACATCGGCATCGCCGCCGGCCGCGGCAAGGGTCACCTGTTCATCAAAGGGCAGGTCGTGCGTGTGGTCCCCGAAACCGAGATGGTCGACGCCCTCCTCGAGGAGGCCCGTCGGCTGGTCGCCGAAGGCGCCGAGGCGAGGCTGGCCGACGCCGACGCCGCTGCGGAGGTCCTCGCCGAGGAGACGGCCGCGGAGCTCCTCGCTGAACAGGGGGACGCGAATCGAGTACGCGAGGCGCGTGAGCGCGTGCTCAAGGTGGCGAAGGGGGAGTAGAGACCGGTCTCGGGTCTCGGGTCTCCGGTCTCCGGGCGTCGGGACACGGGAGACGATTTACCGTGCCGCGTTGGATTTGATCGCGTCCGACATGTACGCCGCGAGGCCATCGCCCGCCTCGTCGATGGTCTCGGTGAACCGGTCGTCGACGACGTACATCTCGCCCAGGCCCCGGTGGATCTCGGGGGAGCAGTCGTAGAACCACCTGGTGATGTGGGCGCGATGCCGCTCGGCCACCTCCATCGCCTCCGCCGAGTCGGCGGGGGTGCCGGCCCTCATCAGTGCCAGGAACGCCTCGTTGATCTCTGCGGCCTCGGCTCCGATGCGTTTCCAGTCGTCCTTGGTGTAGCGGGCGGCCCGGCGCTGAGACTCCTTGTAGGCGTCGGTGTGTCCCCAGCGCTCACGCGCCTCATCCTCGTACTGGCTCGGGTCGAAGTCGCCAAAGACCTCGAGCATGTCTTCCTTGCTCATCGTGACCCCTCGTTGGTCGGCGTCGACGGCGGCGTCGACCGCGTCGATCATCTTCTGGATTCGTTCTCTCTTGGCTGCGAGCATCTCCCGCTGCCGGCCGAGGGCGTCGGTTCGGTCGTATCCCGGCCGCTCGACGATCTCCTTGATCTCCTCGAGCCCGAAACCCAGCTCCCGGAAGAAGAGCACCTCCTGGAGGCGCCTCACCTCGCGGTCGCCATACAGGCGATATCCGGCTTCGGTGCGGTCCATCGGCACCACCAGCCCGATCTCGTCGTAGTGGTGGAGTGTTCGAACGGTCACACCGGCAAGCCGGGCCACCCGGCCCACGGTCATCTCATCGTCCATGGCAGGCACCGTACACCCTCACGTAACGTGAGGGTCAAGTCCGGCTGCCGGCCCCAGCTCCCCAGCAAGCCCCGTTTCTGGCTGGGGCTGGAGCCGGGGCTGTAGCGGCCGGCACTAGTGTCGGTCGTCCATGCGCTGGTCCCGGGCTTTCATCCCCACGCTTCGTGACGATCCCGCCGACGCCGAGTCGGCGAATCACCGTCTGTTGGTCCGGGGTGGGTTCGTCCGCCGCTTGATGGCAGGCTCGTGGTCGCTGTTGCCTCTGGGGAAGCGGGTCGCAGACAAGGTGGAGCGCATCATTCGCGAGGAGATGGACGCCATCGGAGGCCAGGAGATGCTGCTCCCCGTGGTGCACCCTGCGGATCCGTGGAAGAAGAGCGGGCGCTGGGACGACGTCGAAGGCATCCTCGTCAAGTTCCAGGACCGCAAGGAGAGCGACCTGCTCCTGGCGATGACCCATGAGGAGATCTTCACTCTGATCGCGTCGGAGTTGTCGTCGTATCGTCAGCTCCCCCAGCTCTGGTATCACCTCCAGACCAAGTTCCGCGACGAGCCCAGGCCGAGAGGCGGTCTGCTCCGGGTGCGCGAGTTCACCATGAAGGACTCGTATTCGTTCGACGTCGACCCGGCGGGCCTCGACGTGCAGTTCGAGAAGCACCGCGGGGCCTACACCCGGATATTCGAGCGCCTGGGATTGCAGGCGATACCGGTGCACGCCTCCTCGGGAACGATGGGCGGCAAGGAGTCGGTCGAGTTCATGGTGGAGAGCCCCGCCGGGGAGGATGACATCGTGGTGTGCCCCAACTGCGGGTACGCCGCCAACACCGAGCGAGCCACCTCGGGCGCTCCTCCAGTCGAGGACGAGCCATGGGAGGGCGAGCCCGAGGAGTTCGACACGCCGGGCATCCGCACCATCGCGGCTCTCGCCGAGGCCTTCGACTTTGCGTCGGCGGAGCGGCAGATCAAGACCCTCGCCTATGTGATCGAGGGCGAGTTGACGCTCATCCTTCTCCCCGGTGACCACGACCTCATGGAGCAGAAATTGATCGACG
>DATHSA010000007.1:0-38842 GCA_035464675.1 Acidimicrobiia bacterium
CGGCGAAAGCTGCAACGTCACCTCGCGGGTCTGGTCCCACATCGGGACCCGGAGGTCTGACTCGATGGACGGGATCTATCTCGGTGGCTCCCTGATCGCCGCATTCCTCGCCGGCGCAGTCGCCCTGTTCGCGCCGTGCTGCATCACGGTGATGTTCCCGGCGTATCTGGCAGCAGCCGTGCGGAACAATCGTTGGAGGCTCGTCCCCCTCACGCTGGTCTTCGCCGCAGGAGTGTCGATGGTCCTGGTTCCGATGACGCTCGGTCTGAGCGTCCTCACCGAAGGGCTGCTTCGTTACCACGCTCTCGTGTATGGCCTTGGGGCAGTGCTGATGGGCCTCCTCGCCTGGTTGGCGGCAACCGGACGGACCTGGGCTCTGCCCCTCTTCCGCGATGCCCCCGACATCGCGCGCACCGACTCTGGTGGTGTGTTTGCACTCGGCGTCTTCTCTGGCGCTGCCAGCGCCTGCTGTGCACCGGTGCTCGTCGGAGTGCTCACCCTGTCTGCCATCGGGCCAGGAACGATGTCGGCGGCCGCCATAGGCCTGGCATACGTGTTCGGTATGGTCTTCCCACTCCTGCTCCTCACCGTGCTCTGGGATGGATCGCGAATCTCACGCTCGGTGAGTCGACAGAACCGGTCGGTCGAGTGGAGTCTCGGCGACCGGACCTATGTCACAACTCGCCTCTCGATGGTTGCCGCCGGGCTGTTCGCTGTCATGGCGGTGGTGCTGGGCGTCGTCTCCGTGAACGGATGGACCCTCACGCCGTCGTTTCAACAGGGTGTCAGCCGCTGGCTCGAAGACCGGCTGCGTCCAATTGCAGATGCCCTGAGCCCGCTCCCTGACGCCGTGGTCGGAGTGGTGCTGATCGGCATCGCCATCGGTGCGGTGGCCCTCTCTGGCCGTCGGCGCGACAGATCTCACGATGCAACCGAGCAAAGGAATCCTCATGAGTCAGAAGCGTCGGTCACGACCGACCACACCAGCTGCCACTGAGCCGATCGCGGTCCGACGCCGCTGGCTCGCATGGGTTGCTGTCATCGCTCCACTGGCTGTTCTCGTCGCTCTGACGACTGCGAACTCCCTGTCGGGGCCTCCCGACGGCGATGCGGTCGACACCGTGCCCGACTTCGTTCTGGCCACGACGACCGGGGAGACCCTGGATCGGACCGGAGCCCTGGCCGGCAACGAGACACTGTTCTACTTCTCGATGGGAATCGGCTGCGACGGGTGCTTTGCCCAGATCCCCGAGATCGCCCCGGGCCTCGACCAGCGCGGGATCCGGCTGGTGCCCGTGATGGTCGATCCGCAACTGATCGTCGCCTCGGAAGCGACTCGGTGGGGAATCGACATGCCCATCGTCATCGACGACGACCTCGAGCTCTCCCGGGCGATGGGGATGCTCGGCGTCTACGGTCACAGCAATTCTCCCAGTCACAGCTTCGCCCTCGCGGATGGTGATGGCAACGTCCGCTGGGTGCGCCATTACGCCGAGATGTTCGTGCCCGCCGAGTTGTTCTTCGCCGAGCTCGACGCCGCTTGAGGCACGCCCCGGCTGCCGACAGGACCCGGCTCATCGCCGTAACCTGACCCGCAATGATCCTGTCGGATGTCTCGATCAGGGCGGCAATCGAGGTGGGGCGGATCGAGATCGATCCGTTCGACCCCTCGATGGTGCAGCCGTCCAGCATCGACGTGCGGGTCGACCGTTACTTCCGGGTCTTCGAGAACCACCGGTACCCCTACATCGATCCCAAGCAGCCTCAACCCGACCTGACCACCGAGGTCGTCACCGAGATGGATGTTCCCTTCGTGCTGCACCCGGGCCAATTCGTCCTCGGGTCGACACTCGAGGTCGTGGGGCTCGGCGACGACATCGTCGCCAGGCTGGAGGGCAAGTCGAGCCTGGGGCGTCTCGGGCTGTTGATCCATTCCACCGCCGGATTCGTCGACCCTGGTTTCGAGGGTCACCTGACCCTGGAACTGTCGAACGTGGCCAACCTCCCCATCGCGATCTACCCGGCCATGAAGATCGGCCAGCTGTCCTTCTACGACCTGACCACCCCGGCCGAGAACCCGTACGGGTCGCGCACCGCCGGCTCCAAATACCAGGGGCAACGAGGCCCCACACCGAGCCGGATCCACGAGGACTTCGACGAGTGAGGGTGCCCTCCCTTCGTTCGGGCGCGACCAGCAACCACCAACCACCAACCAGCAGGGTCTTCTGCCGATGTCGGTCCAGCTGATCTCGAGGCTTCCTGCCGCGAACGGGCGACGCCACCCCCTGCTCTTCGTCCATGGTGCCTGGCACGGGGCGTGGTGCTGGGAGGAGCACTTCATGCCCTGGTTCGCCGGTCATGGATTCGAATGCCACGCCTTCGACTTCCGTCATCACGGCGGCTCGGGCGGACCCGGCACGCTGCGGCGGTCCCGCATCCGGCATTACGTGGAGGACCTCGTCGAGGCGGTGGAGGCGGTCGGCCGACCACCGATCCTGGTGGCTCACTCGATGGGGAGCCTTGTCGCGCAGCGATATCTCGAGACCGACGACCTCCCCGGAGCGTTGCTCCTCGCCCCGATCCCGATCGGTGGGGTGTGGCGTGCCACCGGGCGCACGCTGCGCCGCCACCCGTTGCGGTTCCTGGAGGCGAATCTCCGCCTCGATCTGGCACCCCTCGTGGACACACCACGAATGGCCCGGTCCATGCTCTACGACCCAGACGTCGCCGGGGACACCGTCGCCAGGCTGCAGCCGATGCTGCAGGGCGAGTCGTACCTGGCCTACCTCGACATGCTGTTCGTCAGCAGGCCGCGCCCCCAGCTCGTGCACTCGCCGGTGGCGATCGTGATGGGTACCGAGGACCGGCTCTTCTCCGTCAAGGAGGCTCGGCGCCTCGCCGGGGCGTACGGGGTCGAGGCTCGGACCATCGATGGCGCAGCTCACGACCTCATGGTCGGGCCGCGATGGGAACAGACGGCGGCGGCTCTCCTGGAGGAGATCGAAGGACTCTGACGTGCAGCGACCGCCGGTTGGACCCCCGGTTGGGCTCCCCGGCTACATCAGCGCCGGGATCACCTGATCCGAATAGGCCGCGAGGGTGGCGTCCTCGCGGTCGTGCATGAGGTAGATGGCAAACTGATCGACACCCAGGTCGGTTAGCTCACGCATACGGGCGATGTGGTCTTCGACCGGTCCCAGCACGCAGAACCGATCGACGACATCGTCCGTGACGAAGTCCACCGTGGGGTTGCCCGCCTTCCCGTGATGGGCGTAGTCGTATCCCTCGCGAGCAGCGATGTACTCGGAGAGGGCGGACGGGACGACCGACGAGTCCGACCCGTATCGGGAGACGAGATCGGCGACATGGTTCCCGACCATTCCTCCGAACCATCGCACCTGGGCTCGTTGATGGGGAAGGTCGTCGCCGACGTATGCCGGGGCGGCGACACAGATCTTGACATCGTCAGGATCACGGCCCGCGTTGACGGCGGCGTCCTTCACGAACTTCGACGTCCACTCCACGAGGTAGGGGTCGGCGAGTTGAAGGATGAACCCGTCGCACTCCTCGCCGATGAGTGTGAGCGCCTTCGGGCCGTACCCCGCCCCCCACATCGGGAGCTCCCAACCGGACGCCCAGGGGAACCCGAGGGTCTTTCCGTTGTACTCGATCTCCTTGCCGGCGACAAGGTCCTTGATGACCTTCATCGACTCGGACATCGCCTTGAGCGTCGTCGGCTTCTCACCGATGTACCGGAGGGCCGAGTCGCCCCGGCCCATGCCACAGATGGTCCGGGGGCCGTACATGTCGTCGAGCGTCGCGAACAGGGACGCGATGACGGTCCAATCCCGGGTCCCCGGATTGGTGACCATCGGCCCCACGACGATGTCCGGGTTCTCGGCCAGCATCCGGCTGTAGATCACGAACGGTTCCTGCCACAGGACGTGCGAATCCCAGGTCCAGACGTGGGTGAAGCCGCCCGCCGCGGCCCGCCGGGTCAACTCGAGCACCCTCGAGGCCGGCGGGTTGGTCTGCAGTACCAGGCCGAAATCCATCTCAACGCTCCCTCACGGGTGGGGCAGGAGACCCTAGGTCTAGCAAAGAGGACGGGAAGGGAATTCGCAATCCGCCATTCGCCATTCACCAGATGGCCTGCGGGAGGCGGAAACCGGTCGACAGCGGTGCTCCGGGAGGGCGGACTCACCTGAGTGACCTCGACCATGCCGTCCTCAGACCGGCCTCCGACCCCGACGCGACGATCGAGTCGCTGAGGAAGCGGGGCCGACGCCCGGGTCGCCCAGCCGCCAGGAACGGCCCTAGGTGTGCGCTGCGAGCACCCCACTGAGGGCGTCGTACAGCGCCCGGCTCATCTCGGAGCACGCCTCGACCGCCCGATCGGCGTCCGTGAGACCGGCTGCGATCTCGTCGGCCTCGTGGTAGTCGGCCGCATGGATCCGGAAATACTCGGCCGCAGCCTCCTGCTCGTCGAAGCCGTAATGCTCGACAAGACCCTCGAGCTTCTCCTCGGACGTCGCAGGCTGCTGGGCCTCGAAGGCGTACAGCGCGCCCCAGGCCGAGGCTGGGTCGGCGAACAGCCGGCGCGACGTCTCGAGCAGGGCGGCCACCTCCGGGATTCGCGGCTCGCCGACCGACGCACCGAGGCGCCCGGCGAACGCCTCCCAGATTCGAGCGTGCTCTACCTCCTCTGAAGAATGCGCGGCGTTGCCGACGGTCGCCCAACCCTCGGGCACCGCGGCGATGAACGCCCCGTACTCACCGGCGTAGGTGGCGAGGGCCTCGACGGGGAGCGTCCCGTCGCGCCAGGCCACATAGAACGGGTGCTCCAGCAACCGGTGGTCCCCGATCGCCCCCTCGAGCCTCTCCCTGATGTCCATCGTCAGACCCCCTCTGATCTTGCCGATCGCGGGCCGCCGTCAGGCGGCCTCTACTTCATCTGCGGGAAACCCAGGTTCACGCCACGGTGTTCCGGATCCGGCCACCGCGAGGTGATCACCTTCAGCCGTGTGTAGAAGTTGACCCCCTCCATCCCGTACATGCGGGCGTCGCCGAAGAGGGAACTCTTCCACCCGCCGAACGAGTGATAGGCCATCGGGACCGGGATGGGGACGTTCACGCCGATCATCCCCACCGGGACCTCGTTCTGGAACTTCCGTGCCGCGCCGCCATCGTTCGTGAAGATCGCCACACCGTTGGCGTACGGGTTCTCCTCGATGAGCCGCATCGCCTCCTCGTAGGTGTCGACACGCACGGTCGACAGCACGGGGCCAAAGATCTCGTCCTGGTAGATGGTCATGTCTGGAGTGACCCCGTCGAACAGGGTCGGGCCCACGAAGAACCCGTCCTGCTCCTCACTGAGATTGCGACCGTCGGCCACCAGCGTCGCCCCCTCCTCGACTCCCTTGTCGATGTACCCGACCACCCGGTCGCGGTGCTGGGCGGTCACGAGTGGGCCCATCTCGGCGCCTTCCTCCCCGCCGGGCGCCACCTTGATCTTCTCCAGTCGCTCGACGACCTTCGGCATGAGCGAATCGGCGGCGTCCCCCACCGTGACCAGCACGGAGATCGCCATGCATCGCTCCCCGGCCGAACCGTAGGCCGCAGAGACGGCGGCGTCGGCGGCGAGATCCATGTCGGCGTCCGGGAGAACCACCATGTGGTTCTTGGCGCCACCGAGAGCCGCAACCCGCTTTCCGGCGGCGGTGCCCGTCTCATACACGTAGCGAGCGATCGGCGTGGACCCGACGAACGAGACGGCACCGATGTCCGGGTGCTCGAGAATGCGGTCCACGGCGACCTTGTCGCCATGGACCACGTTGAGCACGCCGGGCGGAAGACCCGCCTGAGCGAACAGCTCGGCGGAGAAGTTGGCTGCCGAGGGGTCCTTCTCGGACGGCTTGAGGACGAAGGTGTTCCCACAGGCGATGGCGATCGGGTACATCCACATGGGCACCATCGCCGGGAAGTTGAAGGGGGTGATCCCCGCCACGACCCCGACCGGCTGGCGGATCGAGTAGGTGTCGACGGCGGTCGAGACGTTCTCGTTGAACTCCCCCTTGATCAGCTGCGGGATGCCGCAGGCGAATTCGATCACCTCCAGGCCGCGCTGCACTTCACCCTGCGCGTCGGAAAAGACCTTGCCGTGCTCGGAGACCAGCATCTTGGCGATGTCGTCGCGATGTCGGAGCACGAGGTCGCGGAACGCGAACATGATCGCCGTGCGCCGGGAGAGCGAGACGTCCTTCCACTCCTCCCACGCGGTCAGGGCGGAAGACACGGCGGCATCGACCTGCTCGGCCGCAGCCATCGCCACTTCTGCCTGAACCAGGCCCGTGGCCGGGTCGTAGACCTTGCCCCAGCGCTCGACGGTTCCGTCGTAGGGCTTGTTGTCGATCCAGTGTGTGATCTGTCTCATGGCATCTCCGGGCTGCGAGCGTACCGGGTCAGCCCGCGTTCGGCTCGGTCTCCATGGCGTGAGCGACCGCCTCGTCGTACGACATGGCGTAGCCCTCCTGAAAGGCCGCGCCGAGATCGCCGGTCGCCTTCTCGAGCGTCTCGCGGTCCAATCCCTCGATCTGGCCCGAGGAGACACTGATGAGATCGATGCCACTCCTGTCGGCCGCCCCGTAGGCCGCCCCGGCGAGACGATGGGCGAGCACGGCGTCCCCGGCGTCCGCGGCCAGCCCGGCAAAGTTGAAGACGAACAGCACAGCGGCCGAGACGTCTCCGGTCCCGTACAGGATCTTCAGGCCCTTCTCCAGATGGGGGCGAGCGGTCACCGGGTCACCAACGCGCCGATGGGCATCACCGAGTTCGAACTCCGCCCAGCCCTCGCCGAACACGTTGCCCGCTCGCCGATACCCGTCCGCGCTCGCCTCGTAGTGGACCAATGCGGCCGGAAAGTCCTCTCTGGCGTACATCTCGAGGTTCCCGAGCCCCCACTCGGCGTTGGCCACGCCCTCGGCATCCTCCAGTGCCTCGAACTCGGCGCGCGCCGCCGACAAGAGTTCCTCACCGCGTTGGTGATCCTCGCGGAAGAACGCGTGCGCCAGACCGAGGTTGTACCGAGCGTTCGCGATCTCGCGAGGATCGCCCAACTCCGTCTGACGCTCGAACGCTTCTTCGTATGCGGCGACGCATCCGTCGACGTCACCCTGCCACCAGGCGATCCCGCCCAGTGCCTCGACGGCCTTGGCACGCCGCATGGGATCGCCGCCGTCCATCGCCAGGATCTCCTCGACCATCCTTCGCGCCTCGTACAGGTATCCCCGGGCCTGCCAGTAGCGCCACATCGACCACGCGAACCGGAGCGCGCTGTCCGTGTGGCCGAGCGCGACACAGTGGGCGATGGCAGCCCGCAGGTTGTCGTGGTCGGCATCGATGGCCTCGAGCCACGCCTTCCGGTCGGCCCGGGTGAACTCAGGGAAGGCCTCCTCGATCCGCGAGCAGAATGCCAGCGCATGGCGGTGGCGGATCTCATCTCCCTCGTCGGACTCCTCGAGCATGGCGGAGGCGAACTCACGGATCACCTGGAGCATGCGGAACCGGCCATCCTCCCGGAGCACCAGGCTGCTGTCGACGAGAACAGCGATGCCGTCGAGCACGTCGATGCCCAATTCATCGACCGGTCCGCACACGGCCTCTATCTCCTCGAGACGGGCTCCGCCCACGAAGACGGAGAGCCGTCGGAACAGCCGACGGCATGCCTCGGGGAGACTCTCCTCGCTCCACCGGATGGCGTTCCACATCGTCCGATGACGCTCGGGCGCATCGCGGGCTCCGGAGGTGAGGTCGCTCATGTCCAGCCGGTCGAGGATCGCATCGACCGAGAGCACCTTCAGTCTGGGCACGATCAGCTCGATTGCGAGAGGAAGGCCGTCGAGGCGGGCCACGAGATCCACGACGGCCTGGGCGTTCTCGGCGGTGAGCTCGAACGACGGATCCACCGATTGGGCGCGTTCGACAAAGAGATGGACCGCCTCATTGCCGATGAGTGATTCGACCGGGGCATCGGCCGATGCCACCTCGAGGGGCGGAATGGAGAGTTCCTGCTCACCCCGCACTCGCAGTGGGATGCGGGAGCTGACCAGGAACTTCGACCCGGGTGACGCCGCAGCCATGTCGCTCACGATCGCCGCGGACTCGACGAGCTGTTCGAAGTTGTCGAGAACGATGAGCAGAGACTTGTCCTCGAGGAACTTCAGGAGCTGCTCACGGGGATCCATCCCCCCCGACGCCACCCGGACGCCGAGGACCGACAGGATCGTGGGAGGAATCAGGTCTCCGTCGGTCACCGGCGCGAGAGGAATGAAGAACACGCCGTCGCCGAAGTCCTCGGCCGCCTCCGCCGCGACCTGGATCGACAGGCGCGACTTGCCGGTGCCACCGGGGCCGAGAAGCGTGAGGATGCGGTTCGTCTGGAGCAGGTCGAGTGCCGTGCGCAGGTCGTCCTCACGCCCCACGAAGCTCGTCACCTGGACCGGGAGGTTGTTCGGCACGGCGTCGAGCGTGCGAAGCGGAGGGAACTCGCGAGACAAGCCCGGGATCAGCAGCTCGAAGAGAGCCTCCTTCTCGAGCAGGTCCTTCAGACGATGCTTGCCGAGGTCATGGAGGCGCCACCCATCCTCCAAGCCGTCCTCGACGAGGGCCGCCGTCGCCTCCGACATGACGACCTGGCCCCCATGGGCCGCGTCTGCGATACGGGCCGCCCGGTGGACATCGAGGCCGACGTAATCGGACCCTCCGAGAGCGCCGATGCCGGTGTGGAGGCCGACCCGGACACGGATCTGACGGTCGTCGGGCCAATCCTCGTCCGCCATGAGTCGCTGCACCGCCGCGGCGGCCGACACTCCCTGTGATGCCACGGGGAACGCGACGAAGAAGGCATCCCCGATCGTTCGCACCTCGACACCGTCGTTGTCTTCGATCGCCGAACGCACGATCGCATCGTGCCGCTCGAGCAGCGCCGGCCACCGATCGCCGAGATCCTGTACGAGCTTCGTCGAACCCTCCAGGTCGGAGAAGAAGAAGGTGACGGTGCCGGTCGGCAGGTTCTGTGGCATGGATCTCCTCCGGAACAGCTCTAGATTCGCGCATCCGGATGCGAGATGCGCCGAAGACCGCGTAGCCTCGGTCTGCCGTGCGCACCCTCTATCGCGACGCCGCTCTGGCAGATGGCCGGTCGGCCGCCCTCGTCCATGCCCATGCGGTCCTCGTCGTCGACGACCGCATCGAGTACCTGGGGCCCGACGACGGGGCGCCTGAGGTCTCCGGCGCCACCGTGATCGATGCCGGCGGATCGACGATCGTCCCGGCAATGGTCGACTCGCACAGCCACATCACCCTCCCCGGCGTCTCCCACTGGATCACCCGTATCGGTGATGACACGTCCGCTCTGCTCGAGGTAGCCGACCACAACGGCGACCTCATGGTGCGGTCGGGAACGCGATGGGCCCGGGACGTCGGCTCGCCACGACGCAAGCACGGCGAGCGCGAGCGAGCGCTCGCCCTCCCGGTCCGCGACGGCTGGCACGGCAGGCGGGACCGCCCCTACATCCGGGCTGCGGGCACCTGGATCACCCGGGAAGGGAGCCTGCCGCCGGACGTCGCGGTCGAAGCGACGGATGCAGACTCGCTCGTAGCCGCCGTGGAGCGGGAGCTCGAGGAGGGCGCCGATCTGATCAAGCTCTACCTCGACGGGCCGGATGCCGAGACCTCGCCCTGGACCGCCTCTGAGGTCGCACGCGCCGTGGCGGCGGCCTCCGAGCAGGGCGCCCGTGTCACCGCCCACGCCACCCAGTTGCACGGGGCCCGGGCCGGAGTGGAGGGCGGCGTCGCCTGCATCGAGCACGGCTCGCGTCTCGACGCCGATCTGGCGGCGCTGATGGCAAGACAGGGGACGTTCGTGGTGCCCACCCTCACCGTGTACGCCTCGTGGCACACGTTCCGGTCGACGACCCGCATCGACCGGTTCACCGACGAGGGGGCGGAGGCCAGGTTGTCGGAGCGCAGGGCGGCTGCGTTCGAGAGCGTCCGCCTCGCCCGGGCGGCCGGAGTGCGGATCGCCGCCGGCACCGACTTCGGCGGAGGATCCGCGCGGGCCAACCAGATGCCCTGGGAGGTCGAGAGCCTCGTCACCGCCGGACTGGAGCCGTGGGAGGCTCTCGCCGCAGCGACCTGGGTGGGCGGGGAGCTGCTCGGCGAACCCGGGGCCGGAGTGCTCCGCGAGGGCGGTCCCGCCGACTTCTTCCTCGTGCACGGCAATCCGCTGGACGATCCGTCGGCCCTGTGGAGAGTGTGGCGCGTCGCCTAGCGCCTATGCGTCGGACTCGACGGGTTCCGGCCGAAGGCTCGCGCGGATCTCGGACCTGGCAGCTGCAACCCGTGCGGTGAGCATCGCCATCCCCACGGCCGCAAGGCAATGCCAGGCGGCGTGGGCCTGGAGCAGTGAGTCGGGCAGGCACAGGAACCCGCCGGTTCTCCCACCCAGGTCGAAGAAGAGCGCCGTGCCCAGAACGAGTCCCGGCACCGCCAGCGATCGAAGTCGCCCGGTGGCCAGCCCCAGGAGCACGACGATCACGCCGGAGACTCCCACGAGGACGACGCCCGCGTCGTGCACCGGACCGGACCACGAGGGTTGAGGACCGTGATAGGCGAAGCTGCCGACTCCGGCGACCACCAGAGCGACCGCCATAGCCCGAGCCGGCCAACCTCGCACCCTGACGAACAGCCACAGCCCGGCGGCAACCAGGCCAAGGCTGGAGATGGCGTTGACGGGCTGGGCCAGGAGGCCCGACGACACGGTCTCGCAGTCGGAGAGCGCCTGGGGTGCGATCACGACCTGATGGTGCCAGCATTCTGCAGCCGACGAACACCAGGGTGCATAGGTCCGAAGCCGGTGATTGCGGCGTTCGCGTACGACCGGCGCCACGCCCACTCCAGGATCGGTCGACAAGTCACCCCACCGGGATCTGGAGCTCGGTCACGAACTCCTCGGCTCGCGAAGCGAGATACGCCTGAGGCACCTCGAGTTCGGGCTCGGCGCCGAAGCGGAGGTAGATGATGCGCATCGGCCCGGAGCGGGAGAGCCCGGCGGCGCCCACCCACCGCGTGAGGCCCGCGAGAACGGACCGCAATTCCCCGTAGGGGCCCTGGTGGATGGCGGCTGCGACCCTTCCACCCGGAAGGACTCGCGACGTGACCCGGCGGTCGCTCACGTCCGCTGTCACAGGGACGAACACCTCCACGTCGCGCGGCCCCGCCCCCTCGGTCACGAGAACCCCTGGCGGCCGGGCTGCCCGAGCCCGCGCGTCGCGCACCACCTCTTCGACCTCGTAGAACAGCCTGCCGAGATCCTCACCGGGCGCCAGGCGTTCGGTGATGGAGGCGATCCGCTCCGGCTCGACCGTGCGCAGCACGACGTCAGGCCCGTCGTCTGCGAGCTCGACCCTGATATCGAGCTCGGCCAGCTTCTGTTCGACGGCTTCCTGATGCTCCTGGAGTTCGCGGCGACGGCGAGCGAGGACATCGCGGAGGTCGGCGCCCCCGGCGATCAGATCGGCGACCTCGCGTAGTGGTACCCCGAGGTCCCTCAGCGCGACGATCCGCCGCAGCGCAGGGAGTTGCGCCGGCGTGTACCACCGGTACCCATTCGAAGGGTCGGTGAACGCCGGCGAGAACAGGCCCATGGAGTCGTAGTGGCGCAATGCCTTGGCCGTCACACCACCGATCCGGGCGAATTCACCGACCAGAAACATTGTGCGACCGTAGCCGATTTGACCTTGCCCTTAGGGCAAGGTTCATCATGGGAGGATGCCAGATCGCCCGATACGCATCGCCGCCCAACTGCATCCTCAGCAGGGACCGTTCGAAAACCTCCTCGCCGCTGCGGTTCGCGCCGACGAGATGGGGTACGACGTCGTCTACAACTGGGACCACTTCTACCCCCTGTACGGCGATGCGGACGGTGAGCACCATGAGTGCTTCACGACGCTGGCCGCATTCGCCCAGGCAACCGAGCGAGCCGAGATAGGGCCGCTGGTGGCGTGCAACTCCTATCGGAACCCGAACCTCGTGGCCGACATGGCACGCACCATCGACCACGTCTCGGGCGGTCGGTTCGTGCTCGGTCTCGGATCGGGCTGGTTCAAGAGGGACTACGAGGAGTACGGCTACGAGTTCGGGACGACGGCATCGAGGATCCGCGACCTGGGCCGCTCCCTCCCGGTGATCAAGGACCGTCTCGGCAAGCTCAATCCTCCGCCGGTGCGGCAAGTGCCGATCCTGATCGCCGGCACCGGCCCCACGCTCACGCTCCCGCTCGTCGCACAGTTCGCAGACGGGTGGCACGCCCGCTTCCCCGATCACGCGGAAGAGGAGGAATCCGCGGTGGAGACGCTTCTTGCCGCATGCCAGGAACACGGCCGTGATCCGAGCGACATCGAGTGGGGCCTCGGCGTCCAGCCCAACGATCTGGACCGCTTCCTCGCCGAGGAGGCACCGACGCTCGTCGAGATGGGATTCACCCAATTCACGCTCGGGTTCAACGGCCCGAAATGGTCGGTCGACGCCGGGGCCGACTGGCTCTCGTGGCGCGATCAGATGAACGCGTGAGGAGCGCCGGCGACCGGGGGCATCGCCTCCGTTTCGGGGTGGTGGCGCCGCCGATGTTCATGGGGTGGGAAGAGGTCAGCGCCTGGTTCCGCGCCGCAGACCGCGCCGGTCTCGACGCCGGGTTCGTCGTGGACCACTTCCTCTCCGACATCGACGGCTTCGAGGGGGACGAGGGCGTGACCCTCGAGGTGTGGTCGCTCCTCGGGGCGTTGGCCGCAGCGACCGATCGGCTCCACATCGGCCCGTACGTGGCAAGCGTGACCCATCGGTTGCCCGGGGTGCTCGCCAAGGCGGCGGCGACGGTCGATCACATCTCCCACGGGCGGCTGATACTCGGAGTCGGCGCCGGGTGGCACGAGCGGGAGCACGCCGCCTACGGCATCCCGTTCCCCTCACCGCGGGAACGGGTCGACCTCTTCGCGGAGGCCATGGAGATCATCCGTCGCCTCGAGACCGAGGACCGGGCCACGTTCGAGGGCCGACACGCCTCGGTGACCGACGCCCCGTTCGAGCCGAAGCCCGCGCGTGGCCACATACCGGTCCTGGTGGGGAGTCGAGGCAAGCGCATGATGCGGTATGTGGCCCGGTACGCCGACTATTGGGACCTGCCCTCCAGGCTCGACGGCCTCCCCGAAATGGAGGAGCGGTTCCTTCGAATGTGTGACGCGGAGGGACGAGATCCGGACGACATCGTGTGGGTGCACGAAGAGGTGTCGCCGACCGCGTGGGACGACCTCGAGGACCGCGTCGCCGTCCTGGCGCCGCAGGGCATCTCCTTCTTCCTGGTCGGAGTCCGCCACGGAGACGACCCCGGGGTGCTGGAACGGGTGGCTCCGGTGATCGAAAGGCTGCGACGGGCCTGACCGTTCATGGTCGGAGGGTCGGTGATGGGCTCCCCACCCGTAGCCCGATCATCATGGAGACGCGCCCGGCGCTAGAGCGTCGGCCTGACCACCATCGCCCACACGACGACGAGCAACAGAAGCACGTCGAGTGTGCCGCCCAGCATCATCCTCTTCGAGGCGGCGGTGGCCCGGGCGGATCCGGGACCGTGTTGCTCGATCGCAGTGGCGAATTCGCGACCGGCACGCTGCCCGATCATCCCCTCGACGGCTCCTGAGGCAATGATCCCTCCGAACCCGATGAGGATCCACAGGTCGGTGAATTCGATGGCCGGCGAGTCGAACACCATCGCCACCCCGAAGATGATCGTCAGTGCCGAAGCCGGAATGAACAACCAGTTGCCGAGCGCCTTTCCGAGGTCGTTGATCGACTTCAGCGCCGAATGATCCTTCGCCGCCACCAGGCGTCTCCCGAGGATCGTTAGCCCGATGCCTCCGCCCACCCAGGCGATGGCTCCGACCACATGCAGGAACTTGAAGAGCTCATACCGAGTCATCCATACCCTCCCCACTTCGAGGGGATGACGCTACCGAGTCGGCGGGCGTCACGCGGACCCCATGGGTCGACTCTCATAGCCTGTAGACCGCGCCGGGCGAGGCGGGAGCCACACCTTGACGAACGCCTGTTCGGTGGCGTATCGTCGTCGCCCACTTCCCCATGGGCGACCCCTGAGGAGACCTCATGGACATCGGTGACCCCCGACGCGTGATCGTCGTGGAGCCGGAGACGCTGCCCGAACCCGAACCCGTGCCCGCGGAGCGACCCGATACACCCCAGCCGGTGCGCGAACCGGACCTGGTGCCGGCCGGTTGAGCGCCATCGGCGCCGCAGCGTCCGAGCCGCCCGAGAGAGGCCTCGACCGGTTGGCCCGCGACCTACGAGCGCTTCACGGCGGAACGTGGGTGGCATCGCCGTTCGCCTCGGCGGCGACTCACCGGCTCGTGGCCCGACGCCGGATCACGCAGCGAATCGAGGCAATCGGGCGGGCCGAACACGAGGCGGGTCGCCGCGAGTTGGCCGAGGCATTGGCGAGGATCGTCGATGCCGCACCCCGTACCCTCCTGCCGCGGGCCCCGCTCCGAGGTTCGCTGTGGGATCCGACCCTGGAGATCGACCTTTACTGGTCGCCCACGCCGCTCCTCGGCTTTCGGGCATGGGAGGTGCGCGGCCTCATGCAGGGCGCCAAGCGGGCGTGGACGACACCGACCTATGAGGCGGGATGCGTCCGCCGGGGCAAGGAGACCAACGACGGAAACGTCCCCCACACCGACGGGTCGTGCGGACGCCCGCCGTGCGGGATCTACGCCACCAAAGAGCCCGACATGCTGTTGCGGGAGTTCTGGGGCCATCGAATGGCCTACGGCCTGGTGGAACTGACCGGCAAGGTCGTGGAGCACGACCACGGCTACCGGGCACAGCGAGCGACGGCGGTCTTCGTAGCCGTCGTCATCGGTGGCCGCCTCATGACCGCCGAGGGACCCGGGGAGACGGCCGCTCTGTTCGCCCAGCCGGAGACCTACCTCGAAGGGCAACGTGATCAAAGCCCACAGGGCCCGCTCCAGCCCGAGCCCCGCCGAGCCATGGGGAAGACGCTTCGCGACGCGCTGGGGCGACGGATGTCCCAGCGGTCCTGACCCGACCCATCACCGCACGATCCGGTGCGCCACCGGCAACGCCAGGTCCACCCACAGTGAGTACATCTCCCCGGACGGGTGCAGACCGTCGTCGACGAGAAGTGCCGGATCATCGGCGGCCCGACGTGAGATTGGAGTCACGTCGACGAACGTGGTGCCGCGGCGCCACGCCTCCGTGGCGATGACGCGGTTGAACACCGCGATCTCGGCGGCGATCTGCTCCCGGTCCTGCCCCTTGGCGAAGGGCGTCACGCCCCAGTCGGGGATCGACAGGACGATCACCCGCTGCGGCGCTGAACCGGCGAACCCCACCGCCCGGTCCAGAATCGCGGCGAACTCCTCCCCGAACCCCGACACCGGGTGGCCCCGGTACTGGTCGTTGACCCCGATCTGGACGGTCACGAGTTCGAAGGGACCCGACGGCGCAGCCCGATCGATCCCGGAGTCCAACTCGCCCACGGTCCACCCGGTGCGGGCGATGATCACCGGATCGGCGACCGTGACCCCTCCGTCGTCCAGCCGACGCGCGAGCAGTACCGGCCAGCGCTGCGACGGGTCGACCCCCTCTCCGATCGTGTACGAGTCCCCCAGGGCCAGAAACCGCAACTCAGCCGTTCCCCAGGACAGAGGACAGGATGTCGACCGCATCCCAGACGTCCGCGTACGAGACGTAGAGCGGCGCAAACCCGAACCGCAACAGATCGGGCGGGCGATGGTCCCCCTGGAGCCCGGCGGCCACCAATCGCTCGTACATCCCTGCGGCATCGGGATGCCGGAGAGACACCTGGCTCCCCCGCTCCCGGGGGTCGCGCGGAGAGGCGACCTCGAGCCCGAGCCTCTCATCGACGAGGTCGATGAACAACTCGGTGAGGGCGATGGTCTTCTCCCTGACTGCCGTCATGGCGACGCCGTCGTAGGCGTCGAGAGCCGCGTCGAGCACCGCCATCGAGACGATCGGCTGCGTCCCGGTGATGAACCGACGGACGCCGCCGGCGGGCCGGTACTCGGCCTCCATGAGGAAGGGGTCGGCGTGCCCGATCCAGCCCGGGATCGGGTTGGTGGAACCCTCGAGATGCATCGCGTTGACGTAAAGGTAGGCCGGCGCCCCTGGCCCACCGTTGAGGTACTTGTAGGTGCAGCCCACCGCGAAGTCCACGTCCCAGAGGTCGAGTGAGATGGGGAGCACCCCTGCGCTGTGCGAGAGATCCCAGATCACGAGTGCACCCGATGGATGGAGGGCCTCGGTGACCGAACTCATGTGGGCGATCTCGGCAGTGCGGAAGTCGACGTGGTTCATCACGACCGCGGCCACCTCCTCGTCGACGAACGTGTCCACCGATGGGCCGCCCCGGGGCATCACCCGGGTCCGGCCGCCAATCCTCCCGGCGACGCTCTCGGCTACGTAGCGATCGGTGGGGAACGCCCCCTCCTCGATGACGATGTCGGTGCGGCCTGGTCGGAGGGCGGCCGCCGCCAGTAGCGCCTTGTAGAGGTTGGTCGTGGTCGTGTCGCACACCACCACCGATCCGGGACGTGCACCGACGAGCCCGCCGATCCGGTCGCCGAGCCGCAGCGGCAGCTCCCACCATCCCTCCTCCATCCATCCCCTGATGAGGCGCAAGGACCACTGTTCGAGGATCTGCTCGGACCGCGCCGGCACGCCGCGGGGCATCAGACCCAACGAATTTCCGTCCAGGTACACGATGCCATCGGGGACCACGAAGCGCTTGCGCGCATGGGAGAGGGGGTCGCCGTCGTCGAGGAGGGAGGCCTGATCGCGGGTGATCACCCTGGCACGGTAGCCATCGGCTCCGTACCCGAGGGGGGGTATCCAGCGGATCCGCGCCCATCGATCGCCGGTGTTTCACGGCTTCGCTATTACCTTTCGGCGCATGCGCAAGATCAGCAGGCCGGTCGTAGCCCTGGTGACCCTCATGCTCATCGCCACCGCGTGCGGCGGCGGGACCGCCGCGACGACCACGACGACTACTCCCTCCACCACCACGACGAGCACCATCCCACCGACGACCACGACGACCGAGCCACCGACCACGACCACGACCCTGCCTCCCTCCCCCGTGCTCGCCGTCGAGGGGGATGTCAACGAAGTCGTCGCCCAGATCCAGTGGCTGGTCACCTGCGGTGGGTTCGGAAACATCGTGATCGACGGCGAATTCGACGACATCACCGCCGAAGCGGTGATGTCGGCCCAGGAGTCGCTCGGCTTCACCCCCGATGCGGCCCCCACCGAGGACTTCTTCATCGCCGCCACCCGGCTGTGCCTCCTCGATCGTCCACTCGAGATAGGACCTGACCCGGTCCGGGTGTTCGGCTTCGCCGCCCCAGACGAGCCCGAGACCTACACCTTCGAGGCGTCGGCGGGCGTCCCGGTGACGGTCGAGGTTCTCTCCGGTTCCGGTGTGCTGGTCACGGTCAGCGGGCCGGAGGGTGCCGCGCTCGTTCCGGACGAGGACGAGATCATCACGATTCAGGATGACGGCACGCACCGCCTCGTCGTCAGCACCGGAGCCGACGGCGTCTTCTTCACGATCGGAATGATCTTCGAGTTCAGCGGTGAGGCCGGCGACTGGATCATCACCACCGACGGGATCGCCTACAGGGACACCGAATTCGTGAAGGGCGACGCCGCCGACGCGATGATCGAAGAGATCTACGAGATCCTCGGCCACGAGCCGCGGAGCCAGTACGGCGAGTTCGACACCGGCTGGGAGGAACCCGGGCAGGAGGGTTTCCGCGGGGTGTTCATCGAGGGCCTGGCGTTCCTCTTCATCGGGCCCAACGCGGAGAACCCCACCAGGCCCAAGACGTTCTGGCGGGTGCGGTACGTTGGCGAGTCGTACGACGCCAACGGGCTGCCCCGGCCCTACGGATGGGTGCAGACCCTGTCGGGGATCACCGTCGGCGACACCCTGGACGACTTGATCGAGACCTACGGGAGCCAGGTGAGTGCGGGCAGCAACTCCGAAGAGCACTACTACCGCTTTGGAGCCTCGGACGGTTCAGAGGTGTGCTTCTATTTCGGCCCCGACGAACCCGACAGCGACGACCCCGTGTTGGAGATCAGCACGGAGTGCCGGGACTGACTGTCGACGGCCCCGCAGTCGAGCTGGTCGGCCCCACCCGGAAGTGATCTATGGCGTCGGCTCGTCGTGTTGCCCTCGACGCATCAGCGCGCCGGCGATCGCCTCTTGGAGCGCAATGGCGAGCGGGCCGACCTGGTCCACCGTCAACACGGTCGCGTGGGTGCCCGGGACATCGACGATGTGCCCTCCGAGACGCCGCCACTCCCTGGTTATGTGGGGTTTGTCGACATCGTCTGCCGCACGAAAGTAGGTCACCGGAGCGTCGCAGGGGGTCACGCGGTGAAGCCGGACGATCTCGCGTTCCAGACCCTCACGAACGGCATCGGGGTCGGCCGCGGGCGGGCGTCGCCGGCGCATCCACCTCGAGACTCGCGCCAGTCCGATCGAGGCCACTCCGGCGACTCCGTGCCGGTGGAGCGCATTCCGCAGTCTCGTGAGAAGCGGTGTCCGAGCCCCGGGGTACCCGGAGTCGATCATGCCCACAAAGGCGACATCTCCTCCATCGCGAGAGATCTGCAGGCCCACCTCGTAGGCGAGAACCCCGGCAGACGACGTGCCCAGCAGCAGGTAGGGCCCGTCCCAAGCCTGCCGAATGGCCTGCGAGTACCTCCGGGCGATCTCGGTGAGAGATGACGCGTGCACCGGGGTCGGGACCTCCTCGTCGAGCACCCCGGTCACCGGCTGACGGTCACCGATCGCGCGCGACAGCACCAGGTACCGCAGCGGATTCCAGCCCGGCATGTGGATGCAGTGAAGGGGCGGGAGGTCTCCGGAGCGCTTGAGGGCGAACAGCGGCCGGGCCGGTGTGACCCTCCTCGACGTCTCGACGGCCTCACACATGAACCCGAATGTGCCGTCGCCGAACAGGTCGGCGATCTCGAGACGACAGTCGAACTGCCGGTCGATCTCGGCGACCAGGGCAGTGGCTGCGAGGGATTCGCCTCCCAGGTCGAAGAACGAGTCTTCCGCAGCCACATCGGTGACCCCGAGCAGGTTGGCCCAGATGGTGGCCAGCCTCCCGGCGACCGTCGATCCGTCGAGGTCGGCCAATGGCGGAGGGTCGGGCAAGGCCATCCGGTCGATCTTTTCGACGGGCAGGGTGCGAGGGAACGAATCCATGGCGATCCAGCGGCTCGGCACCATGTACGGCGGGAGCCGCTCGGCGAGCGCCCGGCGGAGGTCCGCGACCCGGGGCGGGGGATCGTCGTTGGTGTAGTAGGCGACCAACGTGGTGGTGCCGTCGTCGGCGACGCGGGCGACAACGACCGCCTCGTCGATGCCGGGGAGATGGCGGATGGCCTCCTCCACCTCGCCCATCTCGACACGATGCCCGCCCTGGACCTTCACCTGGTGGTCGTCGCGACCGTGGAACTCGAGCTCGCCGTTCTCCGTCCACCGCCCCAGGTCGCCGGTGACGAAACGGCGGTTGGAGCCATCAGCGCGGTAGCGGTCGCCGCTCCGGCCCTCCCCCCCGACGTAGCCGCTTGCCAGAGCGGGGCTCTGGACGACGATCTTGCCGACCTCGCCGTCGGCCACCGGATCGCCGCGGGCATCTTCGATCGTGACGGTGACACCGGGGGCCGGCGTGCCGATGGTCACCGCGCCGGACGCGGGGTCGAACGAACCATCGATGTGCACGGCGGTGACCACCCCCGACTCCGACGTGCCGTAGAAGTGGAGCAGGGCGGTGTGTGGTTCGAGCACCGACCGAAGCATTTCGATGTCACGGGCGGTGAGTTCCTCGCCCGCCTGGACCAGGAGGCGCAGGTCGGGGAAGCGGAGATCCCCGACCTCGGAGACGAGCGACCGCATCACCGATGGCGGCGATCGGAACACGGTCACCCGCGCATCCCTCAGCCAGTCGGCCAGACCCGGCAGCCCCCGTCGCCGCACGTCGAACGGGTGGAGGGATGCACCGGTGAGGACGGCCGATCCCAGCTCGAGGGTTCCCAGACGGCTGAGGAGCAGGATCCGGTCATCGGCGGTGAGGTCGAGCGCCTGGATGAACCCGACGGACCGCCAATATAGCGACGAGTACGAGTGGATCAACCCCTTGGGAACACCGGTCGATCCCGAGGTGTGCATGACCATGGCCGCATCGTCGGGCCGGACTCCCATGGCGACGGGCGAGTCGTCTTCGGGGAGATCGGACATCGTGACGACCGTTTGGCCTGACAGCAGAGGGTCGACGGCCTGCCCGGCGGACACGATCAGGGTGTCCACGCCGGTTTGCTCGAGGACCAGGGCGACGCGGACGGCCGGCTCGTCGGTGTGGATCCGCATGAAGGGACGGCCCGACTTGAGCGCCCCCACCTGGGCCACCTGGAAGTCGATGGCGTCCACACACATCACGGCGACCGGAAGCCGGTCTGGCGACGCCGGGATGGCCCGGGCGACCCGGTTGCTCAGAAGATCGAACTCGCCGACCGTCAGGGCGGCCTCAGGCGTCTCGATGAAGACCTTGTCGCGATGGTGCGCCACGACCTCCGCGAAGGCGTCAAAGATCGAAGTGGTCGTCTGAAGATCGGTCATGGCGCTCCCTGACGGGGGGAAAGGGTACGCGATGAGCGATCGGGAGGGATCGAGAGCCTTCGCCGAGCCCAGTGGCAGCCTGACGCGTGGAGTCCCCCGGGCCACGAGGTCCACGATCTCGAAGCGAACATGACGAAATCGATCGGGTTCGGGAGCGGCTGCCGGGGGCACATGGGCACCCGTCCCGCTACTGAGGTCGACTCCGACCCGACCGAACGGCTGTACCGTGGTGTCAGGTCGAAATCGAGGGGGGCAGCACGGATGCAGGGCGCCACTGATACCGCGCTCGACGTCGCGGTCGTCGGCGCAGGATCGGCGGGGCTCGGAATCGGGTACCACCTGCAGCGGGCGGGGACGCGCTTCGTGATCTTCGATCGTGGCGAGGTAGCAGAGACCTGGCGCTCACAGCGGTGGGACAGCTTCGCCGTCAATACCCCCAACTGGATGAACGGGTTGCCCGGTTCCCCGTACCGAGGCACGGAACCGGACGGCTTCGCCACGCGCGACGAGTTGGTCGCGTCGTTCGAACAGCACGCCGCCGACCATCGGCTCCCGGTCCGTGCCGGGACCACGGTCGAGCGGGTCGCTCCCGCATTCGACGCGGACGGCTTCGTCGTCGAAACCGTCGACCGGTCGGGTGTTCGAGGGTCGCTTCGCGCCGACAACGTGGTGGTGGCCTCGGGCATGATGGAGTCACCGAAGGTGCCGGGGATCGCCGCGCAATTCCCCGACTCGATCGATCAGATCCACGCTGCCGACTACCGCTCCGCAGCAGCCCTCCGCGACGGGGCGGTGATCGTGATCGGCAGCGGACAGTCGGGGTGCCAGATCTCCGAGGACCTCGCCGCCGCCGGACGCCAGGTGTACCTGTGCACCAGCCGGGTCGGCCGGCTACCGAGGTGGTACCGCGGCCGCGACGGCATCGCGTGGATGACCGTGCTCGGTCTCTTCGACACGCGGGTCGATGATCTCCCGGATCCCTCGATGCGTCATGCCGCGCAGCCTCAGGTGTCCGGTGTGGGCCCGCGCGGTAGGACGGTGAGCCTCCAGGGAATGCACCGCCAGGGAGTCCGGCTGCTCGGCCGGCTCGACGGCGTGACCCGGAGTGTTCTGTCAACCGACGCCGGCCTGGCGGAGAACATCGCGTTTGCCGACGACTTCTCCGCCGGCTTCAAACGGGACGTGGACGCTCTGATCGAGCTCGAGCGAATCGATGCGCCACCCCCCACCGACGATCCCAACGATGCGCCGGCCGGACCGGAGGTAGCGAGCGACGGCCTCGTGTCTCTCGACCTGGAGGCAGCGGGCGTGAGCACGGTGGTCTGGTGCACGGGGTTCACCGCCCACTTCGAGTGGCTGCAGCTTCCGGTCATCGACGATCGCGGTGTCCCCGTGCACGTTCGCGGCATCTCCCAGGTGCCCGGGATCTTCTTCCTGGGGTTTCCGTGGCTCCACACGAGGAAGTCAGGGATCATCTTCGGGATCGACGAGGACGCTCGACACATCACCGAGGCGATCACGTCGCGCCTGGCCGAGGCGAGAGGATCGTGAGCACCGCCACTGGCGGCCGACCGCGCCTCGGCCGCCGCCGCGCGAACCGATAGAGGAGCCGACTCGCTCCAGCGGACGACGCTCCACTCCTACCTACACCAGCAACTGACTGGTCCCCCGCTTGAGGAAGCGGCCGTCGCCCTTCTTGCCGTGGTACTCGCCGCCTGAGATCAGGACCTTGCCGCGGGCCATCACCAGGTCGATGTCGCCCTGGACCTTGCGGCCCTCGTAGGCGTTGTAGTCGACGTCCATGTGGCTCGACTCCACCGACATGGTGTGGGTCGCCTTCGGGTCGAAAATCACGATGTCGGCGTCCGTGCCGATGGCGATCGTGCCCTTCTGGGGGAACAGGCCGAACATCTTCGCCGGCGTGGTCGCCGTCACCTCCACGAAGCGGTTGAGGCTCAACCGGCCCTCACCCACCGCGCCGTGATAGATCATCCGCATCCGGTCCTCCACCCCGGGGAGGCCGTTGGGGATCTTGGTGAAGTCGCCCTCGCCGAGGCGCTTCTGCGTGCCCAGCTTGGGATGGTCGTTCATGCAGAACGGGCAGTGGTCGGTCGACACCACCTGCAGGTCGTTGGTGGCCAGGTACTTCCACAGCGCCTCCTGGTGCCCCTGCTCCCGGTCACGGACCGGGGTGGAGCACACGTACTTGGCGCCACCGAAGTCGGGCTCGCGCAGGTTGTCCCAGTCGAGGAACAGGTACTGCGGGCAGGTCTCCCCAAAGGCGTTCTGGCCGCGGTCGCGGGCCATCTGCACCTCGGCGACGGCTTCCTTCGCGGACATGTGCACCACGTACACCGGGCAGCCTGCCAGGTCGGCGTAGGCGAGCACCCGGTGCGTTGCCTCGGCCTCAGTGACCGGGGGCCGGGTGATGGCATGGTGGATCGGGTCGGTCTCCCCCCGCTGCAGCGCCTGCTCGCGCAACACGTCGATGACCATGCCGTTCTCGGCGTGCATCATGATCGTGCCGCCGTTCTCGGCTGCCTTCTGCATCGCTCGGAACACCTTCCCGTCGTCCGAGTAGAGAACCCCCGGGTAGGCGGTGAACAGCTTGAAGGAGGTCACCCCCTCGCCCATGAGGATGTCCATCTCCTTGAGCGCCTGGTCGGTGACGTCGCCGATGATCATGTGGAACCCGTAGTCGATGGCGCAGTTGCCCTCGGCCTTCTCCATCCAGGCCTCGTAGCCATCCATCACCTGCTCGCCGAACACCTGCACCGCGAAGTCGATGATCGTGGTGGTCCCACCCCAGGCAGCGGCTCGGGTGCCCGACTCGAAGTCGTCGGAGGCGAGGGTGCCCCCGAACGGAAGTTCCATGTGGGTGTGCACGTCGATACCGCCCGGCATCACGTACTTGCCCTTGGCGTCGATCTCGCTGTCCGCCTTCCAACCGTGGGAGCCGGCGGCAGCGATGCCGACGATCTTCTCGCCGTCGATCAGGACATCGGCGCCCATGACCTCGGTGGCGGTGATCACGGTGCCGTTCTTGATAAGCGTGGTGGGCATGGGGCTCCCTTCGGTTCGGTGAACGAATCTACTCAGGGCGGCCGAGGTCGGTCGGAGCCGCACTCTGCATGCCCCCATGTTCGCGAACGAGAGCGCCCGTGATCGAGCGTTCGCACGACCAGCGAGCCCTTGGGCCCGGCTGAACGCCCCTATCCGACACCGACCGCACGACCCATCCTGAAGAGCCTGTGGCGCGAATCACCTGAACTTGCCTTCTCAGGTGGACGGGACTTCGGGAGGCCGGCTTGCAGACGCAGTCAGGGCGCATCGCTGCCGATGCCTTCTCCGCCTTCGTCCGGGAGAAGGAACCCGTGCTGAGGAGAGCACTGGTCGCGACACTGGGTCAGGAGCGAGGCCGTGAGGCCGCGGCCGAGGCCTTCGCCTACGCCTGGCAACACTGGGACCGGGTGGGATCGATGGCGCACCCGATCGCCTACCTCTTCCGCGTCGGCCGCAGTCGGACGCGGTACCGCCGTCGGGAACGCCCCGTCTTCGACGCCGTACCGAGCCAGGAACTCCCGCACGTCGAGCCGGGCTTACCGCGCGCCCTGGGGCGACTGTCGGAGAAGCAAAGACTCGCCGTGGTCCTGGTCCACGCGTTCGGGGTGAGCAGACGGGAGGCAGCGCAGGTGATGGGGACCCGACCATCGACAGTGGACACCCACCTCGCACGGGGTCTCCGCAAACTGCGCTCCGAACTGGGGGTCGATGACGATGACTGATCTCGGGACACAGATCCGCGACTACATGGACGCCACCGTCGCGCCGATCGATCCGGAAGATCTGGCGCTCCACCGAGTTCGGCTCGATGCGTCGCCCCCTCGTCGCATTCACAGCACCGTCGCGATCGCCGTCGGTGCCGCCTGCCTGGTCATCGCCTTGGTGGGCGGAGCCATCCTTGCCACCGAGTTGACTGCCGACGACCGGCCGGTGGTGACCACACCCTCGACCACACCGGTGGTGACCACACCCTCGACCACACCGATCACGACTCCACCGACGACCAATCCGGCAGCGGGGGGTGCGCCGAGTTGCTTCGAGCGGGTCCGAGAGTTGGGAGCGACCGCGTGGAGCTACGACCCGGTCTCCGAGTTGGACACCCAGTGGGACGGCAAGGCATACGTCCAGACCGGAATACCGGCTTGCATCGACATCGACCAGCCCGGGCACACCGGCGAGGTGACCTGGGAGGTCACCTGGGGAGGCGGTCAGGGAGTGACCGATCTCAGACTCGTGTTCGAGCGGGGGGTGCACGGGACCGTGTACGCCCAGCACGTCACCGACCTGGCGACCTGTGACACCACCACCGACTGCGCCTGGACCGTCACCATCGATGCGAGAGGCTTGGACCCCCTGGCGTTCGTCGCCATGACCCGGTCTGGCGGCGAACCCCTCGTCCCACCCACGTTCTCGGTGACACCGATCGATCCGTAGCCGAACCGTGTCGAGAGCGGCAGTCGGTGGCGTGCCTCGCTCGATGTTGCCTTCTCATCAGTGAGGCGCCGCACAGTGCGGACTGCCCGACCGGCGACGTACGCCGGGAGAAAGGAGTGGTGAGATGGACGAGAAACGAAAGATCCTGCTGATCGTGGCCCTCGTAGTCGCCGGAGCGCTCGTCTTGGCGGCTCCGGTGGCCGCCAAGCGGAAGCCCGACAAGCCGACACCGACCACCACCGTCACCACGACGACCGTGGCCAGCACCACTACGAATGCGCCCGCACCCACCACCACCTCGTCGGTGGGAGCGCCGAGTTGCTTCGAGCGGGTCCGGGAGATGGGCGCCACTGCGTGGGCCTACGACCCGATCGCCGAGGCCGACACCCAGTGGGACGGCTCGGCCTACGTGCAGACGGGGATCCCGGCATGCGTCGACGTCGACCAGCCTGGCCACACCAGTGCGGTCACGTGGGAGGTGACCTGGGACGGCGGCGTGACGGCCCGGCCGATCAAGGGCATCAAGTTGGTCTTCGAGGCGGGTGTGCACGGGACCGTGTACGCCGAGCAGGTCAGCGATCTCGCCACCTGCAATGCGTCGAACGACTGCTCATGGACGGTCACCATCGATCCGGGCGGAGTCGATCCGCTGGTCCTGGTCGCGATGCCACGGTCCGGCGACAGGTGGACCGCGCCCCCGACCTTCACGGTGACGCCCCTCGCCCCCTAGAGGAGACGACGAACCGACGGCCCCGGCCCCAAGCCGGGGCCGTCGCGCCTCCCGGGACGACCCGCCCAGCGACCCCACGCATGACCAACGCGCCCGGCGAAAGGCGCTAGATCCCCGCCACCTCTTCCACCACTCGCTCGAAGATCGCGAAGCCTTCGGCCGCCTCCGCCTCGGTCAGCGACAGGGGCGGGGCGATGCGGAACACATTGCCGTACACGCCGCCCTTACCGATGAGAAGGCCCTCCTCCCGGGTGCGCTCCATGATCCGGGTGGTCGCCTCGGTGTTGGGCTCCTTCGTGCCCGGCTTCACGAACTCGACGCCGATCATCAGGCCCTTGCCCCGGACGTCGCCGATGATGTCGACACGCTCACCCAGGTCCTCGATCGCCGAACGGAGTTGCTGGCCCACCTTCTGTGCGTTGGTCTGCAGGTCCTGCTCGATCAGCACGTCCAGATTGGCGAGCCCACCCGCCATGGCCAGCGGGTTTCCGCCGAAGGTGGAGATCGAGTGGGCGTCGATGGAGTCCACGATCTCGCCGCGAGCCACCAGGCCGCCGATCGCCAAACCGTTGCCCACGCCCTTGGCGAACGTGAGCATGTCGGGGACGACACCGTGGCCGTCGATCCCCCAGAAGTGGTCACCGGTACGCCCCCACCCCGTCTGGACCTCGTCCGAGATGAACAGGATGCCCTCGCGGTCGAGCACCTTCTTCATCGCAGCGAAGAACCCGTCGGGTGGGGTGACGAATCCGCCGACGCCCTGGATCGGCTCGGCGATCATCGCCGCCACCGGGCCGGCGGTGGCCACCTGAAGCATGTCCTCGAGGTCGGCGACGCATGCCGCGATGAACTGGTCGTCGGGCAGGTGGCCGAACGGGCTGCGGTACTTGTAGCCACCGTGGACATACGTCACCTGGAACGGCGCCAGGTTGGACGCCGACCACGACCTGATCCCGGTGATCGCCACGGCGCAGAACGACCTGCCGTGATACGAGTTGCGCAGGGCGAGGATCTGGTTCGAGCCCCGGAAGGCCGTGGCACACATGAGGGCGGTGTCGTTGGCCTCACTCCCCGAGTTGGCGAAGAACACCTTCGGATTCGGAATCCTGGTGAGCCCGGCCACCTTCTCGGCGAGTTGGATCTGCTGCTCGATGAGATAGAGCGTCGAGGTGTGGAGCATCTTCGCCGCCTGCTCCTGGATCGCCTCGATGACCCTCGGCACCTTGTAGCCGGTCATCGTGGTGAGGATCCCGCCGAAGAAGTCGAGATACTCGTTGCCCTCGGCATCGACGACGCGCCGACCGTCGCCGTCCACGATCGAGATCGGATGCTCGTAGTAGAGGGCGATCCACGCCGGGAGGACCGCCTTGTGCCGCTTGAGGAGTTCGTCGTGCTTGCCCACTCGGGCTCCTGTGGTCGGGGGACGCGAAGGCTAGCGATGGACGGTCGCTCTAGGCTCGCCGTCGTGTTCGGCCCGGTCCCCATCCAGCGTCTCGAAGGTGCGGCTCTGCTCGCCGTGGGAATCGTGACATTCGGCGCGTCCGGGTGGTCCTGGTGGTGGTTTGCCGCGCTGCTACTCGCCGTCGATGTGTCGATGATCGGGTACGCCGCCGGGCCCAAGATCGGGGCCGCCACCTACAACGTCGGTCACGCCTTGATCGGCCCGGCCGTGATGCTCGCCTGGTGGTGGATCGAGCCATCCGATCCGGTGCTGGCGATCGCCGCCATCTGGCTGGCCCATATCGGAATGGACCGGACCTTCGGATACGGCCTCAAGCACCCTGACCGCTTCGAGCACACGCACCTCGGGACGATCGGGAAGCGAAGGGCCTAGACCCTTCGATCAAGCCTCGACCAGTGGCCCATAGGCGTCGGGCCTGCGGTCGCGGTAGAACGCCCACTGCTGGCGGACCTCCTCGATCATGTCGAGGTCGAGGTCGCGCACGATCACCTCGTCGTCGGTGTCCGAACCCGGGTCGCCGACGTGCTGACCCCTCGGGTCCACGAAGTAGGACGATCCGTAGAAGTCGTTGTCGCCGAGCGGCTCCTTGCCGACCCGGTTGATGGCCCCGATGAAGTATTCGTTGGCCACCGCCGCCGCCGGCTGCTCCAGGTTCCACAGGTACATCGACAGGCCGCGGCTGGTCGCCGAGGGGTTGAAGACGATCTTCGCCCCCGCCAGGCCGAGCGCCCGCCAGCCCTCGGGGAAGTGGCGGTCGTAGCAGATGTACACGCCGATCCGCCCCACTGCCGTGTCGAAGATCGGATAGCCCATGTTCCCCGGCCGGAAGTAGTACTTCTCCCAGAAACCCTTCACGTGGGGGATGTGGGTCTTGCGGTACTTGCCCAGGTAGGTGCCGTCGGCGTCGATGACCGCCGCGGTGTTGTAGTAGAAGCCCTCCTGCTCCACCTCGAACATCGGCACCACCAGCACCATCCCGGTCTCCTTGGCCAGGTCCTGCATCGCCTTCGTGGTCGGCCCGTCGGGGATCGGCTCGGTGTAGCCGAAGTACTCGTCATCCTGCACCTGGCAGAAGTAGGGGCCGTAGAACAGCTCCTGGAAGCACAGGACCTTGGCCCCGTCGGCGGCCGCCTTGCGCGCCAGCTCGAGGTGCTTCTTGAGCATCGAGTCCTTGTCGCCGGTCCACTCGGCCTGGATGATGGCCGCTCGCACGATGTTCGCCACGGGCTCTCCTTCGGTCTGTACGGGGAGGTCGAAGCCTACGCGACGCCTGCGCGAAGGGGAGACGGGAACCTGACGGGGAGAACGGCTACAGCTTCTTTCGGGCCTTGGTCTCGCCCTCATATCCGGTGATCTCGAAGCCCCGCCCGAGATAGAAGGGCTCGGGCGACCCACGGCCCTCGCGCCAGCCGACGCCGAGGTACTCGCCGCCCATCGCCCGGGCCTCGTCTTCGAGCAGGTCCATCGCCCGTGAGGCGATTCCGCGGCGTTGGTGCATCCGGTCGATCAACAGCCGCCACAGATAGGGGTCGTTGCCCTCCACCAGCGCAACCATCATGAACCCGACGATCTCGCCATCGGCCTCGATGGCCCGCAGCCACGGATCGACGAGCTTGCCCTCGTGCTCGCCCGGGTGGAGGGCCTGGGCGAGCGACCTTGCCATCGGCGCCACGAACGCCTCCTGGCTCCGGTGGGTGCGGAGCCGGAACACCTCGGCAAGGTTCTCCGCGGTGACCTCGACCAGGCGCACTTCGTCGGGCCGGGCACGCGGCCTCTCGCGCCACGCCTCCCAGTCCTCCCGGACCATCCCGTAAATCCAGTCGTCCGAGCCCTCGCCGCCAAGCCAATACGAACGGCGAGTGTGCCCCTCGAAGAGCATCCCGACCCGTTCGAGCACCATCGCCGACGGCCGGTTGTCCGGGTGGAGCATCCCCCATACCCGATCGGCGCCAAAGCTCTCGAACAGCCACTCGACAAGGGCCGAGGTCGCCTCGACCGCATACCCCTTGCGCCAGTGAGCCGAGGCGAGCGTGTACCCGATCTCGACCGTATGGCCTTCGTTCTCGACGTGGACCGCCAGGTCACCGATCGTCTCGCCGGTGCCGGCAAGATCGACGGCCGCCATCCACCAGTCGTCGTTCTGGGGCCCTTCCATCGCCGCGCTGCTCCGGGCGATCTCGTCGGCACGCTCCCTCGGGAACGGGGTGATCCAGTCCTGGTATCTGGAGACCTGGGGGTCGTTGCGCCGTTCCCACAGTGCCTCTCCGTCGGAAGGGCGCATCGAGCGGATGATCAGGCGATCGGTGCTGAGCGGTCGAAACATCGCCGACGACGCTACCCCGCGAGGCGGCCCCCGAGGCCTGCGGTCGTCGGGACGCGGAAGGAGACCCTGCCGCCGGGGCCCGGTTCGGCCCAGATGTCGCCGCCGTGGACCTCGACAAACGCCCGAGCGATGGCGAGACCCAGGCCGGCTCCGCCGCCGTCTCGAGCCCGAGCTTGGTCGTCACGGCTGAAGCTCTCGAATGCGCGGGGCACGAATTCGGGACGAAAGCCCACGCCCTCGTCGACGACCTCGACGACGGCCGATCCGTTGAGTGCTACAGAGACCACGACGACGCCCTGCGGTGGCGAGTGCCGGATCGCATTGTCGACCAGGTTGCGAATGACGCGGCTGAGCGTATCGGTGCTCCCGAGCGCCTGGACATGGCCTGGCGTCCGCAATTGGAGCTCGACACCGCGCCGACGCGCCACAGGTCGCAGCGCCTCGATGGCCTCATCGGCGAGATCCGACAGGTCCACCGGCTCGGTCACCGGCTCGAAGGCACCCGACTCGATCCTCGCCAGGAGGAACAGGTCCTCGACGAGACCCCCGAGTGCCCGGATGTCCTCGCGCATCGACCGCAGGTAGCGGCCCCTGTCGACGGCGACCCCGTCGTCGAGGGCCTCGACCGCGGCGCGCAGGGCAGAGAGTGGCGTTCGCAGGTCGTGGCCGATCGCCGTGAGAAAGGCCTCACGCGAGGCCTGCTCGCGCCTGCGATCGGCCTCCAGCTCCGCCAGGCGCGTCGCCATCTCGTCCAGAGCGGAGGCCACCAATCCCACCTCGTCCCGTCGCCGCACCTCGGTGCGGGCGTCGAGATGTCCCATCCCCACCCGGCGGGCGGTGTCGGCGATTCGCTCGAGATCGGCGGTCAACGGGCCCGAGACGGTGGCGGCGAAGACGATCCCGAGGATCAGGGCGAATCCGAGCACGATCCACAGCAGTTGGAGGTCGTGTGCCTCGATGAACATCATCCCCGACGCCGCCGTGACGGCGGCACCGACCGCCAGGACCGATGCCACGGCCAGAGCGAGGACCGCCCGTCCGAGGTGACCGATGCGGCGGGACCAGCGAGACCACCAGCCGGCCGCGCCGGCGACGATGCCCGCGCTGATCGCGAAGAAGAGTGCCACCTCGAGCCGGTCCGACGCCGTCGGCTGCATGACGAGTTCGACCGCGGCCAGCCCGAGAACCGCCGGCGCCGCGAAGAGCAACGCCCGTGTCACGGCTCGAACCGATAACCGACGCCCCATACCGTGGTGACTCGCCGGGGATCGTCGGGATCGTCCTCGATCTTCTGCCGCAGGCGGCGGACATGCACCGTCACGGTCGACGGATCCTGGAAGTCGACCGACGACGCCCACACGTGGTCCAGGAGCTGCGCGCGGGAGAACACCTGCCGGGGGGCAGCGGCCAGGAAGGCGAGCAGGTCGAACTCCTTCGGCGTCAGCGCCACCAGTCGCTTGCGCACGTGGACCTCCCGTGTCGACCCGTCGATCACGAGGCCGTCGAACTCGAGGCGCGAGGTCGACCGGGACGGCGAAGCACGGCGAAGCACGCTCCGAACCCGGGCCACCAGCTCCCGCGGTGAGAACGGTTTCACGACGTAGTCGTCGGCACCGAGGCCGAGACCGAGGACCCGGTCCGACTCCTCGGCCCGGGCAGTGAGCAGGACGACCGGGATGTCCCCGTCGCGCCGCAGCCGCGACAGGATGTCGAATCCATCGACCTTGGGAAGCATCACGTCGAGGACGACGAGATCGGGACGGCGCGATGCGATCGCAGCGAGAGCCGCCTCTCCGTCGGCGGCCTCCGCGGTGCGGTATCCCTCTCGCTCCAGGTAGGCGACGACGATCTCGCGCACGGTCGGCTCGTCGTCGACGACGAGCACCTCCCGTCGGCGCCCGTCGACCTCGGCGGCGTGGTCGAGTTCGATCACTGCCATAAGTACGACCATGAGCCCCGCTGAGTTCCCGGGGCCTTTCAGTGGATGTTGAAAGATCGGCGCGGACAGGGAGCCGACACGCGGAGCGGGGGAGGCGGCTGCCTCCCCCGCTCTACGACCGACCGGTGCGATCAGGCCTCCGGTTGGTACACCGTGAACTGGTACGTCGTATGCGTCTCGCCGTTCACCTTCACCGTCACCGTGAAGGGCACTCCGTAGGGGGCTCCCTCGAAGTACTGGCGCTTCTCCCACGCCCCCGACTCGCCCACCGTGAAGGTGCTCGAGCCGTACTCGCTGATGATCTTGATCTGGGTGCCGGCCGGAGCCGTGCCCCACAGATCGTCATAGGGCGGATCCAGGTTGCACGAGCCGAAGGCGTGGTTGATGGTGACCGGTGTCGTGTCCTCCGAGTAGTGCGAGGTGAACTGATAGGTGTCCCACACATCCCCGTTCACCTTGATCGTCACCGTGAAGGGCACACCGGAAGGCGGCAGCGGCGAGAACCACAGCTTCAGGTCGCCGCCGCCAGTCGCCTCGATGTTCTTCGTGGTCGACCCGTAGTCGGAGCTCAACTGGATCGTCGTGCCTGCGGGGGCCCAGTACTCGATCCGGGTGTAGGGCTCGGGGCCTTCGGCGGCCGTCTTGACCACATGGATGGTCACCTGGTCGCTGTCGAACCACGAGGTGAACTGGTACACCCCGAACGTCTCTCCATCGACCTTCACCGTGATGTCGAAGGTCTGGCCGGCGGGCGGCATCGGCGAGAAGTACTTCTGCCCGCTGTTCCACTCCACGGCCTCGGTGTTCCAGCTCCACGAGCCGTACGGGCTCAGGATCTGGATGTGGGTGCCCTTGGGGGCGGTCCCGTAGAACTTCACCCACGGATAGGGGTCGTCGGAGGCGTTGTTGTACTGGTGGACGGTCACCTCGCCCGAGGGCGGCGCCTCGTAGTACGAGGTGAAGTGATACTCGCCGAAGACCTCGTCATCGATCTTCACGATGATCGGGAACTTCTTGCCGGCGGGCGGCAGCGGCGAGAACCACAGCTTCAGGGTGAACTCACCCGACTCACCCACCTCGAGGTCGGCCGACCCGTACTCGCTGGTGGCGAGGACGTGAGTGCCCTGCGGGGCAGTCCCCACGAACTGGGTGTAGGGGGTCTTCGACTCGGAGGTGGTGCCGACCTGAGCGACCGTCACCTCGATCTCGTCGCCGCCTTCGCCGGGCTGGAGCCACACGAAGGTGAAGTGGAAGACCTCGTCGCCAACGGTGACGGTCACCGGGAAGCCCTCACCCGCCGGGGCGCCCTCGAACCAGACGCCGAGCTCCCAGTGGCCCTCCTCACCCGCGGTCGTGTCGGCCGAGCCGAACTCGGATACGGCAGTCACGACCGTGCCCGGAGGGGCGGTGCCGTAGTACCTGGCGAACGGGTGGGCATCGTCGGAGACGCCGAACGCCTGGTGGGCGGTGATGTCGACCTTGCTCGGATCCCACAGCGAGGTGAACCCGTACGTGTAGACCTCGTCGCCGACGGTCAGGAGGATGGGGAACTCGACCCCGGGGGGCGGGTTCTCGAAGTAGACCTTCAGCACCCACTCCTCGTGCTCGCCGACCACCAGATCGGCGGCGCCGTACTCGCTGGTGGCGGTGACGATGGTGCCCGGTGCGGCGATCCCGCTGAGGAGGGCGTATGGCTCGGGGGAATCGGTCACGGCCCTGTGGAGGATCGGATCGCCCGTCGGCGTGTCGATCACCGTCGGGGTGTCGTCGCCGTGGGCGACCTCGGTGGAGTCGAACACCGGGAGGGTGGCGGCGAGCGCCACCGACGCGAACAGCACCGCCAGCGCGCCGACCAGACCCGCGCCGAACGAACGGCGACGGCGACCGGCGATGGCCTTCATGGCGACCGGGGTGGCGCCGGTCACGGCCTGGTTGATGGAACGAGTGGCGCGAGTGGCGCGAGTGTCGAGGGTCATGCGCGGTCCTCCCTGGTGTCGGCGAGGCGCTCCGCGAGCGTCTCTCGCCCCTTGTGGAGATGAACCTTCACGGTCGACGGGCTGCATCCCAGGATCCAGGCGATGTCGGCCACGGGCCGGTCCTCCAGGTAGTGGAGGGCGATCACCTGGGCCTGGCGACGCGGAAGAGCCCTGACTTCCTTCCAGAAGTGGGCGTCCTCGGCCGGGAGTCTGGGCAGGTAGTCGTCGCGCGGCTTGAGCCGCGCCAGTGCCGCCGCCTCCCGCACCTTCATGCGGAAGATCGACACCGACAGATTGGCGACGACCCTCCGGACCCAGGCTTCCGGGCGGTCGTAGAAGCCGACCCGGTCCCAGTCCCTGTGTGCGGCGAGGAACGCATCCTGTGCGATGTCTTCCGCCGCGATGCGGCTTCCGGACAGCGCGTAGGCGAGGCCGACCACCGGCCGGTACTCCGACCGATAGAACGCCTCGAAGTCGGACAGTGCCCGAACCGGTCGCAGATGGGTCTGCTCCGGCACGGGCTTGCCGACCATCGTGCGTGGACGCCTTTCTGGCTGGGCGGTCATCTCACAAGGTCACTCGCTCCAGGGGTCGGAAAGGTTTACTCGGCATCGGTTGGTCTCTGCCCACCCTTGAGACGGACGCCCCAGCAGGCGCGCCGTGGGGAGGGCCGTATCCTCTCGCGATGCGACGCTCGGCGGCTTCGATGACTCTCATCGTCCTGCTGGCTGGAGGCTGCGCTGGAACCGGCTCTCCCCGCCCCTCGTCCCCGACTTCGAAGGCCACAACCGTCGCAGGCGCTGCCACCTCCGCAGCGCCGGCCACCACCATCCCCCTGCTGGACGGGCCCGACCTCATCCTCCACAACGGAGTCGTCATCACCGCCAACGCCGACTTCGACATCGACGAGGCGCTCGCCGTCTCCGATGGCCTCATCGACGCGGCCGGAGACGATGCCGACATCCTGGCGCGGCGCGGCGCGGCGACCGTGGTGGTGGATCTCGCGGGTGCCACGGTCCTCCCCGGGATCGTCGACCCCCACGTCCACGTCATCCAGCGCCAGGCCCCGGACGGCACCGCGATGATCGAAATGTCCCACGCGATGCTCGAGAGCGGGCGGACGACGGTCGGCATCCCGGGCGCCCGGCCCGACCAGGTGAGTGCCTTCGAGGAGGTCGCCGACCTCCTCGATCTCCGGATCCACCTCTACCTCGCCTACAACACGAACTGTGGCGAGCCGATCGATGCCTCTCCCTGGGAACGGGAGGGCGGGTTCGCACGTGATCCGGAAGACCTGCTCGCCGTGGTCGGGGTGAAGGTCTTCGCCGACGGCGGGTCGTGCAACGGCCCCGCGGTGGGATGGGAGTACCCCGATCCGCTCCCCGACCTCATCGGCTTCAGCGATTGGGTGGGAACCGGCTCGCTCTATGTCACCGCCGAGGAGTTGGCCGAAGTCGTGTCCGCAGTCGGCGACCGCGGTGGGCAGGTGGTCGTACACGCCGCCGGTGAACGCGCCGTCGTCGCCGCGCTCGACGGGATGGAGATCGCTCTCGGCGACGGGGGAAACCCGGACAGGCATCGCCTCGACCACAACGACTTCGTGCCGCCCGAGCATCGCCACCGGTACGGCGAGCTCGAAGTCATCCCGGTGGTGTTCGCCGACTACGACTCGTGCTTCCCCGGCGGGGGGATGTGGCGGCTGATCGCGCCACCCGATGCCCTCGAGTACCACCGTGCGAATCAGGATCTGGTCGCGGCCAACCCCGGACTGCCGGTCGCCTTCCACTCCGACCTCCCGTTCACGACCTTCGACGTGTTCGAGCAGATGCAGTTCCTGGTGACCGTCGCCGAGATCTCACCCGACGGGTACTACTGCCCGCCCCCCGACTTCCTCGCCGACCAGGGTGTCGATGTGGTGACCGCCATCCGGATGATGACCTGGAACGCCGCCTACGCCATGCGGCTCGAGCAGAAGATCGGCTCCCTCGAGCCCGGGAAGGTGGCCGACCTGATCATCGTGGCGGAGAATCCCCTTGAACAGGAGCCTGAAGAGATCCACTGCAACGCGGTGTGGGTGACGATCGTCCACGGCGAGCCCGTGCACTGCGCCGGGCCGTCCGAGCTGTGCGCGAGCCTGAGCGCCCGGGCTGGGTGACCCCTCGCCTGCCATCCCTGAGGAGGAACTGATCCAAGTTGGGCTCGTAACCCAGAAGGATCACCGCCGCCGATTCAGTCCTCCCAGCGCCTCGCCGCACGACGCTCGGAAGTACTGACGGCATTCCGCTTCGGTCATCTCCAGGGTCAACCGCGACTCGGTGAACGCTTCAGCCACCAGACCGCAACTCCTCCAGGGTGGGGCAGGGGTCGATCCGGTACGACTGGCACTCCCGCTCGCTGAACGAGCGGGTCAGGCCGGCCAACGCCTCCTCCACGAGCACGTCGGCGTCGAGGCTGACGATCGCCCAGCCACCGGTGCGCGTCACCACGGCGAGGGTGTCGGCGGAGACCCAGAGGACGTCGGACACGACCCCCGTGGGGATCTCGTCGAGGAGCGGCGGGGCCTCCCCGAGCACCATCGCCGGACCGCTGTGCAGGGCGCTCACGTCCCAGACACGGACCACCCCGTCCTCCCCGGCTGTGGCCAGGCTCCCACCGTCGGGGGACAGCTGGAACCCGCGGACGAACGACCCATCGTTGGGGATCCACTCGGCGATCTCCTGCCAGGCGTCGGTATCGAGGACCGCCACCGTCGCGCCGCTGCCGTCGCGCAGGACCACGATCGTGCGGTGCTCGGCAAGCCACTGCGGTGGTATGTGACCCCCGAGAAGGAGGTCCTTCACTTCGGCGACGGTCGCTCCATCGAGGTCGTACACCGTCGTGGTGCCCGTCTCATGATCGAGAATCGCCACCCAGTCGTCCCCGAGGCCGACCAACTGGATGTCGGCGTAGCTGTTCGGGACCAACTCGCTCGGGGGCGCCTCGATGGTCAGGACGGCATCCCCGGTGGCAACGTCCCAGACGCGCACCGCCGCCGGTTCCCCCCAGCCGTCGGCGGCGATCATGTCGCCGCCGGGTGACACCAGGATCCAAGGCTCCCCGTAGAAGTGGGTCGAATAGGCCAGTTCGCCGTCGGGGCACACGGCTGGGGAGCCCCCATCCTCGACATCGGACAGCAGGACCGCGCACTGGGTGATGGAATTCCGGTCACCGGTCTCCGGATCCCATATCGCTATGCCGCCGAGGGAAAGGTCGATCCGTCTTCCCTCCGCGTCGAGAACATCCTCCTGCTCGACGATCGCAAACCGACCGTCGGGCAATTGGGCGGCCGTCACCGCCTCGACCGACTGGAGGGTCTCACCGGTCTGCTCGTCGACGATGTGGAGCCAATGGACGGCGCCGGCGAAGACGGCGAGGTCCCCGGCGTACGCCTGGACCGCCGCCCTGGGGCCCTCGATGATCCTGGCCGGGTTGATCCACACCGCAATCGACTCGCCGGCACCGATCTGTTCGGTGGCAATCCCGGCTCCTCCCAGCTCCCACACGAGGGCGAACCCGCTCGACTCGCCGGTAACGAGCGTGCGGCCGTCCGGGGAGAAGTCGCCGGTGATCGAGTTCCCCCCGTCGGTCACCTCGACGAGAGGCTCACCCGTCCAACCGTCGACCACGGCGGTGCTGGTGCGCGTGAAGAGAGCGAGCACCGTGCCATCGGGACTGAACCGGGCGGACCGGACAAACGGGTCGTCCACCTGTGCGAAGCCGAGGAACTCTCCCGTCGAGACCATGTGGATCGCGTATTGCAGGTTCCGCGCACTCGGGAAGGCAACCCGATCGCCGGCAGGGCTGATGGCAGCAGGACCGACGTTGGTTCCGCCGACCGAGCTGCCGCTGAAGGCACGGACGACCGCGAGGTCGGGATAGGACCGGATCTCGCGTACCGAGTTGGTGGCATCGCTCCCCACCAGGAGCAGGTTTGCGTCCCGAGCGAATGAGGCCGTCTCCGCCCAGACGCCGTCGAGCTCCAGCCGGCCCACCTCCTCCCATGTCGAGGTGTCGATGAACGACACCCAGTCCTCTGCCGGGTCGGTCCTGCAGGCCCCCGATCCCGTCTGCACAGCGAGTACGGAACCATCCGAGGAGAACGGGCTGTTACCCAGGTACGCAAATGGACACGTCTGCGGCACCCAGGTGATCACATCTCCTGAGGCGGCGTCGAGGATCAGCACCCTGGTGCGGACCTCATCGCGCGGCACGGCGTCCTCGGAGACCAGTGGATGCTGATCCTGTTCCTGCACCGTGGCGGCAACAACCGTCCCGTCGGGCGACGAGAACACGTCGAAGGGGACCTCGGCGGTCCCTTCGAACGCCTGGGCCCAGAGCACCTCACCCGAGTTCGGATCGAAGGCGACGATCTCGCGCGAGAACTGCTGGGCGTAGTACGCGGTCCGTCCGTCACGCGACATCGCCACCCGCACGTCGGTGCCGTGCTCGTCTCCACCGAATCGATGGACCAGCCGGTTGGCCGCCCGGGCTCGGCGCAGCGCCCGGACGCTCTCCGTCGGCGCCTCGTCGCCGTCCGGTGTCTCGGTGATCGAGAGGATGGCGAGGAGGGTGGCCAGCTCGGGGTTGGAGTCGAGGGCGCTCGTCGACGCCGCCGCCAACTCGTTGGACCGCGCGATCTGTGCCTCACGGTCGGCCCGATCCCGCTCTGCAAGAGCCTCGTCCTCGGCGTCGAGAGCCCGCTGCTCGTTCTCCGTGGCCCGCTGTTCGTTGTCCTGTGCGATCTGGGTCTGGCGTTCCGCCTCATCCCGCTGCGAACGGGCCTCCGAGGACTGCCCCACGGCAACGATCGTCCCGACCGTGGCCGCCACCCCCAACAAGAGGAGCCCGATCCCGGCGGCCCATGCTGTGCGAACAGTGCGGCGATGCTGCCGCACCTCCTCCGACGCCAACTCATCCTGCGGGAGACCTCGGATCGCCGACGCAATGTCGGCCACCGCGTCGGCGAAGCGCGGATCCTGGAGATCCAACTGCTCCTCGGAGGAGGCGAACCGCAGATCCACCCATCGCGGCTCCTCCGCAAACACCCCCCGCAGAGCATCCGGCACCGCATCC
>DATHSA010000008.1:0-4198 GCA_035464675.1 Acidimicrobiia bacterium
CCACCGGCGCCGGTGACGCCTTCGTGGGGGCATTTGCCTACGGGCTGGCGACGGGCCTGGACGAGCGGAAGGCCGCGGCGCTGGGGAATGCTTGCGCCGCGGACAGCGTCACCCGCCCCGGCACCCAATCGTCCTTCGCCGGCGGCGAGGAAGCTCAGCGCATCCTCGCCGGGATCACACGCTGAGGCGCAGAGGGAACGAGTCGGTGGTACGCCAGCGATCGTCCGCGAACTCGATCAGCTCGATCCGATCGGCGGTCGCCGGGATCGGTAGAGACCTGGTGATCGCTTCGATCGCCGGCTGCAGATCTCCCGTCTCCGCATGACCGATGGTGACATGGGGAGTGGGGTCGTCATGCACTCCCCCGTACGGCGGATGTTGTGGGAAGGACGCCCAGACGGCCGCAGTGAGGCCACGGAACACGACGTCGGGGTCGGGCGCCAGGTACACGACATCGGAGCCGAACCAACGGATCTCGGCGAGGAGGTATTCGAAGGAACCGGTGCGGTCGGCGATCTGCTTCACCGCGTCTCTGGAGGCATCACCGATCTGCGACCGGGGGACGAACGGGAACAACACGGTCACATGGGCCGGCACTCCGGCTACAGCGGCTGGATCGTGCTGGAGTCGCCACGGGTGGATCACCGGATCCGCCTCCGGGACCGGGACAATCAGCGCTGAGTCCCCCTCGAAGGTCACGGTCGACCAATCATCGAGGGTCGGCCCAAACCCTCGAGTTGCTCTCGACCCCCGCCTTCGACCACGACTCGCGCCTTTTCACCGGACGACAAGGTGGTCGAGCAGATGCCGTGAGGCGGCGGCGATCTCCTCGATCGCCTGCTCGAACACCTCCTCGTTCGCCTTCGATGGCTTGCGATACCCGCTGATCTTGCGAACGAACTGGCGGGCCGCCGCCGTCACCTCGTCCTCGGTGGCACCCTCGGGGCGCCTCAGTTGCACGATGCTGCGACACACTTCAGGTCCTCCCTCCGGTTCGCCAGTACACGCCGTCGGCGCGGGTCATCAGCCCCTCGTCGACCATGTACCGGCGGAGAGCCGCATAGTCCTGGTGAAAGAGCTGCAGCCGGAAGTTCACCTCGCGCTCGTCGTAGCGAACCCCCGGTTCGAACTCCATGGCAAGCCGTTCGAGGACGACAAGCCTCTTTCCCCGCTTCTCGGGTATGCGGGAAAGGCGATCCCCCGTGAAGAAGGTCTGCAGAATCCGCAGCTCCTCCGCATCCCACGGGCCTTCCACCACGGTTGCCGAGGCGGTCTCGATCTGGGGACGCGACGCAGCCAGCTCCCACAGGGCCTCCTCCACCAGCCGTCCGTCGATCATCAGCCCTGCCGCCTCGAGCGATGCCACGGCCTTGAGCACCCGCTTCTCGTCGACATCGAGCGCCGCGGCGAGGCCGGCGGAATCGACGCGGTCGACCGCGGCATGGCCGAGAACGGCCAGGCGCACCCGATCGAGGACCAGGCCGAGAAAGTCGGGGACGTCGGTCATGCCCGAAAGGCTAACGAGAGTCCTCTTCCTCGTCGGGGGGACGGAGGCACACCTGGTCGGCGACGAGCTCGAGGTGGCTCCTGCGGCCCTCGGTGGCGCTCCAGAAGCGGCGCTGGATCGAGCCGACCGCCCAGAGCCTTCTTCCGGGCGCCGGGTCCTCGTCGAGCAGCTCCTCGCAGGGGTCCCACAGGGTCACCGGGAGCACGTCCACCCGGCGGGTCGGCTCCTCGGAGCGGACGGTGACGAGATATCGGGCGAGGCGGGCACCGCTCTCGAATTGGCGGAGTTCGGGGGGTGCGGCGAGGCGGCCGGACACCACCACGAGGTTGAGGTCCATGGGGTTTCCTCTCCGGGGAGGTGCGGGACCGGCAACGTATCGGCGGGGTGTGACACCCACGGCACTAGTTTGCCCACGATGGAGCCGACGGTCACTCCGATGGGCGACGACCTGTACCTGATCGACGCCCTCATGCACGACGACACCGAGCGCCTGGCCTGTTACCTGTTCGACACGCCCAACCGTGTGCTGATCGAGTGTGGACCGTCGCGATCGATCCACCATCTGTACGACGCCCTCGAGTCGATCGGCATCGATGACGTCGCCGCCATGGTCGTCACACACATCCACCTCGACCACGCCGGCGGAGCCGGGCACTTCGCCGAACGCTTTCCCGGCGCAAAGATCGGCGTCCACAGCGCCGGGGCCCGCCACCTGGCGTCGCCGGAGCGGCTCATTGCCTCTGCCACCCGGATCTACGGCGAGGAGGGGATGGCGTCGCTCTGGGGCCCGATGGAGCCGATCGACAAGGAAAGGATTTTCGTGCTCGAGGAGGGCACCGAGATCTCACTCGGCGGCGGACGCGCCATCGAGGTCATGTACACCCCGGGCCACGCCAAGCACGAGGTGGTCTATGTGGAGGAGCAGACCGGTGGTGCTTTCGTCGGCGACGCCGTCGGCCTCGCCTTTCCCCACGGGCACATGGTCCAGCCGGTCACTCCCCCGCCTGACTTCGATCCTCTTCTTGTGGAGACACACCTCAGGAGGCTCGGCGAGCGAGAGCCGGCGTTCCTCGGCTTCGCCCATTTCGGGCTCGACCGCGACCCGCAGGCGTCACTCGACCAAGCCGTCGATCGCCTGTGGGATTGGGTGCGCTGGGTCGAGAGCGCCGACGACGACGAGGACCTCTCGGAACGGATGCGCCAGTGGGTCCTCGAGGGCTATCGGCGCGAGGGGTACGACGAGGAGACGATCGCCATCTACGACAAGAACACCTTCTGGCCGATGCAGGCCGCCGGGATCAGAAGGTGGTTGGCGACGCGGGAGGGCTAGCCCTCGACGGCGCGCTCCAGTTCGGACAGCCCCGGGAACGCAGGGTCCATGCCCCGGATCGCATCGAGCAGCTGCCGGGCCGTCTTGCGGTCCTCCAGGCGGGCGGCGGCCCGGGCCGCCACGTACCAGACCCTCAGCTCGCTCTCCCGCGGGTTGTCGGTTATCCGCTTCGGGTTGGTGATCTGCCAGGCCTTGCGGTCCTCGCCGCGGTCGAGGAGGAAGGAGCCGTAGACCACCCGTGCCTCGTCCTCGGTCTCCCTGTCGGCGCGGAGCCCCTTGAGCAGCTTCCAGGCGGCCTCGACATCGTCGGGCCGGTCGAGGGCACGGAGCACATCCATCTCGACGGGCACATGGGTGGCGTCCCCGGTGAGGCGGCGGAACGTCCGGAGCTCGCGGAGAGCCTGATCCCAACGGGACATGCGATAGGCGGACAGGCCCATCAGTTCGCGGATCGTGGGGTCGCGGGGTGAAAGCTCCTTGGCCTCTTCGGCCGCCTGGAACGCCTTGCCGTGCTTTCCCGAGGCAAACGCCTTGGCCGACGCCTGGAGCAGTTCGGTGGCCCTGGGGAGGTTCTTCTTCGGGGTGACCCGGGCCAGCTCGTCGGAAATCCACTTGGGGAGATCGCCCTCGGGCGACCACGGCTTGCGCTTGGGCGGCGTCGATCGTCGCTCGTCCTCGCGGCGGTCCCTGCCTTCCCCGGAGCGCTTCTGCGACGGCCGGCGTCGGCCGTTGCCACGGTGGCGATCCCTGTCTGTCACGCGAGAGATCGTACCGGTGACCGGGCCTGGAGCCGGAAACGAGAGAAGGCCGCCCTCTCGGACGGCCTTCTCTGTCGAAAAATCCGGCAGCGACCTACTCTCCCGGGAGCCTACGCCCCAAGTACCATCAGCGCTGGCGGGCTTAACTTCCGTGTTCGGAATGGGAACGGGTGGTTCCCCGCCGCTATCGCCACCGGAAACCTTCGAATGCTCAGCACCCTGAGCACTCCATAGCGAGCACGCACATCTCGTATTCGACTCAAGCCCTCGACCGATTAGTACCGGTCGGCTGAACGCGTTGCCGCGCTTACACCTCCGGCCTATCTACCTGATGTTCTCTCAGGGGTCTTAACCGCGAACGGTGGGAGGTCTCATCTTGGGGCCGGCTTCGCACTTAGATGCCTTCAGCGCTTATCCGTGCCGTACGTAGCCAATCAGCCGTGCCCTTGGCAAGACAACTGACACACTAGAGGTACGTCCATCCCGGTCCTCTCGTACTAGGGATAGCTCCCCTCAAACCTCCTGCGCCTGCGACGGATAGGGACCGAACTGTCTCACGACGTTCTAAACCCAGCTCGCGTGCCGCTTTAACGGGCGAACAGC
>DATHSA010000009.1:0-12989 GCA_035464675.1 Acidimicrobiia bacterium
TCGTGTGGCGGACACTGATCGTTCGTCGGGCGATGGCAGCCGCGCCGACCGGTGACGGGACCTCCTCCCCCGTCTGAGGCGGGGCCACGGGCGCTGGCCCAGCAGGCCGGCCCTTCCGCCCGCTCTCGTACACTCGCCGCCATGCCCGCAGCACCCATCGTCGATGTCCACGGGATCGCGCTACGGCGTCCGGGTGCATTGATCCTTCGGGACGTGACGCTCCGCGTGGACCCGGGCGAGGCAGTCGGCCTGTTCGGTGCGAACGGCTCGGGCAAGACATCTCTTCTGCGGGTCCTCGCCACACTCGACCCGCCATCCGCCGGCTCGGGAACAGTGCTCGGGGCACCCCTGGGCAGCGCCACCGTCGAGGCGGTGCGGCCCCGCATCGCCCTTGTCGCTCACGAAGCCGCCTTGCGCGACAACTTGACACTCGAGGAGAACCTGCAGATGGTGGCTGCCCTCTCGGGACGCGGCGACGAGGACGCCGCGGCCGCGCTCGTCGCCGTCGGTCTCGGCGGTGCTCGGGATCGCCGAGCGGCAGTGTGCTCCAACGGGATGCGCCGCCGAGCCGAGTTCGCCCGGGTCGCCCTGATCGCGCCAGACCTCCTCCTTCTCGACGAGGCCCATGTCGGTCTCGATCCGGCTGCCGGGGTGCTCGTCGAGCAGATGGTCGAGCGGACCACTTCCCGCGGCGGATCGGTGCTTCTCGTGTCCCATGAGCGCGATCGGGTACGGACGCTCATTCGCCGGTCGGTGACGCTCGCGGACGGGAGACTGGAGGAATCGTCGTGACCCTGCCGCGTCAGGTGGCCGTGCTCTTCAGGTTCCAACTGCGTGACGAGGTCCGCACCGGGGAGGTCGCCTCGGTGGTGATCCCGTTCGGAGCGATCGCCCTTCTGGTGATACCGATGGCCATTGGCATCGAGACCACGCTGCTGGCCCGGGTGGGACCCGGCCTCTTTTGGGCGATCGTTCTCCTGTTCGGCGTCGTCGTGACCCAGCGGCGCACTGCCATGGCGCAACCGGCGCACCGCGACGCCCTGACCCTGCTCGGGGTCGACCCGGCAGCCCGGTTTGCTGCGACCGCCCTGGCAAGTGGCGTGCTGCTCCTGGTCTTCGAGGTGGCGGTGGGCATCGTCACGATCGTCCTCTACGACCCGCCGATCACCGGATGGTCGTGGCTGGCGCTGGCTCTTCCGCTCGTCGCCGCCGGCCTGGCGATGCTGGGGACAATCGCCGGATCGGTTGCCGCCGGCCGCGGCCCGCTGGCCCCGCTCCTGGTGGCACCACTGGCCATACCCCTTCTCCTGGGAGCCAGCCAGACCACGGAGGGCTTGATCCAGGGCGCCGGTATCCTCCGCTGGATCCTCTTGCTGGCGCTGGTCGACGTGCTCCTGGCTCTGGCAGGAGTGCTTACGGCCAGACCCCTGGAAGGAACCTCTACGTGACCAGGCCGATCGAGATCGCCGCCGCCGGAACGATGCTCACCGCACTCGTCGCCGGTCTCGTGGTACCCCCCGATGCCGTCCAGGGTGACCTGCAACGGATCATGTACGTACATGTGCCCTCTGCGTGGCTCGCGTACCTCGCATTTGCCGTGACGCTGGTGGCGAGCGTCGCCCACCTGGCGACCCGGGACCTGAGATGGGACCGCCGGGCCGGGGCGTCGGCGGAGGTCGGCGTCGTCTTCACCGGCCTCGCCCTCGCCACGGGGATGATCTGGGGAAAGCCGGTGTGGGGGGTGTGGTGGACATGGGACGCCCGCCTGGTCCTCACCGCGGCGATGTTCTTCGTGTACCTGGCCTACCTGGCGCTGCGCCGCAGCGTCGATGACCCCGTGATCAGGGGGCGGCGCACCGCGGTCTTCGGGATCGTCGCCGCGGTCCAGATCCCGCTGGTGCACTTCTCCGTCGTGTGGTGGCGGAGCCTGCATCAGCCTCCCACCGTGTTGCGGCCCGGAGAGCCCCAGATCGACCCGCCCCTGCTCTTCGCTCTCGTGATGGGTGTCGTCGCCTTCACGATTCTCTATGCCGCGCTGTATCGCCGCCGGGTGGAGCTGGCAGAGGCCGAGGACGCCCTGGCCGCCGGAGCCGCCGCCGCCGGGGAGCCTGTCGCCGGCGCCGCCGTCGTCGAACCCATCGGGGGGGCCTCATGAGCGACTGGGGCTGGGTCGCGTTCGCCTACGGGGTCGTGTACGTCACGCTCGGGTCGTACCTGGCGTCGATCACCGTGCGGCTGCGACGGGCCCGGCGCGGCCTCGGGAGCCCATGAGGCGCTACCGCTGGTTCGTGGCCGCGGCGCTCGGCCTGGTGGCCGTGCTCACCGGGTTCCTGATCGCCAACATCGGCAGCGACCTCGTCTACTACCAGACTCCCTCAGAGGTGCGCGAGGACGCCACACGAGTGGGGGCAGGGCGGTTCCGGCTCGGTGGACAGGTGGTCCCCGGCTCCATCGAGTCCGAAACCGGTGGTGTCCGCTTCTCGGTCACCGACGGGATCGCCACGGTTCCCGTGGATCATCAGGGGGCGCCCCAGCAGCTGTTCAAAGACGGCATCGGCGTGGTGGTCGAAGGAACGTGGGACGGTGAGGTGTTCCACTCGGACTCGATGATCATCAAGCACGACGAGCAGTACCGCACGGAGGACGGGGGGGTGTACACCCCCGACGACCGGTACCCGGCACCGTGATCGCCGTCCTGGGGCAGGCGGGGGTCGTCGTGGCCCTGGTCTCCGCCGTCGCCCTGGCCGTGCAGGGGCTTCGGTCGTATCTCTCCGGGGGAGTCGCCGCGCCCGCCACACTGCGGCTGCCGATCTGGGGACTGCTCGGTGGAGCCATCGTCGCCATGGGTGCCCTGGAACTGGCGCTGCTGACCAACGACTTCTCGATCGAATACGTGGCGCGCAACCATGCCCGGGGCACACCCCTTGTGTTCACCATCGCTTCGGCGTGGGCGGCTCTCGAGGGGAGCATCGTGCTGTGGGGCCTGGTCCTCGCCGGCTACACCACCTGGATGTTCCGTCGACTGAACGACGACGACCCCATCGGAGCGGCGGCGCTGGCTGTGATGGGGGCGGTGGCGATCTTCTTCTTCGGGCTGATGGCGACCGCCGCCAACCCGTTCTCCACGCTGGCGGTGGCGCCCCCGGACGGCTTCGGCGCCAACCCGTTGCTCCAGAACCACATTCTCATGGCGATCCACCCGCCCATGCTCTACCTGGGCTATGTGGGGCTGACCGTGCCGTTCGCCTTCGCCATCGCCGCCCTCGCCGCCGGTGACGGCACCACCGCATGGCTGGAGCGCACCAGGCGTTGGGCGCTGATCGCGTGGTCGTTCCTGACCCTCGGCATCGTGCTCGGCGCCTGGTGGTCGTACGAGGTACTCGGCTGGGGCGGGTACTGGGCATGGGACCCGGTGGAGAACGCCTCCTTCCTCCCCTGGCTGACCGCCACCGCCTTCATCCACTCGGCGGTGGTCCAGCGAAGGCGGGGGATGCTTCAGGCCTGGAACGTGGCGCTCGTGATCGGCACGTTCGCGCTCACCATCCTCGGCACGTTCCTCACCCGCTCCGGTGTCGTGGCTTCGGTGCACTCGTTCACCCAGTCGGCGGTGGGCCCGGCTCTCCTGGGCTTCCTCCTTGTGATCCTGGTGGGCGGGTTCGGGCTGTTCGCGGCGCGGGGGCACCTGGTGTCGTCGACGCCCCGGCTCGACTCACTGGCCAGCCGCGAGGGGGTGTTCCTCCTCAACAACCTGCTCTTGGCCCTGTTCGCCTTCGTGGTGCTCCTGGGGACGATCTATCCCCTGATCCTCGAGGCGATCTCGGGCGACCGGGTGTCGGTCGGCCCGCCCTGGTTCGATCGGACGGCGATCCCCATCGGGCTGGTGCTCCTGTTCGCCATGGGCATCGGCCCGGTCACCCCTTATCGGGCAGCCCGGGCCGGCGTGCTGTGGGAGCGCCTGCGGGGCCCCCTCCAGGCAGCCGCGGTGACCTCCGCCGCGCTCGTCCTGGTCGGGATGCGGTCGATCACGCCGCTGCTGACCGTCGCACTGGCGACCCTCCTCGTATCGGCCATCTTCCGTCAGGCGCACGTCACCGCCAGGGCACGCCCCGAGGGCTACCTGCGGGCGCTCGGCGGGCTGTTCGGATCGGACCCCGGGTACTGGGGCGGCATGGTCGCCCACACCGGGGTGGCACTGGTCGCCGTCGCCATCGCCTTTTCCGGGTCGTTCGACTCCCGGGCCGAGATCACCCTGGCGCCGGGAGCATCGGCATCGTTCGACGGGTACACGATCACCTATGTCGAGCCATTCGGCTACGAGGAGCCCCACAGGACCGTGATCGGGGCGGAGTTCACGCTGTCCCGGGGTGGGGATCGAATCGCCACGCTGTCGCCCCGGCTCAATCAGTACGAGAACCAGGTCCAGGCGATCCCCACGCCGGCAGTCCACACCGGTATCCGCGAGGACATCTACCTGAGCCTGGTGCGGATCGAGCCGGGATCGACCGATGTCACGATCGACGCCCTCCGCTTCCCGCTCATGTGGATGCTGTGGCTGGGAGGCCTGATCGTCGTGTCGGGGGGACTGTGGTCATTCGCCGCCCGTCGCCGCACTCGTACCCTCGCGCCTGAGGCTGCCGGTGTCTGAGCGTGTCCGCACGTGGCTGGCGATCGCAGTGGTCGGGGCCTCGCTGGTCACGATCGTGGCCGTGCTGGCGACGGACGATCCGTCGCAGGCGGACCGGGTGGAGTCACTCGCGTCGACGCTCAAGTGCCCCGTCTGCGCCTCGGAGACCATCGCCGACTCTCCCTCCGACCTGGCTCGGGATCTCAAGGACCTGATCGCCGAACAAGTGGCCTCGGGGTGGACCGACCGGGAGGTGATCGACTTCTTCGTGGCGACCTACGGGGAGCAGGTGCTGCTCGACCCACCGACGAGCGGGCGCACCGCCCCGCTGTGGATCCTTCCGATCGTCGTCTTGGTCGGAGGTCTCGCCCTGATCGTCGGCCGAACGCGGCGACGAGCGACACGCGAATTGAGCGACGAAGAACGGCGCCGGGTCGATGCCGCGGTGCGGGAGGGGTCATGAACAGCCCCCGGGTCCAGCTCCTGGAAGATCGCCGGGATCGGATCGTCGCCGACCTGAGAGCGCTGGACGATCAGGTCGCCTCCCGAGAGATCGCCCCGAAGGTTGCAGACGACCTCCGCCACAGTTACGAGGTCGAACTGGCGGACACGCTCTCCGACCTGGAGACGGCGCGGTCGGAGAAGCCCACCGGCAGGTCGAGGCGGCGAATTGTCATCGGTCTCGCAGCCTTTGCCATCGCGGCCTCCGCCGCCGTGGTGGGCCTCGCAGGCGCCGTCGACTCTGATCCGACGGTGCCAGATCAGGGCATCGACCTGTCGGATGTCACCAACGAGGAGCTGGAGCAGGTGGTCGCGGCCAATCCGGACGTGGTGCCGATGCGGCTCGCCCTCGCCCGTCGCTACGTCGAGGCCGGGGAGTTCTCCCTGGCACTCCCCCACTACTTCTACATCCTCGACCGGGGACCCAACGCCGAGGCGCTGATGTACCTCGGTTGGATGACCTACCTCTCGGATGAGCCGGAGACCGGAGCAGTGCTGTTGGAGCAGAGCCTGGAACTGGACCCCGGGAACCTGCTGGCACAGTGGTTCCTGGCCAATGTGCGGTACCGCGGCCTCGGCGACCGGGCCGGAGCGGTACCGCTCCTGGAGGCGGTGATCGCCTCGGGTCAGGCCCCCGCCGACATCGCTGCCGAGGCCCAGCGGATGATCGACGAGGCCGGGTCGTGAGACGCTGGATGGCCTGGACCGCGCTGGTCGTCGTGGTGGTGGCTCTCCTGCTGATCTTCCTGCCGAGATTCGGAACCGACCCGTCGGTGTCGGCATCGCCGTTGATAGGCAAGCCGGTACCCGATGTGACCGTGGAATCCGTCGAGGATGGGGAGCCGATCTCGTTGCGATCGCTGGAGGGCCAGGCCGTCGTCGTGAACTTCTGGGCCCCTTGGTGCGTCCCCTGCCGGGAGGAGCATGCGGTCCTGCTCGCAGCCGCCGAGGCCTTCGCCTCCGCCGACGTGCTGGTGCTCGGAATCGTCTACCAGTCGGAGATCGGCGCCGTGAACCGGTTCCTCGACGAGCTGGGTAGGGGCTACCCCGCAGCGATGGACCCGGGTTCCCGGGCGGCGATCTCCTTCGGGGTGCGGGGCGTCCCCGAGACCTTCTTCGTGGACGCATCAGGGACGGTGGTCGCCAAGGTCACCGGCCCCGTCGACGGCCCCCTGATCACGTCCACCCTGGAGGCGATCCTCCTCGGTGAGTCGGTGGACAGCCGCGAGACCGGCGAGGTCCAGCCGGCGCCGTAGCAGGTCACTCTCCGAAGCAGACCCCGGAGAGGAGCTCATCGATCCGGGCTCCGGCGTCGACGGTTGCGTCAGTCCCTCGAGCCCTTCACCGCGAGGTCTCTGACGCTCGCTGGGGAGATCGGACCGGCCACCCCCGACCCCTGGTAGGACGGGAGACGGCCACAAGGCGGCCTCAGCAGTTGGCGGCGATCCATTCGTCGACGATGCCACCGGCGGTCTGGATGTCTTCGTCCCCGTACACGTCGGCGAACACACTCGCGTCGAGTGTCGAACTGTCGTAGTCCGCGTCGGTGATGATGTCGAGCAGGTCGACGAAGCCTGCCGCGACCGTGGCCACCTGCTCGGCGATCTCGGGTGGCGCCACGGCCACCGCCTCGTCGGCCAAGGCTCGCGCCTGGGAGACCAGATCCTCGGTTCTCTCCGGTGACGCCTCGAACAGGAACAGCTCTTCGCTCAGTTCGTCCAGGTCGGCATTCACGTCGCAGAACCCTCGCACACCCGCGGTCGTGCCGCCTGCCTCGGTCGACGGGGTCACCGCTCCGGAGGTTGTTGTGGTCGCCGACGTGCCGGGAGAACTGGTCGAAGTCTCAGAGCCGCCGCCATCGTCGCCGCACGCGATGAACGAAATCCCCATCACCACTGCCAGCGTCGTCCTCGCGACGAAGTTCACGTCCTCACCTCCTGGGCCGAGGGGCGAACCTAGCCGATCGAAACCCGTATGGGCGACCCCTACCCGGACGTCACCAGCGGCAGCCCCTCCCCCACCCAGGTGAGGATCCCCCCCTCCAGCTCGAACACCTCGGAGAATCCCAGATCCTCGAACACCGACATCGCCTGCGCACTCCGGCTGCCGGACCGGCAGTAGACGAGATACGCATGATCGGCATCGAGAGCCCCGATCCGGTCGGGGAAGTCGGCGCCGTAGAAGTCGATGTTGAGCGACCCCTGAATGTGACCTTCCGCGTACTCCTCGGGCGTGCGGATGTCGAGCACCACGACATCGCCCTCGAGAAGCTCATTCGCCTCGACGGCTCCGACCAGTTCGATGACGCCAGTGGCCGACGACGAGCATGCCGCGACCAGGACCAAGAGGGCGAGCATCAACTTCCGCATGGGCTGGAACCTAGGGGCGCTCCGTCGGCCGCGCGACTGCCGAACGACCCTAAATGCCAGTCAGGAATTCACGCACGTCACGACCGGACCGCAACCTCACCACCCGCGCATGGGCCCAGGTTCCGTCCTTCGAGAACCGCTCGTACCTCTCTCGCACCCGATCGAACCGGGTCCACGCCCAGACGATGATGTTCTTATAGGGATCGCGGCTGTAGAGGTTGGTCCACGGCTCCCGGTTGCCATGCCACAGTTCCTCGCGGGTGAACACCCGCCGCAGCGTTCTGCCGACCACTCGCCGCATCACCACGGGCCTCGACGGGTCCAGCCAGACGATCGTGTCGGCCCGCGGCCACACGATGTCGGCGACACCGTGGCTGGTGTAGTTGCCGTCCACAACCCAATGCTCACCCGCGACGAACGAGCGCACATCGGCCTGGAACTCGGGATCGGGCTTCTTCCCCCAGTGCTCCTGCCAGAACACCGAGTCCAACTCCAGGACCGGCACACCCAGATGTTCGGCCAACGCACGCGCCACCGTCGTCTTCCCGGACCCCGCCGACCCGACCACCGACACCCTGAGCATCTCAGAGCCGGGCATACACCAGGATGTCGGTCCCGAACGGGTCGGTCACCGGGCACGAGCGGATCGGCTCGTACATCAACTGGTCCGACGGAGGCGGCCCCGACCCGCCGGCCGCGATGAAGGCCGTCTGGAGCCGCTCCGCCTGCTCCGGAGTCTCCATCAGGATCTGGACCTCGGTGTTGCGTGGCCCGCCCGAATCCGATGGGAAGACGGTCAGCCACGAGTCGCCGAGGCGCCACCCGTGGGTGTTCGGTCCCTCCACGTATCCGGGCTCACCGAGCACGGCCCGGTAGTACGCCACTGCCGCCTCGTAGTCCTCCACGAAGATCACCGCACCGCCCGTCGATGAGATCTGGAAGCGGGGGGCGGGCTGCGGGTGGGCGAAATAGGCGCGCCGATACGCCTCGTAGTCCATGACCCAAAGGCTACCGCCGGGGACCTCAGCCCTCGGCTACCGGGCTGTCCACCATCCAGTACACCCCGAACCTGTCGATGCACATCCCGAAGTCGGATCCCCAGAAGGTCCGATCGAACGGCATCGTGACCTTTCCGCCGTCGGCAAGCATTTCGAACATCTTCCGGGCCCTGCCGGCGTCCTCGACGGTCACGCTCACCGAGACGTTGTCGCCCTTCGTGCCCTGCCCCATGCTCGCCGGCCGATCCGACCCCATCAAGTAGTGCCCATCGCCCATCGGAAGCGAGATGTGCATGATGAGGTCCTCGTCCCCGGGCTCGGGAGGAGAATCCTCGGGCATCTCGGAGAAGCGATTCATCGACTCGAATTCGCCCCCGAAGATCGCCCGGTAGAAGTCGAAGGCTTCCTCACATCTCCCATCGAATGTGAGATACGGGTTGACCCTTATCATCATCGCGCCCTCCTGCGCTCTCCTGATCGGATCGTACCGAGCAGTGCGCGGTAGTCCCCCGGAGATCTACCCCGCCTCGACCAGGGCGTCGAGACGGGCCCTGATCTGGTTCTCACCGAGCGCGCCGAACCAGAAGTCGATGATCACATCATCGCTCGATATGAGGACGGTGTAGGGCTGGTAGGGCACGCCGTAGAGGGGCCAGATCGACTCGTCGAGCCCCCAGAGGAACCGCTCCGGCGAGAACCAGTCCCCGACCCGATCGCGCGTTCGCCCCGGGTCGGAGTTGTTGCCCGCCACGGCGAGGAAGGTGACCTGTCCCTGATAATCCGATGCGACCGCATCGACGACGGGAAGCTCCCGCCGGCACACGCTTCACCACTCGGCCCAGAAGATCATGTAGACCGGCTTCTGCTCTTCGCTGAGCGTGAAGGTGCCACCGTCACCGAGGGCCAGGGTGAAGTCGGGGGCGGGATCTCCGTCCGGAGGAGTCCGCGTGGTGCTGGTCTCTGCCGGGGTCGAGGTCGTCCCCGGCGCCCCGGTCGTGCCCGGAGCCGCCGTGGTCGAGGGCCGCGTCGTCGTCGCAGCCGAACTCGAGGTCGAAGCGGCGGAATCGCCGGTCGATGTCCCTCCGCACGCGCCGATGACGAGGGCGAACGCCAGGACGAAGGAGATTTCCCGCATGGTTCTTCAACGCTCGTACCCGCGCGGCCGTTCCCGCATCAGGCGTTGACGGTGCTCAGGAAGCCGAGCAGGTCGTCCGAGAACCGCCCGGGATGCTCCAGGCTGAGCATGTGCGCCGCACCCTCGTATTCGATGAGGCGCGCCCCCTTCACCGACTCGGCAAGATGGCGCGACGAGGCGTTGGTTCCCTCCTCGTCGAACTCGCCGATCACCACCAGAACCGGCACATCGACTTCGTCGAGCCGTTCCGCCGCCGGGGGCTCGAGGGGCTGGGGGATGCCCTCCTCCTTTTCGGCCCGGTAGTTGGAGAGGATCCACCCGTGGACCATCTCGCGCACCGCGGTATCGACCCGGCCGGCGGGCTGGCCCGGTCCGTCACACCACATCTTCGTCTCGAAGTCGGCGAGCCACTCCCACTCCTTGGACTCCCACCGCCGTTCGGCCTCCTGCCAGATCGAGACGTCCTCCTCGATGTCGGGCTGGTACCCCCCGACGGCGCCGGCCACAGTCACAAGCCCATCGAACCGGTGGGGAAACTCGATGACGGTGTCGAGGGCGATGATCCCCCCGCGCGAGGCGCCTACCACAGTGGCGGTCTTCGCTCCGACATGATCCAGCACCGCAACGAGGTCCGCCCGGTTGCTGAACTCGACGTGCTCGGTCTCGGTCCTGCCGAAGCCCCGGGTGTCGTACCGGGTCACGCGGTATCGGTCGGCGACCAATGGAACGAGTGGATCCCACATCCTGAGGTTGGCGACGCCGGCATGGACCAGGATCACATCAGGGCCTTCGCCGGTCACCTCGTGGTAGATCGAGCCTCCGGGGACGTCGATGAAGCCGGTCACGAGAACGCGTTCAGGCCGGTGATCGCCTGACCCAGGATCAGGGTGTGGATCTCGTTGGTGCCCTCGTAGGTGTACACCGACTCCAGGTTGTTCATGTGGCGGATGACCGGGTACTCCAGGGTGATCCCGTTGGCGCCGAGGACGCTGCGGGCGGTGCGAGCCACCTCCAGGGCATTGCGCACGTTGTCGAGTTTGCCGACCGAGATATGGGCGGGATCGAGGCTGCCTTCGTCCTTCTTCCGGCCGATGTGAAGGGCGAGCAGCATCCCGCGATTGACCGCCACCATCATGTCGACCAGTTGCTGCTGGATCAGCTGGAAGCCGCCGATCGGCTTGTCGAACATCACCCTTTGCCCGGCGTAGTCGAGGGCCGCTTCGTAGCAGGCCCGGGCCGCGCCGATCACGCCGAAGAGGATCCCGAACCGGGCTTCGTTGAGGCACGACAGCGGCCCCCGCATTCCCTTCACTCCGGGGAGCATGAATGCGTCGGGGAGGCGGACGTCGTCGAGCATGAGGGACGAGGTGATCGACGCCCGCAGCGACAGTTTCTGGTGGATGTCGACCGTGCCGAAGCCCGGCGTGTCCCTCGGCACCAGAAAGCCGCGAATGCCGTCGTCGGATTTGGCCCACACCACGGAGAGGTCGGCGATCCCGCCGTTCGTGATCCACATCTTGGTGCCGTTGAGCACCCAATCCCCTCCATCGCGTCGGGCGTGGGTGCGCATCGAGGAAGGATCGCTACCGGCATCGGCCTCGGTCAGGCCGAAGCATCCGATCACCTCGCCGGAGGCCATCCGGGGCAGCCACTCCTCCTTCTGCTCCTCGGAGCCGAAGGCATGGATGGGGAACATGGCCAGCGATCCCTGGACACTCACGAAGGACCGGGCCCCGGAATCCCCGTACTCGAGCTCCGCGCAGGCCAGGCCGTACTGGACGGCGCTGGTCCCGGCACAGCCGTAGCCCTCGAGGTGCATCCCGAGGAGTCCGAGCGACCCCATCTCCTTGGCGAGATCACGGGGGAACGTACCGGCCTCGAACCAGGTGGCGACGTCCGGAAGAATGCGATCGGCTACGAACCGCCGCACGGTGTCGCGCACGAGTACCTCCTCGTCGTCGAGGAGCCCGTCGATGTCCAGGAGGTCCTTCGGGTCGATGCCGCCGGCGCTCATGCGCCCATTACAGCAGCCTGAGGCGCCCGCCTTCGCCCTCAGGCAGACCTGCGCACCATGCGACGACGTTCACGCTCCGTCGCTCCTCCCCAGACGCCGTAGCGAACGCGCATCTCGAGTGCCCAGTCCAGGCACTCGTCGGATACGGGGCAGCCGCGACATATACGGATCGCGGCGGCAGTAGCCTCCTCGTCCCCGCTGAAGAAGAGTTCAGGATCCGCTTCTCGACAGGCGGCATATGCCGCCCAGGGTCTCTCCTCGAGATTCAGCGCCATCGGTTCCACCGGTGTTCTTGAAGTTCTCATGACCCTCAATGGATTCGCGTTGTCAGGCGCGCAGGATGGCCCCGCGCGTGGGTTAAGACGAACTGGACGCCGGGAAAGGTTCCCCGGCGGCACCGCCGCGCCGGAATCTCGCGGGGCGTTACAATCACGCTCCCGCTCCAATGTGATGGGGATGACGCGCCTCTACTTCGCCTACGACGCCAACATCGACCCGGGTCGCCTCGGGGACATCGCCCCGGGCGCCGCGTTCGAGTTCATCGCCCACCTGCCCGAGTGGAAGCTGGAGTACTCGATCGCCAACGGTGATGGCGGACTCCCCTCGGTGAGGCCGCTTCCGGGCAACACCGTCTGGGGTGCCGTGTTCAGCGTCCCGGGAGAGGACCTGGAGGCGATCGACGAGGTCGAGGCGTCCGAGGGACGGGTCCCGGCCCCTGCGCAGGCCATGGACCGGGAGGGGCGCCGCCACGAGGTGGTCACCCACGTCAGCAGCAACGGCCACAACGGCGAATACCGTCCGGAACGAGACCATGTGCGCCTCATGGTGAGCGGGGGCCGGCACTGGAAGCTCCCCGCCGGCTGGGTCGCTTCGCTCGAGGAACACCTCGAAGACCACTAGGCGCGCCGTACGCGGCGACTCCCTTCGACCCCGGGGGCGATTCTTCTCGCAGCCCTCCTCGGTCATCGGCGGTGCGGCGGGTGGCCCGACCTGTTCGACAAGGTCATGGCGGCCGACATCCCCGTCCTCGGCACGCCGACATGGCTCGGCGAGAACCTGGAACACCGCTGGCCCTTGGGGGCGTTGAGGTTCATACTGTCGGAGAGTCCGCCGGGCGGCCGCGGTCCGACGCTGTGCGTCGGGTCGAGGAAAGTCCGGACTCCACAGGGCACGGTGCTGGGTAACACCCAGGCGGGGCGACCCGACGGACAGTGCAACAGAGAGCAGACCGCCGATGGCCTTCGGGCACAGGCAAGGGTGAAAGGGTGGTGTAAGAGACCACCAGCGTCCCGGGTGACCGGGGCGGCTCGGCAAACCCCACCGGGAGCAAGGCCAAGCAGGGACAGGG
>DATHSA010000010.1:0-44909 GCA_035464675.1 Acidimicrobiia bacterium
AGGGTGGTCACGCACGAGAAGCCCCGCGGAAGCAAGTGGAGGAATTGCTCCCCGACCTCGCGGCGGAAGGCACGGAACCCCGAATTGAGGTCGGGGATCCGCACCCCGGCCAAATAGGACGCCATCTTCCGGATCAACCACTTGGCGGGTCGTCGGAACAGCTTGACCGTGCCCTCCTCGGTTCGCCGCGCCCCCACCACCTGGTCGTACCCCGCCAACTCCCGCACCAGCTCGGGAATGCGGTCGTTGGGGTATGTCATGTCGACATCGGTCCAGACGACCACATCTCCGACGGCGAGTGAGGTCCCGTGGCGCCGTGCCGAGCCCGAGCCCCGGTTCGAGGAGAAGGTGACGACACGCAGACCGGGGATCGAGGCGAGCTCCTCCGCGGAGGCGTCGGTGGAGGCGTCGTCGATGGCGATCAGCTCGTAGGTCAGGCCCGAGCCCTCCATACCACGACGGATCCTCTCGACCTCCTCACGAATGTGGCCGGCCTCGTTGTGGATCGGGAGGATGATCGAGACGTCGATCTTGGCGCCAGGCTCCACCATGAGGTCGAGCGTACCGGTGAACGCAGCCGGACACGCGGCAGTCGTTGCGGGGCGGGGCACTACCTTTGCCCGATGGTCACAGCCGGGTCCGGATCGTCCGACGCCAGGGCGCCGCGTCCCGGACGCCGCATCGACGAGGCTCTCTACCTCGCGCTCGTCGCGCTCCTCCCCCTCCACACGGTCTACTTCAGGGCTTGGATCGCCTGGAAGCCCTGGCTCGTCCTGCTGGTGGTACTCGCCGGAACCCAGGTGTGGCAGGGGGTCCGAGCCCGCTCGTCGCCGTGGGAGCGGACGCTGACGATCCCCATCGCCGTGTTCCTGCTCGCGATGGCGGCCTCCTGGCCCGGAGGGAGCGACTCGCGGTTCGCCAGGCTCTTCCTCGCGCTGGTGATCGGCGCGCTCCTGCTCCTCGTGTCCCGACGAATGCTGTCACGACAGGGCATGCTCGATCGCGTCCTGAGGGCGGTGTACTGGTCCGCCGCGGCCATGGCGGCGACCGCCGTGCTGTTGTCGATGGTCGCAGTGGGGGTGTTCGGCGCCGGCGCTGCCGACTCCATCGCCGATCTCCCGCTCATCGAACGGGTCGTCAAGGTCGCCTACCTGCGAGAGGGCTTCGTCGGGCTCACCAACTGGCACCAGGATCCCGGCTACGCCGCGGCCTGGATGAACCTGTGGGCCGCCATCGCCTTCCTGGCGGTGCGGCGTGGGCTCGGATCCGGACGGGTCGCGATCGACGCCCTTGTCGTCGGCGGCCTCTGGCTGGGAGTCTTCATGACCCTCAGCAGGACGGGCCTGCTGGGGATGGGGGTGGGCATCGTCACCGTTCTCTGGACGGAGCGGAGGGAGATCCGGCCGGCGCTGCTGCTGGCGGCGGTCTCCGCAGCCGCAGCCGTGGCTCTCGCGGGCACCGTCTGGCTGCTCGACCCGCCGGACATCGGGGGCGACATAGGCGAGGCGGTGGAGTTCCGCATACGCCAGGGCTTCAGCCTCGGTCCCGGCGACAGCGGCGGCGAGGCACCGGGTGTGCTCGACCTGGAGTATCGGGGTGAGGTCTGGCCGATCTACTGGGACTACTTCCTGGACGATCCGCTCCGTGGCGCCGGACTCGGCACCGGATGGGCGGCCGAGGGCGTCCAGGAGCCGCACAACCTGTTGCTGCAGCTGATCGGAGAGACCGGGGTCGTCGGCCTCGCCGGCTTCGTGGTGCTGTTCGTCGCGATCGTGCGCTCGGCCCGCAACCGTATCGGCGTCGCCGCCCTCATCGTGGCCCTGTCGGGATCGATCACCCAGACCGTGCTGTTCGAGGCCACGTGGTGGTTCGCCGCGGCGCTGGCGCTGGCGCCGCGATCGCCGCCGATCCTCACGGAGGCGTGAACCTCCACAAGGGTGAACCGCTCCAGGCCGGCAGGTGTCAGAGGTCGATGACCGGCCCGGACCCTCACCACGTCAGCCGCCGACTGTCACCGCCGACGGCCTCACTCGGCGCCTCGCGTCGGCACACGATCGGCATCGAGCCCCGACCATTGCCGACGCACCTCGGCCGCCAGCTGCATGGTGTACTCGAGGATCGTGACCCACGGCTCGCCGGGACGCGGCGGTGGCGTGTACCGCAGGGATCCCCCGCGATATCCGATCGGGTCACGGACGAGCACCGGTTCGAACGCGGTCCCCGGGGGGAGAGCAAAGCGGGCAGCCGCGTCCCAGTACCCGGCGGCGAAATCCTCCCAGCTCTGCAGGAGGCGCGAGAAGGGCTCTTCGTAATGGAAGGCCAGCCCCTTCGCCTCGTCCCTGGCGAGATACTGGATCTTCCCGATGGCCACCTTCCTGGCGAACTGGGCGACGCTACGGACGGGGAAGTGGGCAAGCCGCACGCCCTCGAGCAATGTGCGGTCGGTCGCCATGTCCGATGGCAACGAGACGTCGTGGCTCCCCTGGTGCAGCTGTCCTACGGTGGCCAACTCCCCGGGGACCATCACCTTGACCCACCGATGGCCCTCGGCGGCGACCCGGTGGCAGATGCGGCGCACCGGATTCGGCTCCCCCGCGTCGTCGGAGTCGTCGGGAACGTACGTCTGCCACGGGACGATGACGGGGGACGATGACTTCTTCAAGGCTCGCCGAATCGCTCTGGGCCGACGGGTCACGACGAACTCGTCGGCGTCGAGGGGGATCACCCAATCGGCGGCGTGCTCGGACGCCGCCTCGTGCATCAGGCGCGTGAGGCGCCGGGCATGCCAGGCCCCCGGAGAGGCGTCATCGAACACCCGGAGGGCGACACCTTCCGAGACCAGGGCGTTCAGGATCTCGCGCGTCGCATCGGTGCTGCCGTTGTCGACGATCAGGTGGTGGTCGACGATGGACGCCGTATGGCGGACGAAGGCTTCGACGATGTCACTCTCGTTCTTGACCGTGCTGACGGCAACGAGCCTCAAGGCGGCCAGCCTCCTTGGGGCTCGGGCAAGACGCTCGGCAAGAAGTTGGTCGCGCCCACGTTCCGCCGCCTCCCTGGCTTGTGCGCAGCGATTGTTGGCTCGACCATTCGGCTCCACTCGCGAGACCGACCGTCAGCCAGCCCAACGTTCCCCGCAATCGGGCGGGCCGGACGGTGGCCCGAGGCTACATCGCCGGTAGGCCCAAGGGACCCACAGGTCCGACCAGCCGGTCCGATGCGACCAGGGATAGAGTCCGCACCCGGACACCGAGGGGCGAAGCAATGGCAGACCAGACAGCCGTCATCGTTGGGGGGTGTGGCCATGTGGGGCTCCCCCTGGGGATCGCCCTCGCCGACGCCGGCATGACGGTCCGGCTGCTCGACATCGACCTTGACGCGGTGGACACTGTCAACGCCGGTCGAATGCCCTTCATGGAGCGCGGCGCCGACGAGCCGCTGCGCAGGCTCACGGCCGACGGAATCCTGGCCGCCACGACCGATCCGTCGGTCGTGGCTGACGCCGACGTGGTGGTTGTCGTGATCGGGACGCCTGTCGGCGAGCACTTCAACCCGGACCTCGATGCCGTGCCGGACGCCCTGGCGCCACTCGTGCCGTATCTCCGCGACCACCAGCTGGTAGTGCTTCGCAGCACCGTCTATCCCGGCGTAACGGCGCGTGTCGAGCGCCTCCTCTCCGAACAAGGCGTCGCCGCCGACCTGGCGTTCTGCCCGGAGCGGATCGCCGAGGGCATGGCGATGACCGAGCTGTACGAGCTGCCCCAGATCGTCTCGGCGCGGACCGAGGGTGCCCTCCGCCGGGCGACGGCGGTCTTCGAGCGGCTGACGCCGAACATCCTCCACCTCCAGCCCGAGGAGGCCGAACTGGCGAAGCTGTTCACCAACGCATGGCGCTACGTGAAGTTCGCCACCGCCAACCAGTTCTTCATGATCGCCAACGACCGGGGGCTCGACTACGCCCGTATCCGGGAGGCGGTGGTCGCCGACTACCCGCGGGCCGCCGATCTGCCCGGTGCGGGGTTTGCCGCCGGGCCCTGCCTGTTCAAGGACACGATGCAGCTGGCGGCGTTCCACGCCCACAACTTCACGCTCGGCCACTCGGCGATGATGGTGAACGAGGGCCTGCCCCTGTATGTCGTGACCCGGATGGAAGAGGTGCACGACCTGTCGGAGATGACCGTGGGCATCCTCGGGATGGCGTTCAAGGCGCAGTCGGACGACACGCGCTCGAGCCTCTCCTACAAGCTCAAGCACATCCTCCGCTTCAAGGCCCGCGAGGTGCTCACCACCGATCCATACGTCACCACGGACCCGGATCTCCTGCCCCTCGATGAGGTGACCAGCCGATCGGACCTGCTCGTGATCGCCGCACCCCACCACGACTACCGGGAACTCGAGGTCGACCGGCCGATCGTCGACATCTGGGGGCTTCGAGGCAAGGGAACGCTCTTCTGATGCCGTCTGTCTCCGTCGTGGTGCCGGTGTACAACGAGGGCCCGAGCATCGGCGGTCTGCTCGGCCGGCTCTTCGGCGTGCTCCCAGCCGATGCCGAGGTGCTCGTGGTCTACGACTCCCCGGATGACACGACGGCGGCTCCGCTCGCCGAGTACGCGCGGTCGGAGCCCCGGCTGCGGCCCCTCCACAACACCTACGGCCGCGGCCCCGCCCACGCCCTCCGCTACGGGTTCGACTCGGCCGCCTCCCCGGTGACGGTGGTCACGATGGCCGACGACAGCGATGACATCACCCAGATCCCCGACCTCGTCGGCCTGATCCGGGACGGGAACGTCATCGCGGCTGCGTCCCGGTACATGAAGGGCGGCGCACAGGTCGGAGGCCCCTTCCTCAAGAAGCTGCTCAGCCGAACGGCCGGCATCTCGCTCTACTGGCTCGCCCGGGTCGGCACCCGCGATGCCACGAACTCGTTCAAGGCCTACGACACCGCCTTCGTTCGCGACGCCGGCATCGAGAGCCAGTCGGGCTTCGAGATGGGCATCGAACTCGTCGCCAAGGCCCGGCGCCGCCGGCTGGCCGTCAGCGAGATCCCGACGACCTGGAAGGACCGCACCGAGGGCGAGTCCAGATTCCGCGTGATGAAGTGGCTCCCCCGGTACCTCCGCTGGTACCTCCACGCATTCGGCCCCCGGCAGCGCGAGAGGATGGCGTCGTGAGCCCGAAGGTCCTCGTCACGGGATCGGCCGGTTTCATCGGCGGGTACGTAGTCCAGGAGTTGCTCGATCGTGGCTATTCGGTCACAGGCGTCGACAACCTCTCCAAGTACGGCCCGGTCGAGAGGTCGTACGACGGACACCCCGAATATCGGTTCGTCCAGGCCGACGCCCGCGACGCCGACCTCATCCGCGACCTCCTGGCCGACTGCACTCATTTCGTCGCCGGTGCGGCGATGATCGGCGGGATCACCTATTTCCACACATATGCCTACGACCTTCTCGCCACCAACGAGCGCATCATCGCGTCGTCGTGCGACGCCGCCATCGAGGCGAGGGAGCAGGGATCGCCGCTCGAGAAGGTCACGTATCTGAGCTCGTCGATGGTGTTCGAGTCGGCGACCGAATGGCCTTCCCGCGAGGGCCAGGAACTCGAGATACCACCTCCCCGGTCCTCGTACGGGTTCCAGAAGCTGGCCGTCGAGTACTTCGCCAGGGCGGCATACGACCAGTACGGGCTCCCGTACACCATCGTTCGCCCCTTCAACTGCGTCGGGATCGGAGAGGGCCGAGCGGTGGGGAGCCCGACCGTGCTGAGCGGCAACGTCGAATTGGCGCTCAGCCATGTGGTGCCTGACCTCGTCCAGAAGGTGCTGAAGGGCCAGGATCCACTCCACATCCTCGGTGAGGGCGACCAGGTTCGCCATTACACCTACGGCGGCGACCTCGCCAGAGGGATCGTCCTCGCCATGGAGCACCCCGATGCCCTCAACGAGGACTTCAACCTGAGCACGGCGATATCGACCTCCGTGCGGGAACTGGCCGAAGTCGTCTGGCGCAAGATCAAGGGTCCCGGGGTACCGCTCCGTCTGGTGTCGGATCCGGCCTTCCCCCACGACGTCCAGCGGAGGATCCCCGACGTCGACAAGGCCCGAAAGGTCCTCGGGTTCGAGGCGACGACGACGCTCGACGAGATGCTCGACGAGGTGATCCCCTGGATCGAGCACGCGATCGAGACCGGCAGGATCTGAGCCACCCGATGGCCGACCGCGCCGGCGACGTCACCCGGCTCCGGCCCCGGTTCGCCCCGTGGCTGATCGCCCTCGGAGCCGGGTACCTGCTCCTCGTCGGCTGGGGGGCGGTGTCACTGGCCACCGCCCCGGCGGTCACCGGCCTCCTCGAGCCGGGACGCTGGGCGACCGGTGACGGTTTCTCCCCCACGGAGTCACGTCCGCCCCCGTGGGACGAGCGCCCCGGGACGACCCTCGACCCCTGGAGGGGTTCCCCGGACGAGGGCGGGGAGGCCGTGCTGATCTCGGAGCCGTTCCCGACCCCGCGCGTGGTCATCGTTCCGTACCAGCTCGCCAACAGGGAACCGATCCCCGTGTTCGACCCCCGCACCGAGGCGAGTGCCGAGTTGGTGCTCGACTGTGAGACGGGCCCGGGGAAGTTGTCCCTGCCGATTGCTGAGACCAACGACCGTATGTCCGAGTCGGTGGCGTCGGTGCCCGGTGAGTTCTGCACGGACGGGCACGTACGCGTCATCGCGCGGGTGGAACACCCGTTCTACCTCATGGTCGGGCTCCCCAACGGCGCCGACGCCGGCTTCATGGCAACGCGGCGACTTCCTGCCCACCTCTTTCGCCATGCGGTGATCTTCTCGGGGATCGCCGCCATCGGTCTCGCCGCAGCGCTCCTGGCACCCAGGCGGCGCGGGGAAGGACCGGTAGCAGCAGCATCCATGCTCGGCATCGGTGCTGTCTCGATGCTCGGGTTCTTCGTATATGCCGGCTCTCCCCGGCTCGGCCGAGGTCTGACCCTTGTCGTCCTGGGTGGATCCGTCGGCTTGATCGCGTACCGGACCGTCCGGCACCGGATGATCACGGCGACGGCCCTCCGACGCATGGCCGAACCACTTGCCGCCTGGTTCCTGCTGTCGCTGTTCGTGGTGCTGCTCCTCCACGCAGTCGACACGGGGGCCGGGCCGTGGCAGGCGAACTCGCGGTTCCGGCCCGCCTGGTGGTCGTCCGACAACAACCTCCCGATGGAGGTGAGCGAGGGCATCTACCGCGGCCACGACATCGAGAGCCTCGGCAGTGGCCCGTGGAAGGTGTCCGATCGGCCCCCCCTCCAGTCCGGCGCCGGAGCCGTCCTGCGGCCACTCGTGCGGGTCACCGCGCCCTCGGGAGTCGCCGGATCGGACCTCGCATACTTCCACCACACGCTGGGCATCGTGCTCAATTCGCTGTGGGTGGTCGCCGCCATCGAGACGATGCGGGCGGTGGGATGGGGATCCCGTCGACGGCTCGCCGCGTGCGCGGTCGTTGCGCTCTCACCGATCGCCATCTTCAACGGGGCCTACGTGTGGCCGAAGCTGCTCGCTGCGGCGTTCGCCATCATGGCGGTCGCGGTCCTTGTCGAGTCCCGGGGCCCCCGACACCACCTCCTGGTCCCGGCGGCGCTGGGGGCGTTGTCGCTCCTCTCTCACGGCGGAACCGTGTTCTTCCTCCTCGCTCTGGGTGTCTGGGTGGTCGTGCGGCTGCGCCCCCGGTGGGTCGAGTTGGCCATGGGACTCGCACTCGGAGCGGCCGTCCTCGCACCATGGATGATCTGGCAGCGAGTCGTCGACCCCCCTGGCAACGCCCTGGTGAAATACACCTTCGCGGGCACGTTCGGCTTCGGAGAGGACGACACCGGCCTCCTGGAGACCGTGGTCGACGCCTACGCAGACCTCGGCCTCGACGGATGGCTCGAACTTCGGAAGGAGGGCACCGAGGAGGTTCTCGGCTTCGGGCTCGGCCTGCGCGACGAAGGGCTCGAGTGGGCCGACCTCTCCAGGCTTCGAAGCCACGTCTTCGCCGCGCCGGCGCTGGCCCTACTCGGTCCAGCCGCTCTGATCGTGGCCGTGTCGCGGCGCAGGGGAGACCGCCACGCCCGATTTCTCGTCCTCCTGGGTCTCGGCGCGCTGGCCGCCAATGTCGTCGTCTTCTGGGGGCCGCAGATCGTCCCTCATCTCTCCTACGCGACGCTCGTCGTGCTCGTCGTGGGGTCCGCGACGGGGATCGTGACCATCTGGGGGCGGTGGGGGCAGCTCCTGGTGGCCACATCGATCGCGCTCACCGCGTACGTGTGGATCATCGACCCACTGTCATCGCCATGGCCCGTCGATCCGCCGACCACCGCAGTCGCGCTCGGCCTGGCGGTGGCGATGGCTGTGCTCGTCCCGGGCCTGGGATCCCGCGACGACGGGGGAACCGGATCTCGACTGGCACCGGGTGTGGACGGCGGTTCCGTAGCATGACCGGATCACCGATCACGTCGCACCACCCATGGGATTCGCCCCCAGCTCGATCGCCGTCGTCCTCGGGACCCGGCCGGAGATCGTCAAGCTCGGCCATCTGATCGGGCTCCTCGGCGACTCGGCCGCGATCCTCCACACCGGGCAGCACTACGACTCGACGCTGTCGGCTGCCTTCTTCGAGGCGTTCGGGCTCCCCGAGCCATACGCAGTGCTCGGCATCGGCGGAGAGAGCCGGGGCCGCCAGATGGGTCGGGTGACGGCCGAGGTCGACGCGCTGCTCCGGGACCTCCGCCCGCGTGCCGTCGTCGTCCAGGGGGACACCAACTCGGCGGCAGGAGGCGCCATCGCCGCCAACGCCACCGAGACCCCTCTGGTGCATGTCGAGTCGGGTCTACGGTCCTTCGACCGGCGGATGCCCGAGGAGCACAACCGGGTGATCGCCGATCACCTCGCGGACCTCTGCCTGGCCCCGACCGAGACCAACCGGGCCAACCTCCTCGCCGAGGGAATCCCGGACGAGCGAATCGTCGTCACCGGCAACACCGTCGTCGAGGCCCTCCACTCGCTGCTCCCCGACCCGTCGGCCCGGCACGAGCTCCTGGCCCGTTACGGCGTCGACCCGAACGGGTTCGTCCTCAGCACCTTCCACCGGCCCGAGAACGTCGACGACCCCGCGACACTCCGGGCCGTGCTCGAACAACTCGCCGGGCTCGAGGCTCCCGTGGTCCTGCCCCTGCATCCGCGCACCCGGGACCGGCTCGACGACGCCCCGGTTCCGATCGCCGAACGGCTCACCATCGTCGATCCGGTCGGATACCCGGAGTTCCTCGGCCTCGCCGCCGAGTCGGCCATGCTCATCTCCGACTCCGGGGGCGTCCAGGAGGAGGCGTCCGTTCTCAAGCGCCCCGTGCTGGTGGTCCGCCGGTCCACCGAGCGGCCCGAGGTCCTCGGCACGTTCGCCGTTCGGGTCGACCCGGGACCGGCGATCGGGGAGCAGGCCTCGGCATGGCTGAAGGACATCGACGCCGTCCATGAGCGGCTCGCCGGGATCCCCAGCCCGTACGGGGACGGGACCGCAAGCGAGCGATCTCTCGCGGCCATCCGGACACTGGTCGATGGCTGACTTCGTGCGCCGCGTCGCCCGGCGGCTCCTCCGTCGCAATGCACCCGGTTCGCCCCCACTGGTGCTCGGATTCGGAGACTGGGGCTCCCTGACCGGACCCACCCTCGCCGTCTGTCATCCGGGGTGGCGAGGGGTGAGGACCGCCACCCACGCCTTCGGCGATCCGGTCGTCGAGTCCGACGACCTGCTGCGGGACGCCCCCGAGATCGTCGCGAATGCCAGGGGCGCCGGCGTCGGGACGGTGGTCGTCCACGCGTTTCCGCCGGGCGCCGACCGGTTCCTCGAGATGGCGTCGTCGGCGGGCCTGGGGACCCGAGCCGTGGTCCACTCGTCGATGACCCAGCACGGCGGAGAGGCGTTCGAGGCCGCCTTCGTGAGCCGGATCGTCGACCTGGCGTCCTCGGGCGTGATCGACCGGATCGGCTTCGTGAAGGCGGGCATGGCGGAGGCCTTCGCCGCGCTCGGGATCCCGGCGAGCCACACCCCCAACCGGGCGCCGCGCCTGCCCGAGTTCGAGCGCATCGAACTCACCGGTGCCCCTCCCCGGATCGGAGTGTTCGCCAAGCCGTTCTGGCGGAAGAACGTCGTGACCCAGCTGGGAGCAGTGGCGATCCTCGGCGGCACCGCCCACGTGATGGAGGACCCCGAAGTCGGCTATCTCGACGGACTTCCCATGGTCGTGCACGGCGAGCTGCCATGGGAACGCTTCGTCGCGCTGCAGGCGAGCGTCGACCTGAATCTCTACGTGAGCCTCTCGGAGTGCCATCCGATGAGCCCGATGGAGAGCTACCTGGCGGGAGTCCCCTGCCTGATCTCTCCCACCTCCGAGGTCTTCGCCGACGATCCGGCCCTTCGAGACCTCACCACCGTCGTCGAGATCGACGATCCCCGCGCCATCGCGAGGGCGGCTCGATCACTCATGGACGGACGGGACGCGGCCATCCCGATGGCGAGGGCCTGGATCAAGCGGTTCGACCGAGACGCGGCCCGCCACTGGGCCGACTTCACCACCGGTTGACATGCGAGTGGTCTTCACCCCTCATGCCTATGAGCCGGCGCTGGGCGGGGCCGAATACCACACCCGCAGGCTGGCCGAAGGGCTGGCCACCCGCGGGCACGACGTGCATGTCGTCGTGCCCAACGTGTCCGACGCGGAGGCCTGGTACGAGTGGGGTCACGCCCGCGGGGGCCCGGCCCTCGAGATCCTGGGCGGGGCGACGGTGCACCGCATTCCGTACCTGCCGGGACGCTGGAATCTCCTGGATCGCATCGGCGACGAGGCGTCACGCATCGAGAGGGCCCGGAGGCGCTACAACCGGCACCTCCGCTCGGCGCTGGAGCCGCTGAGCCCCGACGCGATCGTGACCCTGCCCCACGCCTTCCCCAACGTCGCTGCAACGATGGCCCTCCGTCCCGGGGCTTCGTGGAAGGCGATCTACGCGCCGCTGCTCCATGAAGAGGATCCCTCATGGGCGATGGAGCCGATCACCGGCGCCGTCGCCGGGGCCGACGGGGTCATCGCCCTGACGAGCCACGAGCGCGATCGGCTGGTGGCGTCGTACGGCGCCGATCCGGAGAGGACCATCGTGCTCCCACCGGGCGTCGACCTCCCCGCGGGTGAGCCTCAGGAGCAGCGCGATCCGATCGTGCTGTTCCTGGGGAGGCGGACCGCCTCAAAACGCCTCGACGTCCTGTACGCCGCGATGCGCGTCGTCTGGCAATCGGTGCCGGAGACCCGATTCGTGGTGGCCGGGCCGCCGCCGGCGAGGGGCGAGGATCCTGCGACTGCGATGGCAGGGGAGCCCAGGGTGGAGGTCATCGGCCGGGTCGACGACCGGCAGCGGGCCCGGCTCATCGGGTCGGCACGCGTCCTCGCCAGCGCCTCCATCATCGAGGCGTTCGGGCTCACCACTCTCGAGGCATGGGCCCACGCCACCCCGGTCGTCGTCGCCGACAGCCCGGTGAGGCGGTCCGTCGTGCGCCACGACCTGGACGGGCTCATCGCCCCCGGCCACGCCGTCGGTCTGGCCGAAGCCATCACCGCGCTGCTCACCGACCCGGCGAGGGCGCGGACGATGGGTGAGGCCGGGCGGCGTCGAGTCGAATCCGACTTCAGATGGCCGGACATCGTGAAGCACCTCGACGACTTCCTTCAGGACCTCTGATGGTCCGGGACCCCGTCGGCGCCGGGCGGCGTCGCCCCGGGCCCACCGAGCCGATCGGGTCCGGTGCGCCGGGGTACTGCCCGCCGCGCGAGGTCCCCTAACCTGCGTCCCGATCGACCGCCTGGTCGACTCTGATCCAGAACCATCCGAGATCAGACCCGGAAAGGCCACATGGGCAGAGAACCCGACGCATCCGACCTGCAGATATTGAGGCCCCCTGCCTTTTGGGTGCCCGAGAAGCTCGTCGACTCGGCATGGCACCCTCACGCCCCGTTCGCCTTCTGGGTGATCGATGTCCATCGGCCCCGAACTCTCGTCGAACTCGGCACGTACCAGGGGTTCTCGTACCTGGCGTTCTGCCAGGCGGTCGACCGCCTCGACACCGGGACTCGCTGCTATGCCATCGACCACTGGAGTGGTGACGAATACGGGGGTTTCTACGGCCAGGAGGTCTTCCAGGAACTCAGCGCGTACCACGACGGACGCTACGGGTCGTTCTCCGAACTCGTGCCCAGCACGTTCGACGACGCTGCACCCCACTTCGACGATGGATCGATAGATCTCCTCCACATCGATGGAGCCCACGGGCTGTCAGACGTCAAGAGCGACTTCGAACGCTGGCTCCCCAAGATGTCCGACCGGGGCGTCGTCCTGTTCCACGACATCAACGTCCACCGCGACGGGTTCGGCGTGCACGTCCTCTGGGAGGAGCTCAAGGCCGACCACCCCCACTTCGACTTCGACCACGGCCACGGGCTTGGTGTCCTGGGCGTGGGCCCGAAGGCAGCGGACACCCTCGGGGACCTGTTCGCCGCGCAGGCGGATGAAGAACGAGCGCTCGAGATCAGGCGCGCCTTCTCCCGGCTCGGCTTCGCCGTCGCCGACCTCGCCAGACTCGAGAGCGGGGTGGCCCAGCTCGAAGTCACTGACGGCCGGACGACCGAGGAACTCGTCCGGGACCTGGAGACCTCACAGCGCGAGCTAGAAGTCACGTCCAGCCGCCTGGCAGGCCTCCAGACCCGGGCCGCGCAGGACCGGTCGGCGGTCACCGCGCTCACGACCGAACTCGACGGGGCTCGCGCCCGGATCCACGCGCTGTCCGAGGAGATCGCCGCGCTCAGGTCCTCGACCAGTTGGAAGGTGACGGCTCCGCTGCGCTGGACCATGTCCGGTCTCCGCAGGCTGCGGCGCCAGGCGAGCCGCGCCGCCAAGCTCGTGTGGTGGACCGTGACCCTCCAGCTTCCGAGGCGGCTGCGCGCCTACCGCCGGTATCGACGGGGAGACGTCGACCCGCAGAGCACGACCCAATCCCGCGAGGCAGAGCGCTTCACGAAGCCCGGCCCCCTCTACGAGGAGTTCTCGCCACCCCCACCCGGCCGCCGACCGCTCGCCAAGCTGATTGCGTACTACCTCCCGCAGTTCCACGCGATACCGGAGAACGACGAGTGGTGGGGGCCCGGCTTCACGGAGTGGACCAATGTCGTGCGCGGAAGGCCCCGATTCGCCGGCCACTACCAGCCCCGCACACCGGGAGCACTCGGCTTCTACGACCTGACCGACCCGAAGGTCCTGCCCCGCCAGGTGGAGTTGGCGACCGCGGCGGGAATCCATGCGTTCTGCTTCTACTACTACCTGTTCGAAGAGGGGCCGATGTTGCGAGAGCCGCTGGACAGATTCCTGTCCGACCCGTCTCTCGACATGTCGTTCTGCATCATGTGGGCGAACGAGAACTGGACCCGCACCTGGGACGGGTACGACCGCGAGATCCTTCGCTCGTTCGGATACAGCGCCGACATCGAGCGCGGATGGCTCGACGACCTGGTGCGCTGCTTCTCGGACGAGCGCTACCTCCGCATCGACGGCCGCCCCGTCGTCATCGTCTACCGCCCCGCCCTCATCCCCGACGCTGCGAACGCCTTCGACCGGTGGCGGACGCACATACGCAACGAACTGGGCGTGGTACCGCTGATCCTCAACGCCCAGTGCACCGAGATGGATCCCGGTGAGTTCGGTCTAGATGGCGCCGTCGAATTTCCACCCCACAAGCTCGGCGCCGGCCTCGCCGAACGCCGCGGCGAGGTCGAGGTGCTCGACCCCGATTACCGGGGCACGATCCGCTCCTACGCCGAACTCGTCGAGACGGCTCGATCGGAGCCCGTACCGCCGTACCCCCTCGTCCGAACCGTGTCCCCGTTCTGGGACAACGACGCCCGACGTCCCAACTGGGGCTTCACGATCGCCGGATCGACCCCACAGCTCTACGAGCAATGGCTCGACGAGTCGATCGACTTCGCCATCGATCATCCTCTGGGATCGGAGCCCATCGTGTTCGTCAACGCCTGGAACGAATGGGCCGAGGCGGCATACCTCGAGCCCGATGTGCACTACGGCTGGGCCTACCTCAACGCCACCGCACGTGCCCTGCATCGGCCACGGGCGCTCAGGGACCGACGCAAGGTCCTCCTGGTGGGTCACGACGCCACGCCGAACGGGTCGCAACTGCTCCTGCTCAGCCTGGGGAGGATCTTCACCCGGCAGTTCGGGGTCGATGTCGAGTTCCTTCTCCTCGAGGGCGGCGAACTGCTGGACCGATACCGCGAGGTGGCGCCGGTTCGAGTGCTCGGTCCCCACGACCCGGGCTTCGACGGGCACGTGGCGATCCTTGCGTCGCGGGGGTTCTCGCGGGCGATCTCGAGCACGGTCGTCACCGGCCCGGCGCTGGAGTCCTTGAAGGCCGCCGGCTTCGCCGTGACCGCGCTCGTCCACGAGCTCGGCGGCACCATCGACGAGCGCGGCTGGAGCGACGCCGCACGGGAGATCGCCGCCCACGCCGACACCGTCGTGTTCGCCAGCGACTTCGTCGCCGACCGATTCACCGAGGGCATCCCGCCCGACAGGGTGCTGGTCCTGCCCCAGGGCCTCTACCAGCCGATCGCCGGAGCGGCCGACGACCACGGTGCCAGGACGGCCGTGCGGGCCGAACTGGGCATCGACCATGACACCCCGATCGTGCTCGGAGTGGGGAGCGCCGAACTGCACAAGGGCTTCGACCTGTTCGTCGAGTCGGCCGGGAAGGCACCCGACCTCGCGTTCGTGTGGTTGGGACACGTCGACACGAAGCTGCATCACTGGATGGTCGACGAGGCACCGAGGCGGGCCAACAACCTCTTCGTGCTCGACTTCTCGCCAGAGGTGAGCCGGTACTACGCGGCCGCCGACGTCTTCTACCTGCCCTCGCGCGAGGACTCATTCCCCTCGACCGTTCTCGAAGCCCTTGCTGCAGGGCTCCCGGTGGTCGCCTTCTCCGGCTCGACAGGATCCGCGGATCTCATCGCCAGGACCGGAAGGCTGGTGGAGCCGTTCGACCTCGAGGCTGCGATCGAGGCCCTCAGGGACTCGGCTCGCCTCGGGCCGGCGGTCGACAAGGCGGCTGCGGACCAGAGGCGGGAGATCGTGGAGCGCGAGTTCCGCCTGGACGACTACGCCTTCGCCCTCCTCCGGCATCTCTTCCCGGAGGTCCAGGCGGTCTCCGTCGTGGTCCCGACGTACAACTACGGCCGGTACCTCGACCAACGGCTCCGGAGCATCTTCGATCAGACCCACCCGGTCTTCGAGGTGATCGTCCTCGACGACGCCTCCACCGACGACACGGCGGCGGTCCTGGATCGGGTGATCGCCGAGACCGGAAGGGACATCCGGATCGTCACCTCCGGGACGAACTCCGGATCCGTCATGCACCAGTGGAGGAAGGGGGCCGAGATGGCTCGAGCCGACCTCGTCTGGATCGCCGAGGCGGACGATGCCTCACGGCCCGCATACCTCGAGCGCCTCACGGCGGAGTTCGCGACGGAGGATCCACCGGTGTTCGCCTACTCGGACTCCGCACAGATCGACGAGGAAGGCGAGCACCTCGCCGACTCGTACCGCTACTACCTCGACGAGGGCACCGACGGCCGCTTTCGCACCGATTTCCGCATGGACGGCCGCGAGTTCCTCGAGACCCTCCTCTCTGTGCGCAACGTGGTGCTCAACGCCAGCTCGGTGACCTTCCGCAGGGACCCACTCCTGAAGGTCCTCTCCGAGTTGTCCGACGAGCTCGAGTCGTACCGCTTCGCCGGGGACTGGCGCGCGTACGCCGCTCTCTGCGAGCTGGGTGATGTCGCCTTCGTGGCCACTCCTCTCAACATCAACCGGCGACACACGACCAGCACCTCCCTGGGCACCTCCGTCGACGACCATGTCGCCGAGATCATGCGAGTGCACGAGTACCTCCGGGCCACGGTCGACGACGGATCCCTTTCGCAGCGCCAGCAGGAGTACATCGACACGGTGATCGATCACCTCCGCGGCTGAACCGAGTGCCGTCGGTTGATGCGCCCGGTCCGGTCAGATGCGGGAGCACCTCGGCTGGATGCGAGCCAGTCGCTCGTCCGGGTCGTCGGGAAGCGACGCGTAGGTCAGGTCCGGGCTCCCCAGGCTCAGGTGGGGGCTGTAGTAGGGGTCGCCGGCGGCCAGGGCGTCCTGCCATCGATCCCGGAACCTCGCCACCGTGGTCTCGTCCCACGCACCCTCCATGCCCCGGGTGGCCATCTCAACGTGGGTCAGCGGGTAGGTGGGGTCGTACACGAGGACGCCGCCCGTCGCCGATCGAAGCCGCAGGCAGAAGTCGACGTCCTGGAAGTCCAGGGGGAACGACTCGTCGAGACCGCCGGCGGCCATGAAGTCGGCAGACCTGAGCAGGAGGCATGCCGCCGTCAGGCATCCGACCTCCCGAGCCCGGTCATGGAACGCACCCGGGCGCGGGCCTGCCGGCTGGTGGGCCATGTAGTGGCCCGCACCCCCTGCCATGCCGATCACGATGCCGGCATGCTGGAGGCGGCCGTCGGGCAGCAGCATCTGTGGTCCCACCCCGGCGACACCGGGATCCTCGAGCCATCCGGCCAACTGTCCGAGCCATCGCCGATCGTGGGCGCGCACGTCGTCGTTGAGCATCAGCAGCAGGGGGAAGTCGGGACCGACGCCGGCACCGCGGTTGATGAGACGGGAGAAGTTGAAGGGCTCGTCCATCCGCTCCACCGACACGTCGCGACGCTTCCGGAGCGACTCCAGGTACTCCAACGCGCCGGGATCCCTCGAGCCGTTGTCGATGACGACCAGGTGGGCGCGAACCCCTTCGGCCTCGAGCACGGCAGTGACCGCTCGTGGCAGAAGGTCCGGCTGATCGCGGGTGGGCACCAACACCTTGACCTCGTACGGCACCGCCGGCGGGTCGAACACGACCGTGGGAGTGCCCTCATCGACGACTGCCCGGGCATCGATGCCACGCCTGTCGAGCGCCGCCGCGACCACGGCAGCCTCCACCGGATCCGAGCGATCGACCTCGTGGAGGAGGAGATTGGGGAGATGGCACACTGCGACTCCCCGCTCGTCGAGCCGCAGGGCCAGATCGTGATCGGCGGACCGCCCGAGGCCGCCCCGCACCCCACCCACCGCCTGGAACGCCGATCGGGCGACGCCGATCGCGGGACCGAGGTGATCGCTGGTCAACAGCAATCGGGGCGACCAGGCCGGTTTGAAGATCGCGTCGCGGTGTCGCCCCCGATCGTCGACGGAGTCGTGGTCGGAATACCAGAGGTCCCCGGGAGTCGAGACGAACCAGGACACCGCCGATGGCGCCAATTCGCAGGGCCGGCTCACGAGGAGCAGCCGGTCGCCGGCATCCGCCACCATGCGCTCGAGGACCTCCGCTCGATCGCGGTCATCGGGAACCTCGACGACGCCGACTCGCGGGTCGCGGGCCCACGGGCGGCGACCCCCTCCACGCACCGCGATGCTCAGTCTCCACTCACCGTCTCGCTGCGACATCAGCGACCGCACGAGCCTCGTGACCGCCCGTTCGGTCCAGGAGCGTGCGTCGACCAGCACCCAGAGCGTTTCCCCGGCGGTCTCCGGCCGAAGATCGGCGTAGGCCTCCAGCCACTCATCGACCCCGGGCGGCCCGGGGGGAGGGGAGCCGGCGAGGCGCCACCTCAGGTGGCGCCAGATCATCGACAGGCCGGCGCCGGGGCCGGCGCGCCGCCACTCACCCGCGAACCGCTTCACTGCCCGCCGGGCCCTGCTCAGCACGGTTCCGGAGGCCGGGCCGGACCGCCGTGCGGCACCGTCACGCGCTCCACTCCTGGTACGCGGCGACGACCTCCTGAGGGTCGCCGATCATCTTGGCTCCGCCGTGATCCATCCACATGACCCGGTCGGCGGTGTCGGCGATCATCGAGAGCGAGTGCGAGACGAGCAGGATCGAGGCGCCACCCACCATCAACTCCTCGATCCGGGCCCGGGATTTGTTCTGGAACGCCTCGTCGCCGACCGAGAGCACCTCGTCGACGACCAGCACGTCCGGCTGGACGTCGGTGGCCACCGAGAACCCGAGCCGGGCGAGCATTCCCGTCGAGAAGCTCCTGATGGGCACATCGGTGAACTCGGCCAACCCGGCCCATTGCAGGATCTCGGGGGTCCTCTCCCTCATGAACTCCGGAGTCCGGCCGAGGAGGGTGCCATACAGCACGATGTTCTCCCGGGCCGTCAGCTCCGGGTTGAACCCGGCTCCCAGTTCGATCATCGGGGCCACAGACCCGCGGACGATCACCCGTCCCTCGCTCGGCGGGAGCACCCGGGCAACTGCCTTCATCAGCGAGCTCTTGCCGGCGCCGTTGGGGCCGATGATGCCGAACACCTCCCCCCCACTCACCTCGAAACTGACGTCCCGCACGGCCCACAGCCGCTCATGAGACACCTGGCGGCGGACGGCCTGAATGGCGAACTCCTTGAGGGTGCCGGCCCGATTGCGCGAAAGCCGGTAGGCGATGCCGACCCCGGTCACCTCGATGACGGGAGTGCTCACAGCAGCACCACGAGGTTCTTCCAACTCTTCGAGAACACCCACAGCCCCAAGCCGAGCATCACGACGGCGCTGGCACCCATGTAGATGAAGGACAGGGCGTCGGCGAAGACGCCCTCATAGGCGAAACCGCGAAACACCTCGAGGAACGCATACAGCGGATTGACCTCGATGAAGATGCGGAACCTCTCGGGCACGATGTCGATGGGATAGAAGGTCGGCGCCAGGTACGAGACGAGCTGGATGAGCACGTTGGTGAGGTCGAGCACGTCGTAGAAGTAGATGGCGAGGGCGGCGATGATCAGCCCGACACCCACGGTGAACGCCGTGAGCGCGATCAGCGGGATCGGGATCAGGAGCGCGGTCCAGGGGATCCCGGTCCCGGTCACGAGCTGGATGGCGAACAGAGGGATGAGGCTGATCGCCAGGTTCACGCCGGCGGCCGCGCCGGAGGCGAAGGCGAAGACCTCGGCGGGGACGTACACCTTGGACAGGACGTTGGCGTTGTTCACCATCGCCGCCCCGGTCGCGTTCACCCCCTGGGCGAACGAGGTCACGACGAGCATCCCGGACAGCAGGTAGACCGTGTAGGGGATCCCCGGGATCTGGAACCGGAAGACCTGGCTGAAGATGATCCACAGCACCGCCATCGTCAGCAGCGGGTTGAGGAGCGTCCACCACACGCCGAGGGCCGATCGCTTATAGCGGACGGTCAGGTCTCGTGTGACGAGGAGGCGCAGCAGGCCCCGGTAGGCCCACAGGTTGCGGAACTCGGTCACCAGGGGCGTCCGTGGCTGATCCGAGTCGTAGACGAAAGTGGAAGCGGTCACGAAGGGCTCCCTGCTCGATGCGGCGCCGGCCGCCAGGCGGTGAGGCTAACAGTGACCCCATCCCAACCCGGCGACCTCCCCCGGCGGCGGCGACCGGGCGATCCGGGTCGGTACGGCCTGTCGGAGGCCGACCGAGCCCGGGTAGATTCCTGCCGTCACACGATCCAGGGAGACACCAGGTGGCGGCACGCCCGGACGATCCGGCCTCTGAGCGTGATCCGCCGAGCCCGATCGGCACCGTTCTCGTGATCCCCGCGTACAACGAGGAGCGGCGGCTCGACCTCGGAGCCTTCGACCGGTACCTGGCAGCGACACACGGCATCGGGCTCCAATTCGTCGATGACGGCTCCACCGACGGCACGAGCCGGATGCTCGAGCACATTCGGAGCCGTCACCCGGACCGCGTCTGGGTGGATGCACCGGGCGAGAACCAGGGGAAGGCCGCCGCCGTTCGCCTCGGGGTGACGTCTGCACTCCTGCGATCACCGGAGTTCGTCGGCTACTGGGACGCCGACCTGTCGACCCCGTTCGATGAAGTCGAACCCATGGCCACGATCCTCCGCGAGCGCCCGGAGATCGACATGGTCCTGGGTTCCCGGCTCCGGCGGCTCGGCTCGGTCGTGTCTCGATCGGCGGTGAAGCACTACTCGGGACGCCTGTTCGCGACCGCGGCCTCGATCGCTCTCGGGCTTCCGGTCTACGACACCCAGTGCGGGGCCAAGCTGTTCCGGACGAACTCGCTGATCGCCGAGGCGTTTCGAGAGCCCTTCACCACGACGTGGGCATTCGACGTCGAACTCCTGGCCCGGTACATCAGCCTCGCCCGCGCCGACGACATGGTCCCCACCGTACGGCTGTACGAGTACCCGCTTCGCACCTGGATCGACCGGAGCGGATCCAAGGTGCGGCTGTTCGACAGGCCCAGGGCCCTGTGGGAAGTGATCCGGGTGGGCATCGCGCTGAGGAGATCCCGGCCCTGATCCGACACGGCCGGAGTCGACGAGTCCCGCGCGTCGCCACCGAGCCGGGTCCTGGGTACGCTCACCGAATCCACTCGACTCCATCCCGGAACGCTCGAATCCTCCTCATCGCCGCAGCGGCGATCGCGGCCGTGCGTATCGGCCTGGCGATCCTCGCGTGGGAACCAGGCTGGAGCGCGCTGAGCGCCGACGATTTCAGCCGTGTGCAGATCGCCCGGGAGTGGGCGGAGACCCCCCAACTGGCGCACAACCTGGTGTGGCTCCCGCTGCCGAGCTGGCTCAACGGCCTGGGCTTCGCCGTCTTCGGCTCGGCGGTCGCCACCAACCCCATGCTCCTGACGGCGATCCTCAACACCCTTGCGGTCCTCGCGGCCGCAGCGATGGTCGGATGGGCGGGATGGCGGCTGTTCGACTCCGGGCCCGGCGGCCTCATCGCCTTCGCCGCGGTCCTCTTCACGCCGCTGGCCTTCCACGTCTCGCTGTCGGGCCTGTCCGAACCGATCTACTACGTGACCGTGGCGGCAACGATCGCAGCGACGATCCAGTGGTTCCGCACCGGGCGGCGCGGCTGGCTGGGCGCTGCAGTCGTCGCACTGGTGGGTGCGGGGCTCTGCAGATACGAAGGGTGGACCCTGGCCGCGGCGTGGATGGCAGTGGTCGGCTATCACCTCCTTCGCGGACAGGACGGCACACTGATCCGACGGATCAGGGAGCAGCGCTGGACCCTGATCCTCCTCGCCATCCCGATGCTCGTCCCGGTCTGGTGGATCGCGTTGAACCTTCAGCGCACCGGCGACCCGTTGTTCTTCCTGCGAGCAGGCCGGGCGCACTACGCCTCGGCATATGGCGGGGCGGCCGGGATCGTGTTCCGACTGAGCGATCTTCCGCTCGGCCTGTGGCAGGCGGCGCATCTCGTTCTGATCGGGGTCGGCGCCTCCATCGCCGTCCATCGAAAGAATCCGATCGTTCGCGCCGTCGTGGCGATCGTCGGCATCGCCTGGGTCATGCTCTACCTCAGTTCGGTGGTCAGCCCCATCCACAGTGCCCGTGAGCGCTTCCTCTTCGCCTACGCGGTCGCGTTGGCCCCGCTGCTGGCCGGCCTTCCCGAAGCGGCGCGTCGATTGAGTGATCGGGTCAGGAGACTCGCCGTCGTGGCCGCGATCGCGCTGGCGGTCGTGGTCGCCACGATCGGCATCCTCGACCGCCCGCGACTCTGGGCACCCCCACCCGACTTCCTGACCCTGGCCGATCGGATCGGGGCCATCAGCTCTCGGAACGACCCACCCCTCATCGTCATGGGCGAGGGCATGACGTATGAGCCGGTGGAACTGTCGGCCTGGCACGGCTTCGGGGTGCGAGTGAGAACCGACGAGGTGCCGGAGGGCTTCGATCTCTGGATCGAGCGACTTCCCGAGCGGATCGACCGGTACACGGGCGATCCCGGCGCCGTCATCGGCACCTATGCGGTGTTTGGCCCGGCCGCGCCGGCCGTCGCGGGAGAACCGTGTGCCGGGTGCGAGGGCTGGTCCCTCCGCGACGAGACCGGCACGACGTCACCGGTCCCCGCCGGGCCGTTCAATGCCGTTCGCTTCACCGGGGACGACCCGCTGCCTGGCGCCGAAGCGGTCATGTACCGCGATCTCGGTCCGGGGCCAGCCGACAGGCAGGCGTCGATCGAACTGCAATGGCTCTACGGGACCAACGGGCTCAACTCGGGCCGCATCCGGGTCGAGGTCCGGGTCGACGGGGAGACGATCTGGTCGACGGACATAGGTGAGCCTCGGCGATGGGTGCGGATCCCGTTCACCGTCCCCGCCACAGGCGCCCGGATCGCGGTGGCGGTGGTCGCCCAGCCGCGGATCGAGCAGGGATGGGATTGGGGTCGGGCGTCGGCGGTCCTGATCCGACGCCTCGACACCGGGGGGTAGTCCGGCGTGGCCGCGGTCAGATCCTCCGATCCTCACGCCGGTGGTGCACCACCGGTCGCACGACGGGATCGGGCCGGGAGCCGGGATCGGTGGGCAATCGCACCCGTGCCGCCGCCAGCAGCGCGTCCACCCGGTGCTCCCACGTGTGCTCGCCGAGCACCCGGGCCCGATCGGGGGGCGCCGCCGCCTCGGCGATCTGCACCGCCTCCTCGAGGCGACCGGATGTATGGACCCCGTCGAGCCCCTCGAGTGCCCTGAGCGGCGTGGATGCGACGGGCACCCCCATCGCCAGGTACTCGTAGACCTTCAGCGGGCTGACGGCATGCGTGGTGTCAGTGACCTTGAACGGGATCAGGCCGACATCGAACCGTGCGATGTAGCCGGGAAGCAGGTGCTGGGGCCGAAGACCGAGAAGGTGAACGTTTCCCGGCAGGCCGTCCGGTGCCGTCGCGGCGTCTCCGATGAGCACGATCCTCGCATCCCGCCGGGACTCCGCGAGCGCGACGACGGAATCCCAATCGAACCAGTCGCCGTAGAGAGACCCGTGATACCCGAACACGGGCCCCGATCCCGGCGGCAGGTCGGCGGGTGACTGGCCCGGATCGGCGCCGAAGACCCGGGCATCCACCGCATTGGGGATCAGCGTCACCTCCCGGCCGGTCCGGCCCGCCCAACCGGCGAGATCGGGCGACGAGGCGACCACGGTGTCGGCAATCGCCAGCAATTCGTCCTGGACTTCGGCGCGGTACCACTCGCCCCCGAGGGCGGGGTCGTCCCACCGGTCGATCACGTCGTACACGACTCGCCACCGGCCCGACATCTGCCGGGCCTCGGCGAGGAAGGATGCGTGAGGGATCTCGATGAGCACGAACGCCGGTTCGGCGGCCCGATCGGAGAGTGCCGCCACCGACAACTCGTCGAACCGGTAGTGCTCCAGCGCGGGGTGGACGATCCGCAATCCCTGTTCCACCGACTCGTGGGTCCCGAACAGTGCGACATAGACGACGTGGAACCCCCGACTGAGAAGTTCCACCGCGATCCGGGCGCCACGCGATCCTCCACCGACGTCGTGGATGGGGACGGCGGCCAGGATCACGGCCACCGGCTCTGCGATCTCATCGGCACGGCGCTCTTCGACGCCATCGGCCACACGGGGGACCAGAGCGATCCGAAGACCCCGGTCCCGCAGCGCCCGCCGCACACCGACGAGGTCCCGAGTCGCCGGTGCAGCGTCGCGATGCACCTCGGATCGGATCGCGACCCCGATCGGGTCGATCGCCGGCTCGGACCGCCTCCTCCCCACGAGACGGGGTCGGGAGGTGCGGGCCACGATGCCGGCGTCGGCCCCGGTGTGCTCGGCAGCGGACCCCGCCAGACGCGCCTCCCCCTCGTCACCGAGCAGGATGAACCCCTCCGCTGCCGGAAGGTCACGGGGGAGAACCCCCACCCGGTACGTGTCCGGGGTGGAGGCGAGCCAGCGACGAACCTCCCGCTCGTCGTCGACGAGCACGTCCACGTTGCTCCGCACCTGGCGGGAGTGCTGATGGAGCCGGTACCGGGCCATCAGCCGGTCGGGGATGAGCGGCCGGACCAGGCGCTTCAGCCACATCACCCGGCGCTCACCCAGTCCGGGAGTCGCCCCGCCTCCTCGGGCCGCTGGCGGATCAGTCGCATGCCGTCGGGAACGACCTCCCGGTCGACCGTCCACGCGGGATCCGGAAATCCGCCGAAATGCAGGTCGGAGCCCGGAAGCGGATCACCGAGACGACCCGGCAAGTCGGCCTCGGGGTCGAGAAGGGCCCAGCGTCTCCACACCGCGGTTCGCCCGGAGGTCGCGCAGGCGGCTCTGGGGGTCTGCTCGAGGCGCTCGGCGAGCATCACCGCCTCGGCCGGGTCGCCGCCGTGGCGGAGATCGGCGACATACTTCCCCCTCGCCGCCGCCACCGCGTCGGCTGTCGCCTCCTCCGTCACGGCCTCTGCGTCCCCCGGCAGCGTGCAGGCGGTTCGTCCGACCAGGAGCGACACGAACGGGTACCACTCCTCCTTGAGGGTGCGCAGGCGATCTATGCGGTAACGGTCGGGATGGCGCTCGGCGATCGCCTGGATCGCCTCCTCGAAGGCCGACTCCCGCTCCACCGACATCGATCCCGCTCGCTTGCGGTAGCGGAAGAGGGGCTGGTCGACCCGAACCTGACTCCACCCTCCCTCGTGGAGGCGGTTCCACAGGTCCCAGTCCTCGGGACCGATCCCCATGGTCTCGTCGTAGCCCCCGACAGCCTCCCACGCAGCCCGGCGCAGCAGCACGCAGCCGATGATCCCGTTGGAGAACATCTGCCAGTAGGGATTGAACGGGCGGGGCACCCACACCGCTTCAACATCACCGAAGAGCTCGGCCCAGCAGTGGGCGAAGGCCGCACCCGGGTCGGCCTCGAGCGCCCCCAGCATCACCTCGATGAATCCCGGCGCCAGTTCGTCGTCGGCATCGAGGGGCACCACGAAGTCGCCCCGGGCGGCGGCGATGCCGGCGTTGCGGGCTGCCGACAGACCACGGTTCGGCGTGCGGATCAGGGTCACCCGGGGCCAGCGGGCCAGCCGGTCCAACTCTGCGATCGTCTCCGGGTCGGTCGATCCGTCGTCCACCAGCACGATCTCCCATGGCGGGCCGGCCTGCTCGAACACGCTCGAGACTGCGGCCCCGACCCATTCGCCCTGCTCGAAACACGGAATGACCACGCTGACACGCGGAGCGGCCTCGGGGTAGAGGCCGCTCTCGATGGTCCGCTCGACGCGCGCCCGGCGCTCGTTCGCCGCACGGCGATCCTCCTCGGCCCACCACACCTCGCGCCCTCCCATACGCGCCTTGAGCTTCTTCGGCAGCAGCCGGGACAGAAGACCGGCGACCGGCTTCGGGACGAGCCGAACGAGCCGTCGCATGACGCCGAGCCCCGCCGGCTCGGAGGTCTGCGATCTGGCGAACGTCGTGACCGCGCGCGTCGCAAGACCGGCCTGCGTGTTGGGATGACGCGGCTCGGGCAGTGGACCGAGGTAGGCCTCGGTCGGGTCCCCGACGCGCGGCGCCGGCTGGCCGGCGAGCGACTCGAAGGCCGCTCGATCCTCGACCACCCGGTCGAGTGCCGCCGTGAGGCCGGCGATCGATCCGTCGTAGACGAAGAAGCCCGCACCCGAGCGATACGGCTCGAAAGGTGGGATGTCGGGCACGATCACCGGGAAACCGGCGCGGCGCGCCTCGTGGGCGGCGAGGCAGAAGGTCTCGTACCGGCTTGGCAGCACCACCGCCCACGCCGAGGACATCGCGTCGAGTGCATCCTCCCGCTCCATCCTCCCCGTCAGCACGAACCGGTCGCGTAGGGCCTCCGGGATCAGGGATCGGATCACCTCCGACATCGGTCGATCCTCGGTCGCCGACCACCCGTCCTGACCGATGATCCGGATGACCGCCTCGTGGTGAGACTCGAGAACCGGGACGGCTGCGCGCGCCAGGTCGTGCCATCCCTTCTGCTCGCTGAGCCTGCCGAATCCGACGACGAGTGGCGTCGAACCCGGTCGCCACTCCCTCTGCGCCACATGGGGAACAACCGGTGGCGCGACGACGATCCTGTCCTGATCGATGTCGTATCGCTCGACGACCCAGCGCCCCACGGCCGCGGACGGAACCATCACGGCGTCGACCATCGGGAACATCAGGCGCTCGAGGCGACCCAGCTGATCCATCGGCGGCGGTGCCGCCCCGATCGACTCGGTGATGGCGTCGATCGGGCTGTGGAGGCGGACGACCAGCCGCGTCGTCTCGAGGCCCAGAGGGGCCCGGTTCGTCAGCGCCCACCACGCCAGCGCCTCGAAATCACAGAACTCGACGAGATCGACCGGCCCGCCGGCCACGATCTCCCCGAGCCGTTCGCCGACGAGGCGCGAGCGCTCCAGGAACCAGTCGATCGTCCCATCGGGCGACCCCGGGTCGACGACCTCCACGCCGTCCGCCGACGCGTTCGTCGTGGCCGCGAGAACAACGGTGACGTCGTTGTCCGTGCCGAGGGCCGCGGCGAGCCCGGCGACCACCGCTCCGGCCCCACCGGGCACGTATGGGTCCAGTTCCTGGGTGGCGAAGAGGATGCGCCGCGGCGTCATCTGCCGCCCGGATGGAGCGGCACCCCGGCGCCGCCGGGCGATACGCGGGGAGACCGGGCTCCGAATCGTCGGTTCGGGTGGAGACCGGCCCACGGCGGGGCGCTGCCACGAGGCTCGAACACCCCCGGGACGATAGTTGCCTGCCGGAACCCGGACCGGAGGAGGAGGGGCGCAGATCACCCCGACCACCCGGGTGATACCTTGCCCCCATGCGGGTAGGGCTCACCGGAGTCGGGCGATGGGGACGGCACATCCTGCGCGATCTGGTCTCCCTGGGATGTGAGGTTCACGCCGTGGCGCGGTCGCCCGAGAGCACAGAGCGGGCGACGGCGGGCGGGGCTCAGTCCGTGGTGCCCTCACTCGACACGATGCCGGAGGTCGACGGTCTGGTCGTTGCGACCCCGGCGAGCACCCACGCCGACGTGGTCGCACGGGCGCTCGATCTGGGAGTGCCGGTCTTCGTCGAGAAGCCCCTCACGGTCGATCCGCAGTCAGCAGAAGCATTGGCGGAGCGTGCCCCGGGCCGGCTCTTCGTCATGGACAAATGGCGATATCACCCCGGCGTGGAGCGGATCGCCGCGATGGCTCGTTCAGGTGAGCACGGGCCGGTGGAGCGTATCCGGTCGTGGCGGCTCTCGAAGGCCGTCGATCACGACGACGTCGACTCGGTGTGGATCATGCTCCCCCACGACCTGTCGATCATCCAGGAGATCGCCGGGGCTCTCCCTGGGGCCCTCTCCGCGGAGGGAGCCCGGGGCGTGGGTCAGGAGGCCCGCCTCACCGGGAGGCTCGGTCCCGAGCCGGAGTGCCTGGTGGAGGTCTCCGGGATGAGTCCCATCCGGCAACGCCGGCTGGAGGTCCGGTACGCCGATGCCGAGGTCCTGCTGGACGGCGCCTATGCCAGAGCCCTTCGACTGCGCCGGCGCGGAGCAGCGGGGGCCGAGGAGCTGCCGTTGCCGGACGACCCGCCTCTCCTCGCAGAACTGACCGTCTTCGTGGAGCACCTCCGCGGCGGCCCGCCGCCGCGGAGCTCTGCGTCAGACGGCGCGTCGACAGTGCGGCGCATCCACGAGCTGCGCCGGCTCGCAGGGATATGAGGGGCTCGGTCCGGGCGACCGTCCTGATCCCGAGCCACGAGCACGGGCCGCTCCTGCTCCTGGCGGCGCGGTCCACGCTGGCCCAGACGGTCGAGGACATCGAGGTGTTCATCGTCCTCGACGGTGCCGACGACGCCACCCGCGAAGCGGCACACACGGCTCGCCGGGAGGACGACCGGGTGCACGTCATCGACAGGCCGAAGGGCGCTCGCCACGGCGAGGCGTACCGCCACGAGGCGCTTGCCGGGGCCCGGGGCGAGATCGTCTGCTACCTGGCCGACGACGACCTGTGGTTCCCCGATCACGTCGAGTACCTCCTCGATCTCCTCGAGGAGAATGACTTCGCCAACGTCCTACCACTCGTGGTGATGCCCGACGGGCGGCTCGACGTCCCCTATCTCGGCGACCTGGCCGATCCGAGATACCGGCAGGCGATCCTCGACGACTTCAACTTCGTCCCGCTGGGCGCGGCAGGACACACCATGAGCGCGTATCGGTCGCTTTCCGACGGATGGACGCCGGCGCCGCCCGGCCTCCCCACCGATCTCCACATGTGGAAGAAGTTCGCAGCGATCGAAGGGCTCCGCATGGTCTCAGGCGGTCATCCGACCCTGCTCCACCTACCCAGCGTCATGCGGCCCGACGTGGGCATCGAGGACCGGCTCGCCGAACTGCGCCTCTGGAGCGCACGAATGTCGGACGAGAGCGAGAGGGCCGCGATGCGCCGGGAGGGTGAGGACGCGCTGTCGAGGGCGGGAGCACACTGGTTCATCGAGCAGCGCCGCTTCGAGCACGAGCTCTGGGTCATGCACCAGCGCCTCGACTCCGTCCGCGGCTCCGTCGCCTACCGGGCGGCGAGGCGTCTCGCAGGGATACCGGTGCTCGGAACCATCAGCCGATGGGTTGGAAGGGCGCTAGCCGGGCGAGAAGATCGCTGAGGGACCCTGCCGCCGCGTCGCGTGCCGACACGATCGACGGCGTAAAGGGCCAATCGATCTCCAGCTCCGGATCCCCCCAGTGGCATCCGAACTCGTCGTCCGGATCCCAGTAGTGGGAGACGGCGTACACATGGATGGACGGGGAATGGAACAGGAATCCGTGCGCCACGCCGACCGGGATGGTGAGCGCCACCATGGTCTTGCCGTCCAGGTCCAGAGTGAGCGCTCGCCCCTGCGTCGGCGAGCCCTGGCGAAGGTCGCGCAACCCGATGGTCGCCAGGCCCTCGACGACGAGGAGGTAGTCGGCATGCCGCAGATGGACGTGCACGCCGCGGAGCACGCCGGGCTCGGAGCGAACGACGTTCCATTGCACCGGATCCAATCCCACGCCCCACTCGCGCCGGAAGACCTCGGTGAAGACTCCCCGTTGGTCCGGGTGCATGACGAGCTGTCGAAGATCGACGCCCGGGAAGAGCTGCTGCGACTCCATGCTGTTCAAATGTAGCCAGCCGGTCCTGAACCGTCCCGAGCCGGTCGCCTGCCCCAGGGCGGTCGGGGACACGCCACGTGCCGGTGCTCCGGCTCGAAGAGAACCGGCTTGGGGGATCAGCCCGAGGCCCCGAGCCTCAAGATCTTCACCGTGCCGAAGGAGAAGAGCTCCTCGAGCTCGACGCCCTCATATCCCCTGATCCGGTCGATGTCGATGGGGGAACCCAGGAGGCCGTCGGTCGTGTGGTAGTAGTAGTCGTATCCCCGGGCGTTCAGGGCGCGCGCGGCCTCGAGCGCTCCCTCCTCCGACTGCAGCGCTTCGAACAAGGCGAAGTTCTCGTGGGTCCGGCTGGAGGCGAAGGAGAGGAAGTCCATCGAAACCGTGGCCGACGTGAAGACCGGCAGCCACATACCGGCATCGGCCGCAAAGATCGCGTGACTGCGGATCCCGCTGCCCCTGATGGCGTTGTTCACAAAGCCGGGGTCCGGCCCCAGGTTGTCCCGGATCCACCCGAACGCGATCGTGTCGTCGACCGTGACCATGGCCTGCTCACGGCTCTCACGCTCGAATTCGTCGTACGTGTCGACCGCATGAGCCGACACGACCGGGACCGCTGCCGCCAGGAGCAGCACAGGGACCGCGATCGCGATGGACCGGCGCGTCCGGCCCCGGCGTGCGGACGCAGGAGCCACGGCCGGAGGTTCGACGGCGTCGATCGCGGCCTGAATCGCGGCGGCATAGGCAAGCGTGAACAGCGGGAGCAGCAGCAGCGACGCCGCCTCCCGACTCAGGTAATTGAAGAGTGGGAGCGAGACGAAGGGGAACAGCACCGGCGTGAGGAATCCGGCGGCGGCCACGACGAGGGCGCCTGTTCTGACGATGCCGCGTCCCAGCACCGCCACGACGATGAGGGCACCCGTGATCAGAGGGAGTTGATCCAGCGCCGAGTGATAGGGCGCGTCCCGTATCGCCAGATAGGCCGCCTCGATCGCTCCCCCGAGCCTGTCCAGATACCCGCCGCCGTAGTCGAACGTGGCGATCGGATCGTTGGACACATTGACGTCCCACAGGCCCAGCGACAACCAGAGGCCGCCGACGACCGCGACGAGGCCTACGGCCCACACGAACGAGCGGAGCAGGGCCAGCAGGTCTCGCCGCGGAGCGCGGCGCCGCGACCAGGCCGCCACCAGCACGCCGAACCCGGTCAACACCGTCACGAACAGGAATGTCCCGTGATGGACGAAGAAGAGCACCAGCACCGCTCCCCCGAGCGCGAGGCCGCGTGTCCTCGTGGGGCGTTTCGCCATGAGGGCGAGAGCGATGAACACGAGTGGGAGCAGCGCGAGGGCGAGCACGAACGCGTTCTTGCCCTGTTCCAGGTACAGCCGCTCCGGGTACGGCCCGAGGAACATGAAGATGGCGACGGCAACGGCCATCGTCCGCCGACGCGTGATGATGAGGGCGGCGAGTGACCACGACACGATCGAGAAGGCGCTCGCCACGTTCGTCACGTAGTGAACGGTCAGCGGGGCGGTCGATCCCGTGGCCTCCGCGAGGAAGTTCGACAGGATGTGGAGTCCGGGGGCGTAGAAGTACTCGATCGTCCCGGTCTCCAGGATGCTCTGGGTCATCCATGAGTGCGCGTAGGGGTCCCAGAGGATGGGAGCCAGGACCCCGAAGGTCGACGCGACCCGGCTCAGCAGCGCCAGTCCGAACACGAGTGAGATGACGGCGAATGCCGGCGTGTCGCCGCCGGGGGGCTCCCAGACGGCGGCGTCTCCGGCCAGATACCGAACGCCCACGGCGAGCACCGCCGCCGCCACCAACCACCCGGGCCTCAGCGGGATCCCGACGATGCGCAGGAGTCCGCCAAAGACGATCACGGTCCCGGCGTTCGCCAGGGCGATCGCCGGCAGCGCGACCCAGAGATTTCCCCTCGTCACCCTTATGAAGAAGCTCGCCGGGTAGGCAAAGACGAACGCCAGGAGGAACGGCTGCGGGGAGAGAGCCGCCAGGACTGCGAACACGGCGCACACCGCCACCGACAGCGGGCTCGGCCGGCGTCCCCTGCTGCCCGTGGCCTCCGGCGCGTCGCCCCCGGCCTCCGAGCCGGACAGCCGCTCGACCAGGGTCACGAGAGCGCACCGGCAGCCGCAGGGCCCCGCGCGCCGTGCCGGAGGCGCGACGGAGCCGCCGCGGCGCTCATGGCCGGGCGAGGTCGAGACGGCGCGTACGGGATCCGATCAGGGAACTCCACGGGCGGAGGCATGGTACCGATGGGTGTCGGTCATCCGGATCCCGCGGTGCTGGAACGCGACGGGACGCCGCCCATAGGATGCCCCCCGTGACCGAAGGGCACGATCCACGAATCGAGAAGGGAGGTGTGCTGCATCTCCTCCCGATGGACACGGCGCGCGGAGGCCAGGTGTACGCCAGGGCCCTTGTCGACGCCCTCGACTCCCCCACGGAGCCCCATCGCATCCTGACCCTGTTCGACGCCCCCGGATTCGTGCTCGACGCGGATGTGCAGCTGAGCGTGCCTGACGGGTGGCTGCACCGCCTCGGGTTCGATCCCCGGGCGACCACCCGCTTGCGCGGGGCGCTACGCCGCATCGAGCCGCGGGTGGTCATCGGACATGGCGCCGAGACGGTGAAGTACGCCGCGTTCGCCGGGCTCCGCAGCACACCGCTGGTCTACTACATGGTGGGGTCGGCCGATCCGCGTCTTCTCCGGCAGCCGCGGCGCCTCCTCCACACGGTGTACAGCCGCCGGGCCACCCATGTCGTCGCCGTGTCCTCGGACGTCGCCGGAGAGGCCCAGCGCCGGCTCGGGATCCCGCAGGAGAAGCTGGAGGTCATCCCCAACGGCCGCGACGGCGCCGTCTATCGCCCACTCCCCCGGGAGGGCGACAACCCCCGGGTCGTCTTCGTGGGCCACATGACGGCGGTGAAGCGGCCCGGGCTGTTCCTGGACACCGTCGACGAGGTCCGGCGACGGGGCCTGACCTTCGAAGCGCTCATGGTGGGCGACGGGCCACTCGAAGCGGCACTGCGCCCGAAGGCAGAGATGGTTGGCGTGGAGATGCTCGGCAGGCGTGAGGACGTCCCCCGGATCCTCGGTACCAGCGACGTCCTCGTGTTCACCAGCGTCCCTGAGAACGAGGGGATGCCCGGGGTGCTGATCGAAGCCGGACTGTGCGGAGCCGCCGTACTGTCGACACGGGTCCCCGGCGCTGGCGATGTGATCGAGGACGGCACGACCGGGATCATCGTCGACGCCGACGACCAGCATGGCCTGGTCGACGCCCTCCACCGGCTCGTAGCCGACCGGGAACTTCGCGAGCGCCTGGGTGGGGAGGCTCGCCGGCACTGCCTGCAGCACTTCTCCTTCGACGCGAGCGCCCGGCTCTGGGCCGGGCTCCTCCAGCGCCTCCCGGGCGGCGGCGCCGGCAGCCCGCAGTAGGGTCTCGCCGTGACGACGGACGGCACCTTCCGAGTGGCCTACCTCACCACGGTCGACATGACCCTGGCGCTGCTGCTGCGCGACAACCTCTCCGCTTTGCGGGATGCCGGAGCCGATGTAGTCGGAATAAGCGCACCGGGACCGTGGGTGGCAACCCTGACCGACGCGGGAATCCGCCACGTGGCCCTCCCCTCCTCGACGCGGGGGATGCACCCGTTCGCGGACGCCCGTGCGGCGGCCCAACTCTGGAGAGTCCTCCGGGCGGAGCGACCGACGATCCTCCACACTCACACGCCGAAGCCGGCCCTCTACGGGCGCATCCTGGGCCGGCTCGCGGGTGTGCCGATCGTGGTCAACACGATCCACGGCCTCTATGCAACCGAAGACGACCCCTGGCCGAGGCGGCTCGTCGTCTACGCCCTGGAAGCGATCGCATCCCGGTTCGCCGACTCCGACTTGCTCGTGAACCCAGAGGACCTCTCTGTGATCCAGCGCCGACGGCTTGCGCCTCGAGGATCGGCGCGGCTCGTCGGCCACGGACTCGATTTGACCCGATTCGATGCAGCTCGCGTCCGAAGCGCTGCGAGGGCCGAAGTAAGGGCCGAGCTCGGTATGAGCGAGGACACCGTGGTGATCGGCACAGTGGGGAGACTGGTCGCCGAGAAAGGACTTCCTGAACTATTCCGCGCTGCCGAGGTCGTCGCGGACCGGACCAGGGTCTTCGTCGTAATCGGTCCCTCTGACCCCGACAAGCCGGACGCCCTGACGCATTCAGACATGGAGCGGGCGAGGAACGCCGGGGTGAAGTTCCTCGGGACCCGTTCGGACGTCGAACGGATGTACGCAGCCATGGACATCTTCGTGCTGGCATCGCACCGGGAGGGGCTTCCTCAGTCCGCGATGGAAGCCGCAGCGATGGGGCTTCCGATCGTGGCCAGTGACATCAGGGGATGCCGCCAGGTAGTCGATGACGGGCGGAACGGCGTTCTGTTCCCAGTCGGCGACATCGCCGCCCTCACTGCGGCTCTGCAGACGCTGTCCGCCGACGCCGGCCTGCGCAGGGCCATGGGCAAAGCGAGCGCCGAGAAGGCGCGACGCGAGTTCGACGGCGAAGCCGCCTTCGAGCGGGTCATCGAGGTGTACCGCGAGGTAGCCATGGAGAAGAGCATCACCCACCTCCTCCCCATGCAGCTACGGGGAGACAGCCCGGTCGAGATCCGGAGCGCCGCGGCGGAGGATGCCCCGGTGATCGCCGGCCTCCACGCCGAGGGCATCAGCGAGGGCTTCCTGCCCCGGCTGGGCAGGAGGTTCCTGACCGTCCTCTACCGATCCCTCATCGCGTGGGAGGACGCAGTCGTCCTGGTCGCCGCCGATGCGGCCGGGCCAGTGGCGTTCGTCGCGGGGGTCGTCGACGTGAAGGCGTTCTACCGCCACTTCCTCCGCAGATACTGGCTACGGGCCGGATTCGCCGCCGTGCCCCGGGTGCTCGTCCCGGCCAACCTGCGACAGGCACTGGAATCGATGCGGTATGCAGGTGACCGCCTCGACGTCCCCGCGGAGCTCCTCGCCATGGCCGTCGCGCCCCCGGTCCGGCGACAGGGACTCGCGACACGGCTGGGAAGCGACCTGCTCGATCGACTTCGCGGTCGGGGCGCAGATCGGGTGAAGGTCGTCGTCGGCTCTGAGAACGCGGCGGCGCTGGCGGCGTATCGGAGGATGGGCTTCGCCCCCGTCGGGGAGACCGAGGTCCACGCTGGATCTCCTTCGACCGTGATGGCATGGCCGGCCTGACCCTGGCCGCCGCCGCCGTCAGCCTCTCGTGGGCTGTGACCGCGGTCTGGTTGGGGCCGAGGATCGGATACGTCGAGGCGCCAGGAGAGGACCCGCTCAAGACCCACGCCCGACCCGCAGTGCCGCTCGGGGGAATCGGGGTCTTCCTGGGAGTCCACATCGCGATGGCCCTGGGGGGACGGTTCGACCCGGCCCTCCTGGCCGCCACCTCGGTGGTCGTCGTCCTGGGCCTCGTGGACGACCGCCGCCCCCTACCGCCCTACCTCCGCATCGCCGGCTGGAGTCTCGCCGCCGGCATCGTCGCCCTCGACGCAACGGGTGTGGTCACCGGCATGGTGCTGGCCGCGGTGGCCATCGTCGCCATCGCCTCGGTGAACCTCCTCGACGGGCTCGACGGGCTGGCTGGCGGGTCGGCACTCGTTGCCGCCGCCGGTCTGGCGTTTCTCGCCGGCGCGAGGGACGTCGATCACGCTCTTCCCCTTCTCGTGGCCGGGGCGCTTGCCGGATTCCTGGTGCTCAACTGGCACCCGGCGCGGGTCTTCCTCGGAGACTCGGGCGCCTATCTCGTGGGCGTTCTCCTGGCCTGGAGCATGGCGAAGGCGAGTCCCGGGAGTGCCGCCGATCTCGTGGTCGCCGCCGGCGTCCTCGGGGTGTTCATCGTGGATCTCGTCGTCACCATCCTCCGCCGGCTCTCTGGTAGGCGGCCGTTGTTCGCCGGTGACCGGTCGCACGTGTACGACCAGTTGCGCCAGCGAGGCCGGCGGGTCGCCGACATCGCTCTCTGGGCCGCCGCGCTCCAGGCCGCCTTCGTGGCGGTGGTGCTGTTCGCCGACCGGTTCCTCCCGGGCATCACTGGCGCCCTCACCGTGGCGGGAGCACTCGGGATTGCAGTCGCCGCACTCGTGATCGCGGGCTTCGCCCGCGGCTAGCCCCCACTCGATGCCACGGCTTCGGCGTGGAGGTGGATTCGCTCGATGGCGGCGCAGACCCTGTCGACGACATCCATCTCCATGTGGCTCCAGATGGGAAGGCTCACCACGCGCGCCGAGATGCGATCCGTGGTGGGCAGCTCGGCCGTGATGACGTCGCGGTAGGCGGTCTGGCGATGAACGGGTGGTGCGTAATAGCGGCGAGTGGCCACCCCCTCGGCACCCAGGGCCATCACCAGGGCGCCCGGCCCGCAGCCGAATGCCGCCGGGTCGACGAGCACGCTGAGATCCTTCATCGAACTGCGCGTACCGGAGGGAACGGCCTGCCACTCGAGCCCCGGGAGGTGGTTCAGCCGTTCCCGGTAGCGGGCAGCGATGGCGTTGCGACGCTCGACCCGCTCCTCCAGATGCTCCAGGCCGGCGAGGGCGACGGCGGCGTGCGGCTCCGAGAGCCGGGCATTCAGCCCGGGGAATCGAGTGTCGTAGTCGCCCGGGTTCCCGTAGTTGCGGGCGATGCGCAGATGCTCGGCGAGAGATGCGTCCCCGGTGGTGATGAGCCCACCCTCGACCCCGCTGAGCACCTTCGTCGGAGTGAGCGAGAAGACCTCGGCCGCGCCGTACCTCCCCAGCGGGGTGGTGCCGGCTCCGGTCTTGACCAGAGATCCCGCCCCATGGGCGGCATCGAAGATCAGGGCGGCGCCGGCCCGCGAAGCTGCCTCTTCGAGGGACACGACGTCGCAGGGGACTCCGGAGACGTGGACACCGATGACGAGTGCGGGGTCGCCGGTGAGGTCCTCCGGGCGCAGGCACCAGGTCGCCGGGTCGCAGTCGGCGAACGCCACCTCCCGGCCGTTCCAGCGTACGGCGTGCGCCGTGGCGGAGAAGGTGAAGGAGGGGACCAGGACCGGCCCCTGGGGGTCCAGCGCCTGGATCACGAGCATCAAACCCACCGTGCACGAGGACACGGCCACGCAGTGCGCCACACCGAACGACTCCGCCGTCTCCTCTTCGAGGGTGCGCACCAGCGGCCCATCGGTCAACTGACCGCTGTCGAGCGCCGCACGGACCCGCTCGAGTATCGGACCGGCGTCTTCCGTCGTCGGCCGGGTGAAGGGCAGGGCCGGGTCGAACAGCGGGTCTCCCCCGAGGATCGCGGGACGTGATTTCATGGGCGGTCCTCCACGGCGGGGACAGGATGCCACGGCGGGCGGTGGGCGGTCATCTCCGGAGCACATCCTCGTACACGGCCTCGATGGCGCGCACCATCGGCGCGAGGCCGTGACTCTCCTCGGCCACCCCGCGGGCAGCCGCACCCAGGGCAGCGGCGAATTCACGGTCGTCGAGCAGCCGGTCGATGGCGGCCGCCAGGGCGACGGGATCGCCCGGCGGGACGAGGAGACCGGTCTCGCCGTCACTCACCAGTTCGGCGACACCTCCCACCGCCGTGGCCACGATCGGACGCCCCAGCGCCATCGCCTCGAGCACGGCCACGCCGAAGGCCTCGACGGTGGACGGGTGCACGTAGACGTCGGCGGCGGCGATGAACGAGCGGGCGTCGGCCCTTCCTCCGAGAAAGCGCACCCGGTCGGCGACGCCTTCGGCTGCGGCAAGGCGCTCCAGCCGTTCGATGTCTCCAGCACGCGTCTCGGCGCCGATGGAGACCACGGCGGCGCGGTCGTCACGCGTCGCGAGGCCGGCCGCGGCTCGAACCAGGTCGGCGTGCGCCTTTCCGGGGCGGATGTTCCCGACCTGAACCACCAGGTGGTCGTCCGGGCCGAGCCCGAGTTCGGCACGCGCTCCCCGAGTCTCCTCCGGCGTGACCGCCACCTCGACCGAGTTCGGTACGACGATCGGCTCGGGACCCGGGTACGAACCCACCGAGTCCGCAACGGCCTGCGACACCGCGATCACGGCCGCGTTGCGCCCGTAGGTCGCTCGGTTGGCGATGCGCGTCGTCAGCCGGTATGACGAGGCGATCCCGTGCTCGGTGTACACCACCGGGACCGGAGACACCGTCCGAGCGATGACCCCCATCGTCGGGAGGTGGGCATGGACGAGATCCACCGACTCGTCGACGATCACTCCACGAAGCCGGCGGGCGACTCCGGGGGTGAGGGTTCGCGATCGGCCGAGGCAGTGCACATCGATCCCCTGACCCACAAGCTCGGGGACGAGTGCATCTGCCCAGGGGAGGGCGTAGGCCACGCTGTAGTCGAACCGTGATCGATCCCAATGACGCGACGACTCGGTGATCATCCGCTCGGCGCCTCCGATGTCCAAGCCCTTGATGAGGACGAGGATGTGATGGGAGGGTGGGCTCATCTCCGGTGCGCGGCCACTGCGGTGTCCGACTCTACCGGCGCTCGAACATGGCGCCCCGGGATCCGGGAGCCCGATGGCGTTGCCACGGCGCGCCCTCGGTAGGCTGTAGGCCCGTCCCGGCATCGGACGAGTTCATCGGCCTCCAGACCAGGGTGGGAAGGAGGCGCGGCGCGTGCTCGACGATCGCGGACGGATGGCTAGCCGCGGGGAGGGAAGGAAATGGCGCAGCAGATGTGGTCGTCCCTGGCGACCGCCCTCGCCCGGCTCCGCGCCGACATCTCTTTCGCTGTCGTCGACTCGGTTCTGATCGTCCTGTCCTACCTCACCGCCCTCGGGCTGCGCTTCCTCGACAGCGGCTCTCTCGCCGCGTGGTGGCCGAGCGTGCTGCGAGCGCTGCCGGTGATCGTGGCCATCCATCTCGTCGCCAACGTCCTGACCGGCTCGTATGGCCACGTGTGGGAGCACGCCAGCGTCGCCGAGGCGATGCGGGTGGCGGTGGCCACTGCCAGCTCCGGAGCCGTACTGATCCTGGGCTCGCTGCTGCTCGGCATCCGACCCGTTCCCCTCATGGTGCTCGCCGCGGGGGCCTTGATCTCGCTCGTATGCCTCGGCGTCGTCCGGTTCAGGTCGCGGCTGTTCTCCTTCCGGCGCCTCATGGAAGACACCCGCGAGCGAGCCCTCGTCGTCGGCACCGGACGCGTGGCAGCCGAAGTGGCCCGGCACACCTCGACATCCCCCGACGGAGCGACGATCGCCGGGTTCGTGGAGACCGGGAACGGGCGACGCGGAGCACGCAGGCTCGCCGGTCTTCCCCTGCTCGGTGGGGTCGAGGACGTGCCGCGGCTGGTTGAACAACTGGGAGTCCGGCAGGTGATCATCGCCTCCGAGCGCGGGGGGGACATCGCGCGACGCCTCGTCGACCTCTGCGTCGACGTCGATGTCCGGTTTCGCATCGTGCCCGTCCTCGACGAGGTCCTCACCGGGCGCGGAGGCTTGGACATCCGCGACCTCGAGGTCGGAGATCTCCTCACCAGGACGCCGGTCTCGACCGATCTCGACGCCGTCGCAGCGGCAGTGGCAGGCAGGCGCGTCCTCGTCACCGGCGCGGGCGGATCCATAGGGGCGGAGATCGTCTCCCAGCTTCTCGACTTCGAACCGGCTTCGATCATCGCACTGGACAACGACGAGACCCACCTCCACGAGGGCTTGGTCGGATGGGTCAGCTCGTCGGGGACCGAGCTGGTCCCGGCGCTCGTCGACATCAGGGACCGCGCCGCGTTGGAGAACCTCGTGATGACCCATCGCCCCCAGGTCGTTTTCCACGCAGCAGCCCACAAGCATGTCCCCCTGCTCGAGTCGTGGCCGGCAGAGGCCGTGAAGACCAACGTGACCGGAACCCGCAACCTCCTCGACACCACAGCCGACAACGGCCTGGAGCGGTTCGTGCTCATATCCACCGACAAGGCGGTCGATCCGGGGGGCGTGATGGGCGCGTCGAAGCGGCTCGCCGAGATGCTGGTGCGATCCAGGGCACTGGACGGCGGGGGTGCGAAGTACGCGTCGGTGCGCTTTGGGAACGTCCTCGGGAGCCGGGGAAGCGTCGTCCCCACCTTCGCCGCCCAGATCCGGCGCGGCGGGCCGGTGACCATCACCGACGAGCGCATGACCAGGTACTTCATGACGGTCGGGGAGGCCGTCGAGCTGGTGCTCCAGGCGTCGACCCTCGCCGGTGACGGCGAGGTGTTCGTCCTCGACATGGGCGAGCCCGTCAGGATCCTCGACCTCGCCAAACGGATGATCCGACTCGCCGGCCTCGTCCCCGGAGAAGAGATCGCCATCGAGGTGACGGGAATCAGGCCGGGCGAAAAGCTCGACGAGACCCTGGCCCAGGGACCGCTGGCCGAGACGTCGCATCCCCAGATACGCCGGGCGCTTCCGGGATCACTGCCCGATCCCGATGCGCTCACCCAGATGGTGGACCGGTTGGAGAGTGTTGCCGGAACGGGTATGCCGGGCGAGGTTCGCCGGTTGCTCATGGAGGTCGCCGCCGACACCGAGCAGGCCGGGGCGACAGCTCGCCGTCCTTGAACAGGGTCCGACGAACCGGCTGAAGGCGAGCCTCGCTAGTAGCCGCTCAGCAGGCCCATCTTCCGGGCGTACTGCATCGAGCGAGACAGCAGCCACAGTCCTCCGGCGATGGAGACGACGTCGAAGATGCCCAGAGCGAGGACGGCGGACCCCATCGGGATGGTGAACGAGCCGGAATCTGCCATGAGGACGTCCCTGGCGGCGTTGATCACATACGTGTGCGGAACCGCCCAGCTCACCACTTGGAGCACCCTGGGCAGCTGATCGACCGAGAACAGGGCGCCACCCAACACGGAGGCCACGAGGCCGTAGAGGACGACCAGCGGTTCCGCCCGCTTCGACAGGACCATGAAGGTCGCCGTGATGGTCCCGATCCCCACGCTGGCGAGCAGCCCGAGAACGAGGATCAGCAGGAAGGCCGGTATCCCCGCCACCTCGATCCGGGCACCCAGCACCAGGCCGATGGCGAACACGACCCCGCCGGTGATCACGCCGAGGAGGACCCGCCACAGGTTCATCGCGAACGGGAGGACGATCCAGGGAACCGGTTCGACCAGAAGGGTTTCGAACGTACCTTGTGTCTGCGCACGGCCGAGCGCCCACCCGAAGCCGGTGAGCACCGCCTGGAGGACGGTCGTCAGCGCGAGACCGATCATCGCAAACGTGAAGTAGTCGCCCCCCACCGTCGGGGCCCCTCCGACCAACTCTCCGATGAAGTAGTAGATGAACACGGGGATGATCACCGCGACGTGCCGAAGCACGAGCCACAGCGGATAGGAGACATCCTCGACGAAGTCCACGCGCAAGAACGCCGCGGCCACCGCGGCGGACCGCATCGGCTTGGCGCGCGGCGGGCCTTCGATCATCGATGGCTCGAAGACTCTCGGCGGCGGTACATCCCGGCCAGCACGTCGCGCAAAGGCGTCCTGATCTCGCGGACATACACCACCGCCGCGAGCAGCGGGCCGAGTTCGGCGATCATCCGCCCCACCGAGACGTCGTCGGTTGGCGTGAGCAGCACCGTGCCCTCGTCGACCCTGTCGGCCGTGCCGATCCCGGCGTTCCCGATCAGCCGGGCAGCCTCCAGGGCGCGCTCCGCTGTCGAGAATTGAACCTCGATGCGGTGCCGGTCCCAGGTCTTGCGAAGAGCCTCGAGGTCCCCGTCGTATCGGACCTTTCCCTGGTCGAGAAGCACGACGTGCGATTGCAGGGCCTCGATCTCCTCGAGGCGGTGCGAGCTGATGAGTGCCGCCATCCCTCGCTCTTCGACGACGGAAGTGATGAGGCCGAGTATCTCGTGTGCTGCGACCGGATCGACCGACCCGGTGGGCTCGTCGAGGATCAGCACCCTCGGGTCGTGGAGAAGGGCTCGAGCCAGCTGCAGCCTGGCACGCATCCCAGCGGAGAGTGAGATGACCGAGTCGTCGGCCTTGTCACCGAGGCCGATCCGATCGAGCACGGCTGCAATCCTCGACTGGAGGTCGCGGCCCTTCAGGCCCTGAAGACGACCATGGAAATAGAGGTTCTCCGTCGAGGTGAGTCGCATGAGGAGGCTTCGCTCCTCTGCCGGCATCCACCCGACGACCTGGCGCACCGCGAGCGACTCGTGGTGGGAGTCGTGTCCCATGACGATCGCCCGGCCGGATGTGGGGGTGGTGAGGCCGACCAGGATTCGAAAGGCCGTCGTCTTGCCGGCGCCATTCGGCCCGACGAGGGCGCAGACCTCTCCCCGTCCGACCGTGAAGCTCACGTCGTCGAGGGCCACGACGTCTTCGCTGATGACGGTCCTCACCAGGGCACGCATCCAACCCGGCGTCGGCCGATAGACCTTCGAGAGCCCCTCGACCCGAACCATCGCCTCGGCGTTCGAGGACGCGCTCATCGCAATGCCCTTCCCGGTGGATTGGCGGAGGCTAGTAGTGAGATCACCGGTTCTTAAGTCGAGCCGGCCCGGCCGCCGGAAGCCCGGGGATATCGATCGATGGCGCGCCTGAAGACCTCTTCGTGTCGCCAGGCGTTTCTGCTGACGTCGAAGGTCTCGCGAAACCTTGCCGAGCCGATTCGAGACGCCTCTGAAGACAAGGACTCGTCATCCAGGAACTTCTTCACACGATCAGCCATTGCGATCTCGTCCCCAGCCGGCACGAGGCCTGGATGTCTCCCTCCGAGCACTTCGCGAATCCCGGGGTTGTCGACGGCGACCACCGGCAAGCCCATACCCATTGCCTCGATCACACTTGCGCCGAGTCCTTCCGACATCGAGCTGCTCACAAAAAGATCGGCAGCAGCCAGGAGATCAGGCACGTCGTCACGGAGACCAAGACGAAGAACGGCTCGCCCCAGGCCGAGTCGTTCGACGGCCCGGTCGATGGCGTCGGTTGCCGCGCCAGAAGGGCCGGCGAGGAGAAGCCTGAGCGAGGGCCGATCGTCCAACAACCGCGCGACCGCGGCGAGGAGCGTCGCATGGTCCTTGATCGGATGCTCGCGTGCCGTGTACGCGAGCACGGAAGAGTGCTCGGCGACTCCGAGGCGGTGGCGAAGCGCGGCGCGACCTGCGGTGACGCGCGAACGCAGGTCTGGCCGAAGGTCGGGCACCACGAAGACGGCTTCAGGATCGAGCCGAAACATGCCGATTGCCCGCTCGGCGACCGGTCGCGACACGGCACGGATGGAGACCCGGCGACGGCGCAAGGTGAACCCGTGCGCAGCATGACTCAGCCGGATCCCGACCCGCCTCTTCACAGATCCATGCACGTCATCGACATCGTGGGCGACGGAGGTCAGCGCGACGAGCAGAGGAACCCGCGATCCCGCCAGCGCCCTCCCCGCCGCGAACGTCGCTCGCACCAGGGTGCTCGTCACGAGGTCGGGGCGAAACTCGGCGACCTGGGTCCGTACGAGCGCGGCGTCAGACCACTGGGGACCGGGTCGAGGTGAGCCGACCACCGCCGGCACCGGCAGCCCGGTCGCAGCTTCCCGCGTCAGTTTGTCTCCGCGAAGGGCAACGACTCGATGCTCGACGCCTCTCTCTTGTCCCACCGCGTGCACATAGAACACGAGCGACATCTCCGCGCCACCGCCCCACAGAGAGTCGATGACGTGCAGCACGCGCAGCGCCCTCATCGTCGACCACCGGGGATAGGCGCCCATCCCGGCATCCTCGATCTGGCGAGAGCCGCCGGGGCCACCGACAAACGGCCGGGTACATCGTCACTCATGCCGAACGACTCGCGAGGAGAAGTCACCACGTGATCTCCCCTCGGTCGCCGCCACCGGGCCATTCGAACACACGAATGCGAGTCCTTCGATTTGGAGCCGCCAGCGCGGCGAAACATCCAGGGGGCATCGGGATGTCCCATACGAACCATCGCTCCCTGTGGCGTCTCTCGATCGTCACTCGCGAGCCTCGGACTTCGAGGGAGCAGGGTGTCTGGATCGACGGGAATGGCAGGCGTAGACCCTCTCCCATCCCCTTGGCCACGGCCTCTTTCCGAACCCAGCAGCGTAGGACGGCGGCCGAGGCCACTCCGTCGTCGAGCGTGCGCACCCATTCCCGCTCCCGAACCGACAGCGCGGCATCGATCAGGTCCTGTGTGCTGTCGATCGAGTCCCCTAGTTCGACGTCCACGCCGACCTCATGATCGAACGAGATGGCGCACATGTAGGTGCCTCCCGAGTGGCTGACGCTGAAGCGAAGCGATCCGTGCCGGAGGTGCGGCTTCCCCAGCGGATCGCGATCGAACCTCAGGTCCTCCGCCGGCATCCCCGCATAACGAGCCAACAGAGATCGTGTCACCGCACGGCTGGCGATGAATCGATCCCGAGCCAGGGGGGAGCGGATACGCGACGCTCGCGCCGCCTCGTCCGTCGCGAGGATCCGGGGAATTGCCCCGGACAGCGATGCCCGCCAGACATGAACGTCGCCGGCCGTCACGAGATCTCGATCTCGATGGGCACCAGGATGGGTCTCCACGGCACGGACCCTGGATCGCGGAGCAGCATGACGCTGCATTCTCCCGCGTCTGGCGATGAAGGCGCCGTCAGCCTTCGGGAGCCATTCGATACACCTCGTAGTACTCGTTGGTGAACACCAGGTCGAAGGCCACCTTCTCCCGCTCCCAGGCATCGACGTGCTCGGGGAGGCGCCACGAGGTCGGCGGGCCCATGATCACCCACTCAAGCCTGTCGGTGATCGGCAGCCTGGTACCGGGCGGCGGATCGTCGCCGGTGCCGTAGAAGCTGACATAGAACGGGTTGGGCACGAAGTAGACGAGTTCTCGCCTCGAGAGATGAGCCGTCAAGGCGTGATCAGCGGCGACCACGGCGTCGTCGGGGATCAGGGCGAGGGCTTCGCGAGCGGCGACGGCCTGCGGGGCCTCCGGCCGACCGAAGGTCCCGCCATCGAGCGAGAACGGGAGAGCGCTCCACAGGAAGGAGGCGGTGAGCGCCGTCGCTCCCAGGGTCGCCACCGCCCAAGGACGGCGGCGTTCGATGGCAGCCAGCGCGTAGGCGGTGCCCATCGCCAGGATGGCGACGATCACCGCGCTGTAGTGATGACGGATCTCGTGCTGTTGGGGGTGGACGCTGACCAGGTTGATGGCAGCGACGGCGAGGCCGGTGGCGGCGATCGAGGGCCGACGCAAGAACACCCAGGCGAACGGGAACGTCAACTGCACCAGATACAAGGGCCGCCGCCCCGAAAAGAGATGACCCACCACCGCCCCCGGATCGGTGAACACCGTCCTCAGGAACCCCCCCGGGCCCCCGAACGGAACCCGGCCCGCATACAGCGTGCCTTCCCCACCGTTGAAGAGGGGGATGAGCACAAGAAAGGCGATCAGCGTGTAGGCGGTGCCGATCACCATCGTGGCCACCCCGATGCGACGGTCCCGTCGCAGCGCCACCCACAACCCGATCGGCACCAGGATCAACGCCACATCCTCTTTGACCAGCAGCGTCAACACCACGAACACCCAATACAGCCGCCACCTCCCCTCCAACGCCCCATAGAGCACGAACCCCACAAACACCGGCAGAAACGCCTCAGGATGGAAGTGCTCGAGATTGGCGCCCGAGACGGTGGGATGGAGCAGGTACACCACCGCCAGCGCCAACGCCACCCACTCCCGCTCCAGGCGACGCCGCGCATACAGAAACACCGGGATCGCCCCCGCAGCGATCGCCACCGACTGGATCCCCAGCAGCGTCCCCGTCGTCGGCGCCACCCAATACAACGGCACCACCAGCAACAG
>DATHSA010000011.1:0-6409 GCA_035464675.1 Acidimicrobiia bacterium
CTACGACGCCAGCCTGGTCTCCGCCAAGGCGGGCTTGTCGACGGCGATGGCAAATTCGGAGTACTCGCCGTTGGTGCGGAGGAGGTAGATCGCCTCGATGTTGACGCCGGCCTCTGCGAGGCTGTGGGCCATCTCGGCCACCGCGGCCGGGCCGGGCTCCAGGACGGTGGTGAGCACATTGCGCTCCTCGAAGGCCATTCCCGCCCGGCTGAGGACGCCGCGGGTGGTGGCGGCGTCGGTGACCACGATGTGGGCCACGCCCATCTCGTCCATGCCGAACGCCGCGAGCGCCTCGATGTGCACCCCGGCCTCGGCGATGCGCTCGGTCAGGGCGGCCAGCATCCCGGGGCGGTTGGCGAGGTGCACCGTGAACTCGGTCATGACTCAACTCTACGCGCGGCGCGGTCGTGTGAGCAGGCGAGTTCGCCACTGGCGAGCGGGCGGCATGCTCAGCGGGCCCGCCGCAGCCTGGCCCGTAGGTGTACTCGAGGCGGTGACACCCGGTCGGTGGCCATCGACATCTCGTACTCGAGGGTCGACTCGGTCAGACGCAGGGTGCGGCTGCTGCTCACCATCCGGGGGTCGCCCTCGAGCGAGACGCTGTCGAGGGTGACGGTCCACGCCCCGTCGCCGGTCGCGACCGGCGTCCCGCGCAGGATCTCGGTTCGGCCCGACTCCTGGGCGTCGTGGATGTCGATGCTCCCGTCGTCCCGGGCCCTGAGGAATCCGGACTCCCAGTGCGATTGGACTTCGCCGTCGTCGGTGATCCGCCACGTGTCCTGGACGTAGCGCAGCACGGGAGCGTCCTCGTGTGGGGCGAATCTCAGCCGTTCGCGGTAGCGGAAGGGCTCGAGGGTGGGGAAGTCGCCATCACCTTCGCCCTCCCAGGCTCCGGCGAGCATCGAGACGAAGTCGACCGCGGCATTCATGGCGCGGGGTCGGTTCGCCGCAGGAACTCCACGATCCGCTCCGCGACCTCCTCCCCCTTGTCCTCCTGGAGGAAGTGGCCGGCCCCTTCCACCACCTCCAGGTCGCCGGCTCCGGGGATCAGAGCGGCCATCCTCGCCCCGGCCCTCACCGAGAAGATCGGGTCGGAATCGCCGAAGAGCACCAGGGCGGGCTTCTCCCAGAGTGCCAGCGCCTCCCGCACGACCATCATCTCGGCGGCTCCCGGGTCGTCGTCGGCGAGGGGCACTATCAGTGGCATTCGCCACGCCCCCACCTTGTGCTCGGGGGTTGGGAAGGGGGCCTCGTAAGCGGCTACCACCTCTTCTGGCCAGGTCGTGATCGCGGCCATCGAGAGGATGCGCGCGACCGGGAGATTGGGGTTCGCCGTCACGAAGCCCTGCCATGCCAGGAACGCCTGACCGGGTTGCCTGCCGGTGTATAGGCCGGTGTTCAGGATCACGAGGCGCTCGAACCGGTCGGGGGCCTCGGTGGCGATCCGGAGCCCGAGCGGTCCGCCCCAGTCCTGCACCACGACGGCGGCATCGCTCAGGTCGAGATGCTCCGCCAGCGCCGCAATCGCCCTCGTCATCCGGTCGTAGGTGTAGAAGCCGGGGTCGGTGGGCTTGTCGGACCGCCCGAAGCCCGGGTAGTCGGGGGCGATCGCCCGGTACCCGGCTGCGGTCAGCACCGGGATGACCTTTCGATAGAGGAACGCCCAGGTGGGCTCGCCGTGAAAGAGCACGACCGGAGGTCCCTGGCCTTCGTCCAGGAAGTGGAGGCGCAGGCCCTCCCAGTCGAACCAGTTCGGCTCGAAGTCGTAATCGGGGAGTTCACCGAATCGCTCGTCCGGGGTGCGGACGAACTTCACGAGCCGTCGTCGGACTCGGCGGGTCGACCGGTGGGGATCACCAGCACCGGACGCCGGGACTCGCGCAACACGCGGGTCGACACGCTCTCCCAATGGGACTCGTCGAAGAGGTGCTTGGTGGCTCCCATGACCAGGAGGTCGGCGTCGAAGTCCTCGGCGGCATCGATGATCGTCGTCGCCGGGTCCTCACCTTCGAGGAACCGCACCTCGGCCTCGACGCCCCGGGTCGACAGGGCGGCGAGCAGGGGCTCGGTCAGCCGACCGCCCCGCTCCTCGACGTAGCGGGCGATCACCGCATCCTCCTCGGTGGACCACTCGGCGGTTCCCTCGTCGCTCATGGGATGCCACTGCTCGGATCGGATCTCGTCGAGGAACGAGCGGGGCACCTCTATCACCGTGACCACGCACACCCGGCCGTCCTCCCCGGCGAGGCGCCCGACGAAGTGAGCGACGGGCTCGGGGCTGAGGACGCCTGCGGTGGCGATGACGATGCGCACGGGCGGGAAGGTTACGCGCCGCCGTTACGCTCCGCGGAGGACCCCGAGGGAGGATGCGTGAACGACGAGACGGTCAACAAGATCATGTGGTCGATCCCCAACGTCCTCTGCCTGGTCGGTTCCGCCTCGGGTGAGGAGTGGAACGGGATGACCACCTCCTGGGTCACCCAGGTGGCGATGGAGCCGGTGCTGGTCGCCATCTCCGTCGACGCCCACGCCGTCACCCACCGGCTGATCGACGAAGGCGGGGCGTTCACCGTCAACCTGTGGGACCGTGAGGACACCCGCACCTTCGTCAAGTTCTCCAAGCCCGCCGAGCGGGACGGCGATTCGTTGAACGGCCGACCCGTGCGCCTCGGTGAGACCGGCACCCCGATCTTCGAGGAGGCGATCGCCTACATCGACTGCCGCGTGTGGCAGACCGTTGACTGCGGCAGCCACTCGATCTTCATCGGGGAGGTCGTCGATTGCGGCTTCCACGAGGGAGGCGAAGAGAAGCAGGTGGCCAGGATCGAGGACACGCGCATGAAGTACGGGGGCGTGCTGAGGGAGGGTCACAAGCGGCAGTAGCCCGTCACCCGTCGCTGGAGGCCGGCAGCGCCCCTACTCCTGCCTGAGGCCCCAGAGCACCTGGTGCCGCTCTGAGCGGCGAAGGGGGAGCCCCGGGTGGGACCAGATGTACTCGGCGATGCGATCGCCAGGAACGACGCCGAGCCGGTCGAGTTGCTCGGGCTCGCCCACGATCGTCGCCACGAGGATCGGGTAGGCGAAGAGCCGGCCGTCGGCGCCGCGCCGCAGACGATGTGCCGCCATGAGCGCATCCTTTACGGGGGTGGTCACGCGATCGGCTGAGCGATAGATGCCGTCCTCGCCGGGCACGGCCGGTACCGGGTCCGGGTCGACCGACACCACGAAGACCCCGTTGGGACCTACGACCACGTGGTCGACGACGAGTTCGTCCACCTTCACCTGGTCCACGATCGTCCACTCGCGGGGCAGCGTCTCCAGGCCGGCCCGGGCGGCGGGTTCGGGGCTGGCGACGGCGTGTTCGAGCCACTCGCCGGATGGAGCGGCGACTTGTGCCATGACATCGCATCGGTCGACTCTGTGGACCCCTTGAGGTTCGGTAGCCTGGCTCGATGGAGGCTCCGCTCCGCATCGAGGTCGAACCTGCCGCCGTTGCCCTCATCTGGGAGGACGGTGACACCACCACGATCCCGGCGTCCGACCTGCGGGCCGCCTGTCCGTGCGCAGGGTGCAGGGAAGGGGCGTCGCACTCCGGGACGGCGACGATCGAAGCCGCCCGGGTGGTCGGCGACTATGCCCTCAACGTCACATTCGGGCCCGATCACCACGCCACCGGCATCTTCCCGTACGACCTGCTGCGCGGACTGGGGAAGGCGTCATGAGCCCTCTCCCCGACACGGCCGCTCCCGCAATCGACGCCGCGGTGACCACGGCGAGGGCCGCGTCCCGCCGTTGGCTCGAGTTGCCGATCACCGCCAAGGCCGATCACCTGGCGACGATCCGCAGCCGGTTCGCCGCCGTCTCCGACGACATGATCGCCGAGACCCTCGCCGCTAAGGGCCTCGACGCCAGGCACGCCGGAGAGGACTGGGCCAGTGGCCCGATGTCGGTGATCCGCACCATCCGCTTCCTCGAAGACAGTCTTCGGGGCATCGCCTCCTCGGGGCGGGTCCCGCTGCCCGACTCGGCGATCCGCGAGCGGCCGGATGGGCAGGTCGTCGTCGACGTCATGCCTGGCGACGCGTGGGATCGCATCCTCTACCGGGGATGGAGCGCGGGGGTGTGGATGGATCCGTCGGTGGGCCGCGGCGAGGCGCGTGACCACATGGGCGGGATCCACACCAAGCCGGAGATGGCCCGCCCCGGTGTAGTGGCCGTCCTCGGGGCAGGCAACGTGGCGAGCATCACCCCGCTCGACATCGTCCACCAGATGTTCGTCGAGGGCCGGACCGTGGTCGCCAAATGCCACCCGATCAACGAATACATCGGTCCCCACCTCGAGCACGCGTTCCAACGGCTCGTCGACGAGGGCTTCCTCCGCTTCGTGTACGGAGGACCCGCGGTGGGCGCCGCGCTGATCGAGCACCCCGACGTCGACGGCGTCCACCTCACCGGCTCGGAGCGAACCTTCGACGCCATCGTCTGGGGCGCCGGCGAGGAGGCCACCCACCGTCGCGAGACTGGGCAGCCCCGGGTCTCGAAGCCGATCACGGCCGAACTGGGCAACGTCAGCCCGGTGATCGTCGTGCCGGGGAATTGGAGCACCGGGTCGATCCGGTGGCAGGCCGAGCACGTGGCCACCCAGGTGCTGCTGAACGCCGGGCACAACTGCAACGCCACCGAGGTGTTGATCCTCCCTGCCGAGTGGCCGCAGCGTGACGAGTTCATGGAGGCGGTAGCCGACGCCATCGGCTCACAGCCGCCTCGCGTCGCGTACTACCCGGGCTCGGACGACCGCTTCGACCGGATCGCCGGCTCGGGGACGAAGGTGCGCATGTTCGGTGAGCGCCGGCTCGGGATGGTTCCACCGGCGATCATCGAGGGCGTCGACCCCGAGTCGAACGCCCCGGCGTTTCGCGAGGAGGCCTTCTGTCACGTTCTCTCGGTCACGGACCTGGAGGGCGCCGACCCTGCGTCGTACCTGGAGAGGGCGGTGGCGTTCTGCAACGAGCGCCTCCGCGGCACGCTCAACGCCACGATCCTGATCGATCCGGGGACGGCGAAGTCGATCGGTCCGGCGTTGGACCGGGCCGTGAGCGACCTCCGGTACGGAACCGTCGCCGTCAATGTGTGGGCCGCGGCCGGATTCCCCATCGGCGTGACCCCCTGGGGCGCCTACCCGGGACACACCCTCCAGGACATCCAGAGCGGCATCGGCTTCGTCCACAACGCCCGCCTGATCGACCGTCCCCAGAAGGCAGTGATCACGGCCCCCTTCCGCCTGGTCCCCGCGCCGCCCTGGTCGGTCTTCCACCGGAGGGGCGGGCCGGCCTTGCGGGAGACCACGATGTTCGAGGCAAGACCAGGCCCGCTCGCGCTGGCAAAGGTGCTGAGGTACGCAGTGAGGCCATGAGTCGGGGCGACATCTCCCTCCGGACTCGCTTCGCTCGTTCGCCAGCCCCCTGAAGCGAGCGAGGACCTTCTCTCTTGCGTCTCCCCCGTCTCACACTGCGAAGCAGGGGGCCGCATCGGCGAAGCCGGGGGGAACAGGGGGAGTCCCGCCCGGAGGGTGAGAGGAGGGGGGCGACCGTATGGGCGGTGCGGCGATGCCTACCCCGCCAGGGTCAGCCCCTTGTATCCCTCGGCGAAGCCTGCTTCGACCAGTGCCCGACCCAGCGGCGTCGACCCGGCCGGTTCGCCGTCGACCGTCGACACCACCATCCGTCGCATGCGCCTCTTGCCCAACGCCACCAGGGCCGAGGCGGCCGCCTCCAGGACTTCGGCGTCTTCCGAGAAGGACAGCACCGTGCGGCCGCCCCGTTCCACGAATGCCAGCAGTCTTCCGTCTGCGATCACCACGAATGCACCTGCCGAGCGTGACGGCCGACCCTCGTGCTCGGGCCACGGCAGGGACGACCCGAAGGGGTTCGCCGGGTCGGCGGCGCCCAGCGTCACCGCACCCTGCCGATCGGACCCGGCGCGCAGCCGGTCGACGGCTCCCGGCAGGGCGAACTGGGAGCCGCCCATGCCCTCCACGAAATACCCCCTTCTGATCCTCCCGGCGTCCTCCATCGCCCGGAAGACCGGGTACATCCCGGCGAACCCGCCGGGCGCGCCCTCGGACAGCACCGCATCACGGGTGACGATCCCGTGGCGCTCAAGCATCTGATCGGCCCGGGCCGCCTGCGCCAGGGTGTCGGCGGGAGGGTCACCCAGGAGATTCGCCATCAGGTACCAGCGCCCCGACCCCGCCGGCGGCGCCGACCCCCCGGGAAGCACCGGCTTGGAGCCGGCCACCTTGCGGACCCGACCCCAGAGGAATGCGCGCAGCGGGGCCAGGGTGTCGTTGGTGACCTCGCCGACCCAGACCAGGTCCCAGATGGCGGCGAGCACCTCCTCGGGATCGCCG
>DATHSA010000012.1:0-17516 GCA_035464675.1 Acidimicrobiia bacterium
ATCTCATCAAACGCCGTAAACCGATTCGACCCCCCCACACCCGCCTCCGACAACACCTTCGTGATCGCAGCCGTCAACGTCGTCTTCCCATGATCAATATGACCCATCGTCCCCACATTCACATGCGGCTTCGACCGCTCACACTTCTCCTTACCCATGGGTTCCGATCTCCTCGTTGTCTGTGTGCGATCCGACTGTCGTCGGCTGCGTAGCGGCGGGTGGACTCGAACCACCGACAACCCGATTATGAGCCGGGTGCTCTACCTCTGAGCTACGCCGCCTCGGCGGCGGCACCTTGCCGCCACCGCCTGAGCCTCCTCCCGGGATCGAACCGGGGACCCCTTCCTTACCATGGAAGTGCTCTACCGCTGAGCTAAGGAGGCGCGGTAGGCGTCGGCAGGATAGTCGCGCTGGAGAAGGCAGAGAGGCAGAGGGCAGAGGGGGGCCGAGTAAGTCGATCCCGGCTTCTGCCATCCGCCCTCTGCCATCCGCCCTCCCCGCTCCTACGGCCGTGGATCCCCGACGGGGATGTAGACGATCGGCTCGGTGTGCTTCTTCAGCAGGGACCGCGCCTCGTCGCCGAGCTTGCGGAACGCCTCGGCCGACACCGACAGCGTCCGGGCGGGCAGCGTGAACGCCAGGAACACGTCCTTGCCGATCACGTCGTAGGTGCGCTTCGGTCCGAACTCCCCGGCAACGACCTCGCCGTGGTGCATCCGGCAGATCAGGTCGCCCCTGATGCCGAATGGGTCGAGCGCCGAGAGGGCTCGCTCTCTCAACTCGATCATCGCCCCGAGGGCGTCATCGGCCCGGTCCGGCGGCCAGACCGCGAGGGCACCATCCCCGATGAACTTGACGACGCGGCCGCCGGAAGCGTTCACCATCTCGTCGATGGCGAGATAGAGGGCATCTACGGCGTCGGCGATACGGGTGTCGTCGAGACCGCGCACGGCCACGACGAACCCCCTGACGTCGAACGCGCCGAGCACGAGTGGTTCGGCCGCACGGACGGGTCGAGCGGAATCGCTCATGGGATCCTCCCTGTTCTTCGACTGTCGCCAGCCCGTTCGTCTGGCAGAGATGGAGGAGTAGTCACGGGCCCTGGGTCCCGCAGTGGTCAGGAAGACTACCCGAGTGCGTTCGACGATGGGCGCCGAAGTTCCAGCCGGGAATCACACCAGCGTCTGTTCGCCGCCGCAGGCGGCGAAGTCCGGCCGGGAATCACACCACGGCCGCCATGGGGCTGGGGCCCCATCTGGCGGAGGAGGCCGGACCAGCGTCTGTTCGCCGCCGCAGGCGGCGAAGTCCGGCCGGGAATCAACAGGGTGGGGGGCGAAGGATTTGAACCTCCGTAGGCGTACGCCGGCAGATTTACAGTCTGCTCCCTTTGGCCGCTCGGGCAGCCCCCCGGAAAGCGCACGGAGGATAGTGGCACCTGACCGGAGCCCGATCCCTCCCCGAGTCAACCTTCTCGGTCGACCACGGCTTCCCGGCCATCGGGACCATCGCCCCCTCGGGGGCGACCAGCGACCGGATAGGCTGTCGAAATCACCGAAGGGGAGGGAATGAGCGACGACAGGGATCGCTGGGTCGACCGGGGGGTCATCTCGTTCGAACAGGCAGAGCGGCTCGAGGAGGCACCGCCGGAGTCACCGGGAGGGCCTCGGACCGTCGAGGTCCTGGGCTACTTCGGAGCGGTCGCGCTCTTCATCGCGACGATCGCCGGCATCGTCAAGGTGATGCTGCCCGAGGATCCGATATTCGCCTTCATCACCGGCGACATCGACTACCTGCAGGGCGGCCTGGTGGCGCTCGCCGGGGCCGCGGTGGTCTTTGGAACCGGGTACCGCTTTGCCGATCGCACCGGCGCCGTGCGGCGCGCATCGGGATTCCTGCTGCTGGTCGGATACGGGCTGGCGGCGATCGCGTTCTCGCTGCTGCTCTTCGATCTGGACATCGACGATTTCACGCCGATCGTGGTGCTGATCCCGTCGGCGATCGTGGCCGTCGTCGGGTGGCAGCGGCTGCGCAGCGTGCCGACACAATTGGCCCTCTTCGCCGTCGCGGTGAGCGCCCTCCAGGCCATCCTCGTCCTGATTCAGGTCGAGGAGTACGTCCGGGTCACGGACTTCTTCATCTCGAGGGCGCTCGGAGGGTCGAGCGAGCCTATGAGCTGGATCTCGCACGCGGCGAGCGTTGCGCTCGGCCTGAGCTGGATCTGGCTGGCCCGCACCGGCACGATCACTCCCAGAAACGCCGGCCTCCTGATCGGCGCGGTCTACGCCTGGATCTTCTCGCTGGCCCTCTTCGGCTCGGCCGACGGATGGCTGGTCCTCACCATCGCACTGGTCGCCGCCTATCTGTGGGCGGCCACGCAGTGGCGAACCACGGTCCTTGCTGCGGTGGGCGCCGTCGGGACGATCGTCCTGATCCTTCAGATCCTGACACTCGTCTACGACGATGCACCGGGCGCCACCGACATCATCCTCTGGTACGGGATCCCCGGCGCGCTGGCGTTCGCCGGCGTATGGCTGTTCTCGGATCGGCCGACCGCGGGGTCGGCGGCAATTGCGCCGGCACTCGCGCCACCCGCCCCCGAGCCCCCGCCGATGCCGCCACAACCGGAGTGAGGGAATAGGCGCCGAGCAGGACGAAGCCCCGGGACCCCGGGGCTTCGTCGCGTCGACCGATTTTCCGCAGGCTCAACGGATCAGGCCCTGCTGAGCGATCGCCCTGCCGGCCAGACCCGGATGGAGCCCCAACCCCATCCTCCTCCGCACCATGGGGCCCCAACCCCATGAGCGGCCGTCCTCTCGTCTCAACGGATCAGGCCCTGCTGAGCGATCGCGTTGAGGCGCTCGATCCGCTCGGGGATCGGGGGGTGCGTGGAGAACATCCGGGCGATTCCGCCCATCCCGCCCGAGCCCCGTCGACCGAAGGCCTTGAGGGGGTCGGCGATGAACAACTGCGCCGTGGAGGGGTTGACCTCCATCGGCACACGGGCAGTCCCGACCTCGAGTTTCTCGAGAGCACGGGCCAGATTGAGAGGAGCACCGGTGATCGCGGCACCGCTTCGGTCCGCCTCGTACTCGCGTGAGCGGCTGATGGCCATCTGGATCACCATCGCCGCGAGCGGCGCCAGGATGATCGCCAGGATCCCGACGATCGCCGAGACCGGATCATTGCGACGCCGGTTGCCGCCCATCCCGGTCCAGAACGCGATGCGCACCAGGAACGACAGGGCCACCGCGACCGTGGCTGCGATCGTCGAGATGAGGATGTCGCGGTTCTTCACGTGCGACAGCTCGTGGGCGAGAACGCCCTCGAGTTCGGCGTGGTCCATCATCTCGAGGATCCCGGTGGTCACGGCGACCGCGGCGTTCTTGGGGTTGCGGCCGGTGGCGAAGGCGTTGGGCTGCGCCGACTGGATGAGGTAGATCTTCGGCATCGGCATGTTTTCACGCTGCGCCAGCGACCGCACGATCTGATACACGTTGGGCAGCTCGTGCTCCTCGACCGGCTTCGCCTTTGCGGAGGCGAGGGCGATCTTGTGCGAGAAGAAGTACATCCCGAAGTTGATGAGCCCGGCGATCACCAGGGCCGTGACCGCGCCGCCGGTTCCGCCGAGCAGCTGTCCGACGAACACGAACAGGGCCCCGAGGCCGGCCATCAGGACGAGGGTCTTCATGTTGTTGCGCATGGTGAAAGAGTAACGACGGGGGGCAACGTGAGATTCCGAGCGTGGGACGCCCGTCGGACCCGGGGCCGGGGATTCAGCCATGACGCGCGTCTGGGGGGCCGGGTGGTCCGGCCCCCCAGAGCGCATTCGGCTCGATTTGCTAGGGCTCGATCACCGCAGCCTCGTTGCCGTCAGGGGCACCGCCCCTGAACAGCAGCAGGGCCCCACGGGTGGTCCCCAGGCCAGACAACGTGCCGGTGACGGAGTCACCCGACCCGAGCACGACCGCCCCAGAGTTGTTGCCCTGGAACGTGACTGGTGTCGAGGCGATCCCCGGACCGAACTGGATCGGGACGAAGTCGGTGACTGCGCCCTGGAAATACAGGTCGAAGGCACCTCCGATCGCCACGTGCCCTTGCAGCGTCTGTCCGGCGGACAGGCCCAGCTGGCTGGCGCAGGCGAACAGCACCGTGTTGGCGCTGTTGGTCTCGTGATCGGTGAAGAAGAACGCCGAGGCTGCCCCGGTGTCCAGGTTCACGACCACGGTGACATTGCGCCCGTCGCTCAGGTTGAACGACGGCGAGAAGATCGACAGGTCGGCGTTGAACACCTCGTAGTCCGGGACGAAGTCACCGTCGACATCGATGTCGAAGAAGAACAACGCCGGAGCGTTGGCATGGGTCTGCCGCTCCCAGGTGTTCACCCCGAACGCCACCACGAAGGAGGCTTGGGGCCCGCAGAAGCCTGCCGGCACCTGGAACGTGCTGTACCCGACGGCGCGAAGATCGATGATCGGCATCTCCTCTCCGCGCCCACCCTCGGCGATGTCGTCGCTCGTGGCGAGCAGCGTGTAGGCCTCCACGGCGGTGGCACCTACACCGTTGTTCGTCAGGCCGAACTGGTTGGGACCGGTCGGTGTCACCTCGACGTCACCCGACCTCCGCGGCAGCACGTGCCACGGCAGATGGATGTCGTTGGTGTCGCCGCCGGTGTCGTCCAGCTCGATGTAGCCATCGAACTCGAGGTCGGTCAACCACCCTGCGGTGGCACCGAGGAAGCCCGAGTTGCCATACCAGGCCTTGAGAGCCGAGCCGTCGACGGTGACCTCCAACGTGAATTGGTGTTCACCGTTCGCCGGAACGACGATGCTCGCAGGAGCCGAGAACGACACTGCTCCCAATGCGGCGTCGCCCCCGTACCGGAACGTCGGATTGACGTCGTACGTGATCGGGCTGCCGCTGTAGTTGCGCACCGTGATCGTCTTGGTGAGCACGCTGGTGCCCGTGGTGTCGTCGAAGCCGAACGACAACGCGGCGTTGCCGCTGGCGTCGTCCCAGGCCGCCGCCGACGTGCCATGGGCACGATCGACTCTCACCTCGCCGCCGCCGATCCGGGTGATCGGCGCGAGCCCGGCGAAGGGATCGGTGTCGATGTCGGTCTCACCGGTGTTGATCAGTACCGACTTGATCTCCATCGGCGACCTTCCGGGGAAGGCGTCGAGGAGCAAGGCGGCCGAGCCGGCCACCATCGGGGAGGCCCCGGACGTGCCCCCGAAGGGTCCGGTGTCCGTGCCTGTCCCTGCGATCGCCGAGACCGAGGCGCCGGGGGCGCCGATCTCGGGCTTGATCAGGTTGTTGAACTGCATCGACGGGCCCCGTGCCGATCCGCCGACCATCTGCCCGACAAGCGGGAGCTGGTTGGTTGGGTCGATCACCCCGACGGCGCCGCCGTCGGCGATCGCCGCCTTGATGGCGTTGGAGTCCGCCTGGCTGATCATGTAACCGGGGATCGTGATCGGACCGTCGCCACCATCGCCGCCCGAGAACGGGCCGCCCGGAGCGACCAGGCCGATTATCCCGGCCTCGCCACCGGCGTCGCCGATGTTCTTGATCTTCAGGGTGAAGTTGCACGCTCCCCTGTCGACCAGGACGATCTTCCCGGTCAGCGAACCGGCGGTGAACGGGGCACACCCGTTCAGGTTTCCGCCGCTGCCGTCGCCGTACTGCACGGGGCTGGGCCCGATCTGTGCCACCAGTGGCACCGACCACGGCTGGAACACGGCCGGGTAGTCGACGTCGTCGACGGTGATCAGCTGCAGATTGGCCGATGGCACCTGAGTCTGCGCGACCGACAGCGCGGTCGGCGCCGCCGCCGGCGTCCCGGTCACATAAGGCTTGTCGGAGTCGTTGCCCGCCGCAGCCACGGTGAGGACTCCGACGGCAGTGGCGTTGTCCACCGCTTCCGACAGGTCGTCGTCGAAGGCCTGGCCATAGATCGCGCCCAGTGACATGTTGACGATGTCGACATGATCACTCGGGTCACTGTCTCCATCGGGGGAGACGGCGAACTCCATCCCCTCGATCAGAGCAATACCCGAGCATGCCGTCGAGACCGACGAGCACACCTTGACCGCGTACAGCTCGACGCCGGGGGCGACGCCACCGGTACCGCCGATGATGTGCGCGACGTGGGTGCCGTGACCCGCCTCGGGGCCGTCGTCGAGTGGATCTGGGTCCGGCGCCAAGGGGCCGGCCGGCCAGGCTCCACCTACGAAGTCGTAGCCATCCACGACCTTGGCGGTCGGGAAGGTCCCCGCCTCGACGATCGTCGGGTCGTCGCCGGCATAGTCCGCCGGATTGCCCGACCCGCCGAGGGCGGAGTGGTAGTAGTCGATCCCGCTGTCGAGTACCGCGACGCTGACCCCGGTTCCGTCGAAACCGGCCGTCTGGACGTCACTCGCTCCGATGTACGGCACCGTTTCACTCAGATCCAGCTCGTACTCGCCTACTGGCACGATCCGGGCGACTCCCGGATCACCGGCGATCTCTTCGAGCACCGAAGTCTCGAGCTCGAAGAAGACTGCGTTGAGAACGAGCTGAACCTGTGCCAACACCTTGGCATCGGGGTCGAGCTCGAGAACGCGGGCGATCAGGTCCGATTGCTGTGCTCTCAAGGTCTCCGCTGCCGCCTGGGCGCTGCTGCCACTCAACCCCTGCTCGGCGACCGACGGGTCGCTCAGCCGGATCATCACCTCGTCGGTACCCGCGGTGAACAGGCCCGGATCGAGGGACGTCGTGAGGGGGTTCGTGAGCTTCAGCTCCTCCAGACGGTCGGACACGTCTCCCTGTGTCTGGCCACCGATGCCGTTGGGACCTCCCGCACCTACCGGTGCGGCAAAGGCCAGCGCCAGCGACACGACGGCCGCCAGGATTATGAAACGACGCATTTCTGCATCTCCTCCTTTGGGCTGCCGACAGTCAGCGCCTCGTCCCGAGGGACAAGCCGCGAGGCGTGCTTGTCCCCAGGACTCAGGGAGCGGTAAACATCAGATTCGCGCCACCATCACCCGGAAGTCGCCCAGGCCCCTGGGGTGGAGAAGGGTCTCGGCCCCGGTGACCTGGCTTCGCACCCGCAGGCGTTCCATGACCTCGCCGCTTCGGGCCAGATCGAGTTCCTGCCGGCGAAGTTCCGACAGTGCCGAGCCCAGACCCAATCCCTCGAGGAAGTCGTCCTGGCGCTCGATCGTGACCTCGGCGCCGGCTTCTCGAGCCGCGGCGGCGATGGCGCTGAAGTTCACGTCCATGGTGATGTCGGTCTCGCCCGGGGCAAGCAAGGGGTCGGGCCCGAGGTGGTGGGACCGGTAGGTCCTGACCGTCCCGGCCATGCGGCGAGGAGCCAGGGCCTCGGCGGTGTCCCCGTAGTCGATGACGACCAGCGCCCCGGTCCCGAACCGGCCCATGGCCGAGACCACCCAGGCCGATGCTTGCATCTGGGCCTCGACCAGTCCCCCCTCCGTGATCGGGCCAGAGTGGGCCTCCGCCCAGGCGGCGACTTCAGGCCGCGCTGGTTGCTCCGCGAGCGCGAGCACGCCGTCTCCCACTGTGACGACCTTCTCGGCCCAACCGTCTCCCCGCCGGACCGCGATCGCCGCCGGCAGGTTGTCGAGCAGTTCGTTGGCGATCACGACACCGGTCGACATCACCGGCAGGTCGGCGATGGAGGCCAGGACTGTCGCCTCGGGAACCGTGGCGAGGACCCGTTCCGTCGCCGACGGTGACACCTCGACCGCGTAGACATCGGGGGGCGGGGCGGCCAGGGAGTCGAGCAGTGCTCTGAGAAGCGAACCAGAGCCGGCACCGGCATCGACAACGGACGGTGGCAAACCGATCCGTTCCGCCTCGGAGTCGACGAAGCGAGCCAGGGTCGCCCCGAACAGGGGACTCACCTCAGGACTCGTCAGGAAGTCGCCGTCGGTGGACGATCGCAATGCGGTCGACGCCGTGAAGTACCCACGGTCGGGGTCGTAGAGCGCCATGGTCATGAAGCGGTCGAACGGGATCGGCCCCGCGGCTTCGATCTCGGATCGGATTCGGTCGAGCACGCGAATCATTCTGGCCGTCAATGCACCGCGGCAGACTCGACCCGGATTCCCAGCAGTCGCTCGATCTGAGCGGCGAACCGGGCCGGGTCACCTGTGGTGAGGTAGGTGGTGCTGCCCGAACCCGCCGGGTCCGCAACCCGGGCCACCTGTCGTGCCACCGCCGCGGCGGGATCGATCACCGTCACCCCTGGAGCCGATCGGGCGATGGCGTCCGCCAGGAACGAGTAGTGAGTGCAGGCGATCACGAGCGTGTCGACTCCCGCGGCAAGGAGCGTGGCGAGGTGCTCGGTGATCGCGACACCGGCATCCGGCCAACCTTCCTCGACCGCCTGCGCCCATCCCGGGCAGGGGTGAGCGATCACGTCGATGCCCGCCGAGAAGCGACCGACCAGGTCGTCGAACACTCTCGCCGAGAAGGTGGTCGGGGTGGCCAGGACGCCGACGACACCAGATCTGGTGGCGGCGACCGCGGGTTTCACCGCCGGCTCCATCCCGACGAAGGCGATCTCGGGATGTCGACGCCTCAGATGACCGAGCGCGGCCGCCGAAGCGGTGTTACACGCGATCACGACGGTGCGGGCGCCCCTATCCACCAGCCTCCCCGTCGTCTCCTCCGCAAAGCGGCGCACTTCGGAGAGAGTGCGACTCCCGTAGGGAGCGTTGCCCTGGTCCGCCAGATACACGATGTCGGCCCGGGGGAGCAGCACCCTCGTCTCGCGGAGGACGGCGAGTCCGCCGACTCCGGAGTCGAAGACGCCGATCATGGCGCGGGAGGGTACCGGGCATGCGCTGCGGCGCCATCGGGTCCTCTCCCGAGATCCTCAGGCGTCGACCCATCCGGGCCAGTCGGCCTCGACGCGCACCAGCGGGGATCGCGTGACCCAGAAGTCGAGTTCTCTGGACGCGCGGTCCGGCGCGAATCCGAAGCCCTTCACCATCACCTGCTCCATCAGGCGGCGGCGCTCCTGCCACTCGGTCACCGGCATTGCGCGGCCCGGGACCTCGGCGTCGACGCCGAGAGGCTCGAGATGGATCGTCAGCGTCGGATCGGCAAGCAGGTCGTTGTACCAGCCCCGCATCCCGGGACGATCGGCGAGCACCAGCCGTCGGTCCACGTTGTGCAGCGAAACGCTCGTCGTTCGCATGCGACCTGTCTCCGGCTCGCGCGTTGCGATCTCGACGAGGCCCCTCGTGCCAGTGCGATCAGCACGGGATCTGCCATGTCGTCCCATGTCACGCCCGCGGGAATGGTACGCACGACGACTGTGTCACCGAGGCCTACGTCCGGGCCTACCGTGGCCTCCATGATGGAATCGACGGTGCTCGAAGACCTCCGAACCGAACTCGAGATTCCCGCCGACGGGACACTGAGCCGGGTTGTCTACAAGGACGACTCGATCCGCGTCGTCGGCTTCGCGTTCGACGAGGGACAGGAGCTGACCGAACACACCGCGGCCGTCCCGGCGATCGTCCAAGTGATCCAGGGTCGCCTTCGGGTCACATTGGGGGAACGCACGGTCGACGCCTCTCCCGGAACATGGATCCACATGCCGGCGAGGCTTGCCCACGGGGTCCTGGCGCTCGAGCCGACGGTGATGCTGCTCACGATGATCCGTGACTGAGGGCACTGAGATCGGGACTGTTCGGCCACATCCCCCGGCGCGCTCATGACGACATGAACCGCCCACTGGTCCGGATCGTCATCGGTCTCATCGCCGCCAACGCCGCCATCGCCGTCTTCGTGCTCCTGAGCGGAGACATCGGTGACACCGAGGGCAAGATCCTGCTCACCTCCCTGCTTGCCACCGCCACGGCCGTGCTGGCGATGACCTCAGCACCCGCGCTGACAGCAGGCCGACTCGGCTGGATCCCCCACCTCGGAATCGCGACCGCGGCTCTCGGCTTCGTGATGGTGACGGTGGGCATCTGGTCACGGCCAGAGTCGGTGTGGTTCGCCAAGGCCGCCGGATCCGCCTACCTGGTGGCTGTGGCGTGTGCCCTCGCCTGCCTCCTGTCGGCCTGGCCGATCCGGGGGCCATCGTCATGGGTCGGTACCACCGCCTTCGTGCTCGTCGCCGCGGTGGCGGGAATGCTGCTGGTCGCCATATGGTTCGAGGTCGACCTCTCCGGCTACTGGCGGGCCTTTTCGGTCCTCGCCGTACTGCTCGCCGCCGCCGCACTGGCGACACCGATACTGCACCGATCCACCGCGCCGTCGAGTACCGAGCCGTTCTCCCAGTGTCCGTTCTGTGGAGCCCCGGTCCAAGGAACCACGGGTGAGGCGATCACCTGTTCCCGCTGCGGGAGGCACTACACCGTCCGCCTCGGCTGATCCGCCTCAGCCCTCGATCAGGTCCACCAGATCCGCATCCCACGGGCAGTACCGCTCGCCGTGCTGGGAGACGTACTCCTCGTAGCCGAGGTCGTCGATGCGCCAGTCGTGGCCGACGTTGATACCGCCGTCACCGGGCAGGATCAGGCCGTTGGGGATCCCTCTTCATCGCGTCTCAGACGCAGGGCCGCCGCGGAAGATTCCAGGGAAGACAGCTGACAGCTGACAGCCAAGAGAAGATCACATTGGAGTCGACACACGCCCGGGCAACGGGCAACGGGCAACGGCCCCTACGGCCCCGCCACCAGCCTCTCGGTCACCTCGCCGAAGAAGCCCAGGATCTGCGGGAAGAAGCCGACGACCACGACCGCGACCGCGGTGATGCCGAGGGCCAGTGCAAGGGGGCGAGGCACCTCGGTCTCGGCGGCTCGGTCCACCGGGACCGTCACCGGGACGTCGTCCATGTAGACGGACTTGACGACCCGGGCGTAGTAGACGAGGGCGATCACGGCGTTGACCGCGGCGATGGCGGCGAGCGCCACGGCCCAGGGCGACTCGAAGACCCCGATGACCGCCCGGAACATCACGAACTTGGCGAACCAGCCGGCGAGCGGTGGGATGCCCGCCAGGGAGAAGAAGAACAGCGCCAGCAGCGCGGCCAGACCCGGGGCGTAGCGGTTGAGCCCACCGAAGTCCTCGATGTCGCCACTCCCGGTCTTGGGGGCGGCGGCGATCACCACGGCGAACGCCCCCAGGTTCATGAAGGCGTAGACGAGGATGTACGTGACCGAGGCGAAGAAGGCATCGGAGAGCCCGACGGTGTCGTACGAGGCGGCCATGGCGAAGGGGACCAGGATGAACCCGCCCTGCGCGATGGACGAGTATCCGAGCAGGCGCACGATGTTGGACTGCCGCAACGCGATGAGGTTGCCGACCGTCATCGACGCCACCGCCAGCACCCACAGGATGGGCCCCCAGATCTCCGGGACCGTGGAGAACGCCTGGTAACAGAGAACCAGCAGGCCAACGAAGCCCGCTGCCTTCGAGCCCACCGACAGGTACGCCGCCACCGGGGTCGGCGCCCCCTGGTACGTGTCGGGGGCCCAGAAGTGGAACGGCACCGCAGACACCTTGAAGGCGAATCCGATCAGCACGAAGACCACGCCGAGCATGAAGGCCGGCTCGCTCCCGAGGTCACCTGCCACCGCCGCCAGGGCGATCCCCTCGAAGGTCAGCTGCCCCGTCATGCCGTACACGAGCGACATCCCCATCAGCATCACCGCCACCGAGAGGACGCCGGTCAGGAAGAACTTGAGCGATGCCTCGTTGCTGCGGAGGTCGCCCTTGCGCCACCCGGCGAGAAGGAAGGCCGGCGCCGAAACCAGCTCGAGTCCGACGAACATCGTGAGCAGGTCGCGAGACGACGCCATGACCAGCGCTCCGGCGACCGAGGCGAGCAGCAGGAAGTAGAACTCGCCCTGGTAGTAGTCGTCGCTCTCGATGTAGCCGACCGAGAGCAGCAGCGAGATCACACCCGACACGATGAACAGGCCCTTGAGCACGAGGGCGAAGTCGTCGACCACGAACGACCCGCCGAACAGCACCCGGTCACCGGCGTCGGTGCACCCCGAGATGTCCCCGCAGAACGCCAGCGTGAGCAGCGGCACCGCCGCGGCCACCAGCCCGAGCAGCGCGGTCACGCCCACCAGGTACTTGAGCCGCTCGGGGAGGATCAGATCGGCGGCGATCGCCGCCAGCAGGGCGACGCCGATGATGAGCTCGGGGGCGAGGGCGTGGTAGTCGAACACTCAGCCCCCGAAAGCCCGCCGGACCAGTTCGGACACGGCGTCGTTGGTGGCGCCGAACACGATCTTGGGGAAAACGCCGATGGCGAAGATCGCCACCACGAGTGGCGCCCACGCCGCCAGCTCGAACCCGTCGGCGTCGTGGAACTCCTTGCCGGCCCACTCCTCGGATGGCTCACCGAGGTTGACCTTCTGGAGCATCCACAGCATGTAGCCCGCGGTGAGCACGGTGCCGATGGCGCCGACCACCATTGCGGTCCGGAACACGGTGAGGCTGAGGCCGTCGAGCGGGTTGAACGACCCGAGCAGCGCCATGAACTCGCCCCAGAACCCGGCGAGGCCCGGCAGGCCGAGTGACGCCATCGCGGTGAAGGCGAGCAGCCCGCCGAGGATCGGCATCAGCTTCATGTTCCCGCCGAGGCGGGCCATCTCCCTCGTGTGGTACCGGTGCTGCATCGACCCGGCCAGGAAGAACAGCATCCCGGTGATGACCCCGTGGGCGACCATCCCGATCACGGCCGCGTTGATGCCGACGTCGGTGAGGGTGGAGATGCCCAGCATCACGAAGCCCATGTGGCCGACGGACGAGAAGGCGATGAGCCGTTTCATGTCGGTCTGCGCCAGACATGCCAGAGAGCCGTAGATGATGGCGATCACCGCCAGGATGGCGATGATGGGCGCCCACTCCTGTGCCTGGGTGGGGAGGATCGGGAGGCTGATCCGGATGAAGCCGTACGAGCCGAGCTTCAGCAGGATCGCAGCCAGGAGCACCGAGCCGACGGTCGGCGCCGCGGTATGGGCGTCGGGAAGCCAGGTGTGGAGTGGCCACATCGGCACCTTCACCGCAAATCCGAGGAAGAGGGCGGCGAACACCCATGCGCCGAAGGTCCCGTCGAACATCCCCATCTGCCCGGCCTCGGCGAGAGCGATCATGTCGAAGGTGTGCGGGTCGCTCTTGAAGTAGAGGGCCAGGAACCCGAGGAGCATGAACGCCGACCCGAAGAGGGTGAAGAGGAAGAACTTGATCGACGCGTAGAGCCGCGTCTCCACCTCCCTCCTGAACCCGGGCAGCCGGATCCTGGTGCGGTCCCCCCAGATCCCGATCATGAAGTACATCGGGAGCAGCACCAACTCGAAGAAGATGAAGAAGAGCACCAGGTCGAGCGCCACGAAGGTGCCGTTCATCCCGGTCGCCAGGAGGAGAAGCAGGACCAGGAATGCCTTCGGGTTGTGAGGCTCTGGCCAGTGGTTCCACGAGTACACGATGGCCAGGACGGTGATCAGCGTGGAGAGGACGAGGAGGGGCATGCTGATGCCGTCGATGCCGATGTGATACCGGGAGCCGATCGCCGAGATCCACGACAGGTCGGTGCCGAACTGGAACTGCTCGGTGGCGTCGAAGTCGAATCGGACCACGGCGAGCACCGACGCCGCGAACGAGGCGAACGCGAACACGAGGGCCACGACCTTGGCGAGGCCCTCCTGCGCCTTGGGCAGCAGGAGCACCGCCCCGGCGCCCACCAGGGGCAGGAACACGATGAGGCTCAGGCCCCACCCGTCGTCGAACATCTCCATCACGCTCGTCCTCCTCCTACGTGAAGATCAGCAAGCCCAGGACCAGGAGCACCGCCCCGGCGAACAACGCCCCTGCGTACTGCTGGACCCGCCCCGTCGTCGTGCGACGCAGCGCCTCTCCGGCCTCTCCGGTCCCACCGGCGAGGGCGTTGACGGTGAAGTCGATGCCCCGCTGGTCGAGACCGCCGTACACGAACCCTGCCAGGCCCTTCGACACCGCACCGAAGGCGTTGACCACGGTGTCGATGACGTAGGTGTTGGTCCAGTCGATGAACCGGGCCACCGGGCCCTTGATCGGGTCGACCAGGGCCACCCGGTAGAGGTCGTCGATGTAGTACTTGTTGGCCAGCACCGGATACAGCACCGGGATGCGGAAGGTGTCTCGCTCCCGCTGCGTGGCGGCGTCCTTGCGCCAGAGCCGGGTGCCGGCGGCGATCCCGGCCAGCGCCACCAGCAGGCCGATGGCGGCGAGGGCGAAGTTGATCGCCTCTGCGTGATGGTCGCCCATCGGGAACGGCCGGGCGGCGAGCCACTCTGTGAATCCCGTGAACACGCCCGGCACGTTGGCGAACCCGGCGACGATCGACAGCCCGGCCAGCCCGATCATCGGGTACGTCATCACCTTGGGCGACTCGTGGGGATGGGCCTGACCCTTGTAGTCCCCGAAGAACGTGAGGTATACGGCCCGAGCCATGTAGAACGCGGTGACGAACGCCCCGGCGATGGCGACCCACAGCACGACGCTCGCCACCATGCCTCCGCCGTGCCCGGCGTCGTAGGAGATCGATGCGAGGATCTCGTCCTTCGACCAGAAGCCGGCGAGGGGGAAGATCCCGGCCAGGGCCAGCGACCCTATGAGGAACGTGCGGTAGGTCCACGGCATCGACTTACGCAGACCCCCCATGTCACTCATGTTGTTGGAGTGGACCGCGTGGATCACCGACCCCGCCCCGAGGAACAACAGGCCCTTGAAGAAGGCATGGGTGAAGAGGTGGAAGAGCCCCGCCGTATAGGCGCCCGCCCCCATCGCCGCCGTCATGTACCCCAATTGCGACAGGGTCGAGTAGGCCAGCACCTTCTTGATGTCGTCCTGGACGAGCGCGATCAGGCCGGTGGCGAACAGCGTGATCGCTCCGATGACGATGATGATCGCCTTGACGTCGACGGCGAACATGTCCGACTGGTAGAAGGGGAACATCCGTCCCAGCAGGTACACCCCGGCGGTCACCATCGTCGCTGCATGCATCAGGGACGACACCGGAGTCGGGCCCGCCATGGCGTCGGGGAGCCACACATGGAAGGGGAATTGGGCGCTCTTGCCCATGGCCCCGATGAACAGCGCCAGGCCAGCCCAGAACGCCACCTGTGCCAGCGCCGAGTCGCCCTCGAAGACTGCGGTGAGCACGTCGGCGAACCGGAAGGAGCCGACCGTGACCCCGATGATGATCACCCCGATGACCAGGCCGACATCGGCGATCTTGTTGGTGATGAACGCCTTGATGGCGGCGGCGTTGTTGGCGTGGTCCTCCCAGTAGTGCCCGATCAGCAGGTACGAGGCGACGCCGACCAGCTCCCAGCCGACGATCAGCTGGATCAAGTTGGCCGACGAGACCAGGACCAGCATGGCGCCGGCGAAGAGTGTGAAGGCTGCGAAGAACCAGGTGTACCGCTCGTCGCCCTTCATGTAGCCCTTGGCGTAGGTGAAGACCGCCAGGCCGACCACCCCGACGACGGCGTACATCATGATCGAGAGCCCGTCGACCACCCAGCCCCACTCGATCGTGTACGACCCGAGGCGGGCGATCTCGACGGCGCCTTCATGGTGGATGCCCTCGCCGGCGTTCGCGATGAAGAGCGCCACCCCGTATACCGCAACGAACAGCATTGCGGCCTCGGCCAACTCCCACCCCTTGAAGGGCAGACGCTTGCCGAAGAAGACGATCCCGAACATGAGGACGAGCGGGACCAGAGGGATCAGCCAGGCGAACTCGGCTAGCACGCCGCCATCGGACAGCCGAGCGACCTCATGGGCCTCACCGGCGAACGCGAAGAGGGATGCGGTCATGGGCTCACCACCGCATCAGGTCGAGCTCGTCGACGTTCGCCGACGAGCGGTTGCGGAAGATCATCACGACGATCGCCAGCCCGATGCCCACCTCGGCGGCGGCGATCGTGATGACGAACAGGGCGAATGCCTGGCCGGCGAGGAGTGAATCCTGGAGGAACGCGCCGAACGCCACCAGGTTGATGTTCACCGCGGCGAGCATCAACTCGACCGACAGCAAGACGAGCACCGCGTTGCGCCGGACCAGCACCCCGTAGATCCCGATCGAGAACAGGAGCGCGCCCAGGACGAGGAACTGGCTGACGGTCATTTCTCGGGGTCCTTCCTCGCGATGACGATGCCGCCGATCAGGGCGGAGAGCAGGACGAAGGAAACCGCCTCGAAGGGGATCACGAACCGGCTGAAGAGCACATCGCCCAGATCACCGGTTCGCGACACGCTGTCTTCGATCACCTGGTCCTCGAAGGCGGCGACACTCACGATCGCCAGGGTCAAGAAGGTGCCGAGGGCCACCAGGGCCGCGGGCCAGCGTCGCTCGTGATCGAGCCGGACCGGGTCCCTCCCTGTCGGGGCCCGGGTGATCATGATGCCGAACAGGAACAGCACGACCACCGCCCCGATGTACACCAGCACCAGGGTCCAGGCGACGAACTCGGCTCCGAGCATGAGGAACAGCGCGGCCGAGCCGCCCAGGGCGAGTACCAGCATGAGGGCGGCGTGGACGACGTTAGGGCTGGTGACCACGCGAAACGCCGCGACGACCATCACGAGCGCGATCACCAGGAACATGATGTTCTGAGCGTCGGACAGCCAGTCGGTGGTCCACTCCCACCACGTGCTGAATTCCATCAGCCCTTCTCCAACGGGGGCGGCGGCGGGACCGTGGCGAGCCACTCGGTCAAGCGCTCCTTGTCATGGAGCATCGCTGAGATCTTCCCCTCCGAGTACTCGTACTCCGGCGACCAGAAGAGGGCGTCGAACGGACAGACCTCGACGCAGATGCCGCAGTACATGCAGAGTGCATAGTCGATGTCGAAACGGTCGAGGACCGCCCGGCTGCGAGGGCGCCCACCCGGCTTCGACGGCGGCTGCAGTTCCTTGTGACCCTCGATGTAGATGCACCAGTCGGGGCACTCCCGGGCGCACAGCATGCAGACGGTGCATGCCTCGGTGTCGAGAGCGATCACGCCCCGGGCCCGCGGCACCGGGACCTCCCTCTCCTTCGGGTAGTTGACCGTGACCGGCTTCGTGAAGAGGGTGCGCAGGGTCACCCACATGCCCTTGAGAAGCCCGGTGCCCGGGACCTTGGGGAGTCTCGGCGCCATCAGAACACCACCTTCGCCACCGCGGTCACGGCGATGTTGGCGAGGGCGAGCGGGATGAGCCAGCGCCACGCCAGCGATTGCAGCTGATCCTCGCGCAGCCGGGGGAAGGTCCACCGCAGCCAGATGATGACGAACACGAGCAGCGACACCTTTCCCATCAGGATCAACGGACCGAGCCAGTCGAGGGCGCCATCGGGGATGCCGGGGAGGTAGTAGCCGCCCAGGAACAAGGTGGCGGCGATCGCGGACATCGAGAACATCCCGGCGTACTCGGCGAGGAAGAACATCGTGAACCGGATGCCCGAGTACTCGGTCAGGTATCCCATCACCAGCTCCGACTCGTCGATCGGCATG
>DATHSA010000013.1:0-40461 GCA_035464675.1 Acidimicrobiia bacterium
GGCGGCGAGTGTACGAGAGCGGGCGGAAGGGCCGGCCTGCTGGGCCAGCGCCCGTGGCCCCGCCTCAGACGGGGGAGGAGGTCCCGTCACCGGTCGGCGCGGCTGCCATCGCCCGACGAACGATCAGTGTCCGCCACACGATAAGCGCCCCGCCCGTCAGCACGCCCGCGGCGTACCACCACCACGGGCCGCCGCCGATCGTCACCCGGAGCGGTTCGGTGACGAGGCGGATCCCGGAGATGCCGAGGAGTGCCCCCGCCGCGACCACCCCTGGCGCGATCTGCCGTCGGCGGACCAGGATCACCAGCGCGCCGGCGACCAGCGCCAGTCCGAGCGTCGCGTAGACCTCGGTCGGATGCCTCGTTACGCCGCCGGCCGAGGCCGCCCAGGCCCATGGGAGGGTCGAGGGCGTGCCCAGGCAGGATCCGCCGACGAAACATCCGGCGTGCCACACGGAGAGCGCGGCCGCCACCGCCGGTGCGGCGGCATCTGCAGCGGCCCACAGCTCTCGGCGGGAGGCCCACATGAAGAAGACCAGGGCTGCCGTCGACGCCACCACGGTGTCGACGCCGCCGCGGACTATGAGGATGTCGAGGGGTCGCGTCACCGGGTTGGTCCCGGCCAGGATCATCGCCCCCACCCGGCCGGCGAGCATCCCGGCCACGGTCGCAGTGAGCACCGCGTCGAACAACTCGCCCGCGGCGGTGGCCCGGAGCACCAGCCACGCGGCTGCGAGGCTCGCCACCGCCACGCCCAGCAGGCCGAACTCCATCAGCCGCTTCGAAGCAGGTCGTCGATGGCCAGGGCCAGAGCTCGCTCGTCGATGACGCCGTGATGGACCGCCACCTGCTCACCCCCAGGGGCGAAGAAGAAGGTGATCGGAACGCCACGCCCGCCCAGGCCGGCGGGAATCGCTCCCGTCGGGTCGAAATAGTGGACGAGTCGGTTGAGCCCGAACTCGGCGACGAACCGCCGGGCGCTGTCCTGGTCGTCGCGCACGTCGATGCCGACGAAGCGGATCTCGTCACCGTGGGCGTCGGCGGCGGCGCGCAGCAGCGGCGCCTCCGACCGGCAGGGGACGCACCACGACGCCCACACGTTGAGGACGACAGGACGGTCGGACTCGGCAAGAAGAGCCTGGATCTCGGCGGGAGTGGCAGGCGGCAGGGGCGGCACGTCTTCGACGGCCACCCCATCGGATCCGCACGCAACGACGGTGAACACCAGGGTCACGATCAAGAGCCGGGGCATGAGTCGAGTCTATGGAGCTGCCCGACTGCGGCTTGCCGGTTGCCGCTTGCCGCTTCTAGCGTCACGCTCCCGTGGACGTTCCCACCATCGCCGATGTCCGCTCCGCAGCCGACCTGATCGCCGGCCTCGCGGTGCGGACCCCCCTCGTGGAGTCCCCCGACCTCGATGCGGCGGCGGGACGCCGCGTCCTGCTCAAACTGGAGACCCTCCAGCGCACCGGTTCCTTCAAGTACCGGGGGGCGATGGCGTTCCTCGCCAGGCTGGGTCGCGCCAGACGGGAGAAAGGGGTGGTCGCCTACTCGTCGGGTAATCACGCCCAGGCCGTGGCGGCCGCGGCCGCCCACCATGGCGTTCCGGCGACGATCGTCATGCCCTCCGACGCCCCGGCGATCAAGAAGGCGGGTACCCGGAGCCGGGGTGCAGAGATCGTCGAGTACGACCGCTCGTCGGACGACAGGGAGGCCATCGCCGCCGAGATCGCCGATCGCACCGGGGGGGCGATCGTCCCCCCGTACGAACACGCCTGGACCATCGCGGGGCAGGGCACGTGTGGCCTCGAGATCGCGGAGCAGTGCCGGGCCCTTGGTGTCGAGGCTCCGGTGGTGCTGGTTCCGACGGGTGGAGGGGGCCTCACCGCCGGGATCGCCCTCGCTCTGTCCGCCGACCTTCCCGATGCCGCGGTGCACACCGTGGAGCCGGACGGGTTCGACGACTACGCCCGATCTCTGGCGGCGGGGGAGCGGCGGTCGGCTGAGCAGCCGACAGGCTCCGTGTGCGACGCGCTGCTGGCCCCGACCCCTGGTGCGATCGGGTTCGAGATCAATCGCCATCTCGTCCGCGGCGGCGAGACCGTGACCGACGACGAGGCGATCACCGCGGTCCGATACGCAATCGAAACCCTGAAGCTGGTGGTCGAGCCGGGCGGCGCGGTGGCACTCGCGTTGGCGCTGTCGGGGCGCGCTCCCGGCGAGGGTCCGCTCGTCGTCGTCCTGTCCGGAGGCAATGCGGATCTGGGCGTTCTGCTCGCCGACTGATCCCCCCTCCTCACGAAACTCTTACATCGATCTCGCATAGCCCGAATCCTCGTGACCGATCGTGTGGTCGTCCACCACGAAGGAGACGAGGTGAAACAGCTCATCGCAGCCGCGATGGCGGCGACCGTCCTGGCCGCAGGATGCGACTCGACCGAGCCGAGCCCAGGAGCCACTCCGGGAACGCAGTCGACCGCCCCGGCCACAACGGTGGTAGAGGAGGCCGCCGGCCTGCCCGGACCCGCGGTGACGACGACCGCCGGTGAGGCGATCGGGACGCCGACCGCCACGACCACCACGACGGCCGCACCCACCGCGTTCCTTCCCGATGTGGACCAGGAGCTGTCCGAGTTCGACGACCTTGGGGGGCTTCTGGACGAACTCGACGAACTGTTCGCCGATCTCTGAGCGAACGGAGAAGGAGCACCGCAATGCGACGCAGTCGCACCACGACCATCGCTGCTCTGGTGCTGGCCCTGCTTCTCGTCCCGACGATCGCGATGGCCGGGGACGACATGCAGGTGACCGACAGGGCCGCCGACACCGTGACCGATATCCGTGAGCCCGACCGCAGTTTCGAACGCGCCAGGGCTCGAGCCGTCCACGCGATCGAGAGGCTGCTGCGGGCGATCGACGGCTTGCAGGCACAGATCTCCGCCAGCCGATTCATCACCGGCGAGCACGCCGGAATGTTGCGAGGCGACCTGGCCCGCGCCGAGGCCGGACTCGAGTCACTGGTCCGTCGGATCGAAGCCGCGGAGACGTGGGAGGAACTCGGACGGCTGGTCGATCAGATCGACGACTTCGCGGTCCTGACGGTCCTTGCCCCGAAGACCCACCAGGTGATCGCCTCCGACACCCTGGTGGCGGTCGCCGGGAGGCTCGATCGTTTCGCCGCCAAGCTGGCAGACATCCTGGATCGGCTGGAACAGGCCGGACACGACGTCACGGAGGGGTGGCGCCTGCTCGAGAAGATGGACGACGCCATCGCGGGGGGATCGCGCCTGGCCGGCCCCGTCGCCGAGATGGTGATCGGACTCGGGCCCGAGGACTGGCCCGATCCGGCCCAGGGAATCCTTGCCGACGGCAGGGCAGACCTCCACGCCGCGCTCGGGAGTCTGCGCTCGGCGTACGCCACCGGCAGGGAGATCGTTCAGTTCATCCGTGGGTTGATCGATGCACCGATGAGCGACTGAGCAATGCCACCACCGGTCGGGTATGCCCCGCCTCGACGAGGTGGGGCATACCTATACGGCGATCCGCTCCAGCCGGGCGACCGGACGGGATGGGAGCCCTATGGGGCCGTCGGCCTCCACCAGCCGGACTCCCTCTGACATCAGCCACCTCCAGACCAGGTGCGCTTCCTCTGCGTCGACCACCGATGGCGCTGCTTCCGTGAGATCTCCGGGTGAGCTTCCGGCGGGGAGCAGGGGAGGGCGGTCGCCGTCGGGCCATGCCGCGAGCAGGCGACCCCGCTCGATCAGGGCGCCGCCGTCCGGACCCGCTGCCCGAACCATGCCGGCGCGCTGCATCGCCCCCCAGGAGCGGCGCCGATCCAGAGCCCGCGCCAGGGCTCGATGCCGATCTCGCACCCAGGCGGCTTCCTCGAATCGGGAGCGGCGCGCCAGGTCGGTCACCTTGCGTTCCAGCGGGTCCAGCAGCAGGCCCGCGTCGTCGTTCACGCCCGTCACCAGGCGTTCGACGATCGGGGCATACTCGTCCTCCCTGAGCGAGCCGTCGCACGGGCAGAGTGCGGTGCCCAATTGAGCGAAGCTGCACGGCCCCGGACGACTGCCCGGCCGGTGGGTACAGCGCCTGATGGGTACGGCATCCCAGAGCGCCTCCATCACGGTTCGGGCGGCAGTGGTTCCACGGAAGGGTCCGAGGTGGAAGATCGCGTCTGGGGCGATGGTCCTCGCCAGCGACAGGCGGGGGAACGGACCGCGGGTCAGCCGCACCCAGTGGGACGACTTCGGTGGCTTGGATCGGCGATTGTGGCGAGGACGGTGGGCAGCGATCAGCCGAAGCTCGGTGACCTCCGCCTCCAGCTCGGTCGAACACACCCTGTGATCGACGGAGTCGAGCTCGCGAAGCATCTGTTCGACAGATCGGCGGGTGTCCCCGTAGAAGTACGACCGCACCCTCGATCGCAGGTTCTTGGCCTTCCCGACGTAGAAGATGTCGCCGCGCGAGTCACGGAACAGGTAGACGCCGGGCCTTCGGGGCAGTCCATCGGTCAGGTCGAGTTTGGCGTACGAGGCCCGGCCCCGGGCCGTGGGGAGAGCGAGGAGGTCGTCGAGGTGGGTGACGCCGATGGTCCCGGCCCGCTCGAGGAGGCACCACAGCACATGGGCGGTGGCGCGGGCGTCGTCGAGCGCCCGGTGGGTGGGAGTGACCGGCGAGCGGAAGTAGGCGGCAAGGCTGGCGAGGCGGAAGTCGCGGATCTCCGACTGAGCCAGACGTCGAGCCAGCCTCAGCGTGTCGACCGACCGGTTGGTGAGCGCCCCGTACCCGAGCGCTCGCGACGCCGCGTCCAGGAACCCGATGTCGTAACGAACGTTGTGGCCGACGATCACGGCGTCACCGAGAAACTCCAGGAACGCCGGCATCATCTCTTCGATCCGGGGGGCCTCCACCACCATCGCCTGGGTGATCCCGGTGAGCACGGTGATGAAGGGGGGTATGGGCGCTCCGGGATTCACCAGCGTGTGGAACATGCCGTCCGGTTCACCACCCCGGAACCGCACTGCGCCGATCTCGGTGATACCCAGGTCGGCGGCCGCGCCCCCGGTCGTCTCGATGTCGACGACGCAGAACGGGACCTCGGAGAGGGGTGCGCCGAGGTCGTCGAACGATCGCTGCGTTCCGAGCGGCATGGGACGACAGTAGTCGAACACATGTTCGGTCGAGCGGATCGACCGTAGACTGTCTGCCAATCCGCTGGGAAGGAGACCAGGAAAATGGAGCACCGGCCCGCAGAACGCACCCAATGGCAGCCCGCAGGGGAGGAGCACTTCACCGGAAAGGTGTGGTTCGGGCCGATCCAGCCGTCCGGAGACTCTGATGCCCTGAATGTCCTCGGCGTTGCCTTCGAGCCCGGGGCACGGACGGACTGGCACACTCATCCCGCAGGCCAGGTGCTCTACGTCGTCTCAGGAACCGCCCGGGTGCAACGCGAGGGCGGCGAGACGGTCACCGCCGGCCCCGGGGACGCGGTGGTCGCCACCGCGGGCGAGGTGCATTGGCACGGAGCGACACCCGACAGTCCCATGGTGCACCTGTCGATCACCGACGGAGGACCCACAGAGTGGCTCCCCAGGAAGGTCACCGACTCCGAATACGGCGCTAGTTGACTTTGTCCCAGTCGATCGCGACCCCCTGATCATCGTCGCGGTCCACCCCCACCTTGACGCTCATACCCGGGCCGATTCGCCCGAAGAGCCGCTCCGGGACCCGATGGCCCACCCTGGCCAGGTACGGGGATCTCCCCGGTAGCTTCACCTCCAGTTCGAGCACATAGATGCGGTCGTCACGGCCCGGGTCGGTGGAGTCGACGACACCGAGGTCGGAGATGTCGCCCGCATCCCTTGCGGACTTGATCACGGCGGTACCGCGGCGGCCCTTGCGGAGCGTCTCGGCGGCGCTGCTCACGCCGGTGACGGGCTCGCCCATGTTCTCGGAGATCCTCTCCATCCCGGGTCCCGGCGAGGGGGCGACCATCTGCGCCGTCCCGGCTCCCGGCCGGGGTGCGACGGACCAATCGATGGCGACCCGGGAGGGATCCCCCGGGTGTGCCACGACATCGACCTGGGCGCCCGGCAAGACCGCTCCGAGGAGGAAGCGGGGCATTCGCTGACGGATCTCGGTCGCCGCCGGGGATCCAGGGATGTCCAGAGCGAGCCCGAATTCGAGCACCGGCTCGTTGTTGATCGTCACCCCGGTCTCACCGATGCGGGTGACGGTTGCCGTTCCTCTGGTGCCGGTGTCGATGAAATCCGGCCGGATGCCCGTGATGCTGCCGACACGACGACCCACGCCACGCATGATCAATGCCGGGATCAGCAGCGAGACGCCGGTGATGATGAGTGCGCCCCGCGCCTCGCCACCGAAGTAGATCGCGGCGCCCCCGCAGCCGAGGGCTCCGAGCAGAAGCAGATTGCCGACCGTGCCGAAGATGTTCATGGGGTGGGAGGGTAGGAGTCGCGCTGGCGGACCGCCTCGAACAGCAGGATCCCTGCCGCCATCGCCGCGTTGAGGCTGTCGACGCTGCCCGGCATCCTGATCAGGATCCGCTCGTCGGCGGCTTCGAGCCACGTTCCGGTCAGGCCGTACTGCTCGCTGCCGACCGCGATGGCCACCGGACCGGTCATGTCGACGTCGTGATGAGGGATCGTGGCGTCGGGGGTCGCCGCCATGATGGTGATCCCGGCGGTCCGTAGTGCGGCGATCGCCTCCTCGGTGGAGGCGATCGCGAGGGGCACCAGGAACAGCGTTCCCAGCGAAGCGCGGACGACGTTGGGGTTGAAGGGGTCGGTGGTCGGATCGGCGACGATGACGCCCGCCACTCCGGCGGCATCGGCGGTGCGAAGCATCGTCCCCAGGTTCCCCGGCTTCTCGATCGCCTCGGCCACCAGTACCAGAGGTGCACCCGTCAGATCGAGACGGTCGAGGGAGGTGGGGAATTGGCGGGCGACGGCGAGGAGGCCCTCCGGGCGATCCCGATACGAGGCCTTGCGAAACGCCTCGTCCGAGACGGTGACGGGGTCTGCTCCTGCCGCCCGGGCCCGCTCGACCAGTTCCGGCTCGTTGGTGCCGAGGAAGAGGTCGGGGCAGACGTACAGCTCCTCGATCGGAACTCTGGCATCGAGCGCCCGGGTCAGCTCACGGTATCCCTCCACCAGGAAGCGCTTCTCGCGGTCCCGTTCCCGGCGGTTCCGGAGCCGTACCAGGGCTTTGACCCTGGGGTTGGCCGGACTGGTGATCTCTGTCACCAGCCGCTCCCGCCCGATGATCCACCGCCGCCACCGCTCGAGAAGCCGCCGCCACCCGAAAACCCTCCGAAGGAACCGCCGCCCGAGGATCCCCATGAAGACCCACCAGACGTCGATGTGGTGGTGCCGAATCCGCCGCCGCCGCCGAACCCGCCCCACCATGACGACCGGTCGCCGCTCCATGACCGGTCACGATGGATCGCCTCCCAGCCCCGCGATCCCGCCGAGCCCCGGGTGATGACCCAGTGATAGAAGAACAACGTGAACGGGTCGAAGGCGCCGTAGTCGGTTGGTATCGGCTGGCCTGTCCAGGAGTCGGTCTGCCGCGACGTTCCCTCGTGGGCCAGTTCGGGAGCGAAGCGATCGGCGTCGTCGATCGTCGACACCGCCAGGGCCTCCCGCTGTGCCGCGTAGGACAGGGCGAATGCCCTCGGACCTCTCCCATCCGACGCGCCGAATGCCGCAGCCACCTCGGCATACGACCCTTCCAGCCCCAGGGCCTCGAGGGCTTCCAGGGCCTCCTTCCACCTGGCGACGGCCCGACCCGGCTCCAGCGACATCGCCAGAACGCCGGCGATGGTGCGGCGAGTCTCGCCTGCCACTCCATGGCCGGCCAGTTCCCCGAGGATCCGGGAGTAGACCTCGAGGCCATCGTCGCGCCTCCGCAACAGCGCCGCGGTGATCGAGACCGGCAGGCCAAGCCGGCCTGCCTCCTGACGGATGCGGCGAATCTCGTCAGGGTCGCGTAGGCCCGCCAGTGCATATTCGACCGCCTCTGCGGGATCGGCGCCGCCGGTGCGTCGGGCTCGGTAGGTACGGAGAAAGTCCTTCACGTGGTCCTCGTCACGATTCATCAGGAGCAGTGCAGTGATCGCGGGGATGTCGAGGCCGTCGCGCGCGAGCACGTCACCCTCCTCCTCCAGATGCGTGCGGAGCGTCTCGTAGCGACGCACGGCCTCGTCGACGTCGTCGTCCAGGTCGGCGAGCGCGGCCGCCACCGCGGGGCGCGCCGTAGATGCCGGGAGGCGCCGGTACAGGGTCTCGAGCCGCTCGGTCTTTTCGGTCGCCACCGCGCGTGCCGCTTCGAGCTCGGTGATCGAGTCGCTGAGCGAGGCGTCCGGGTCGAGGGCCGTGGCGGCCCGGAGCATCCGGGCCCCAAGATCGGTGATCCCTACCCACCCCACTGCGGTCTCGACGAGGGAGTCGGCGAGACTCTCGGCGGTTCTGCGCCGCGCCGAGGCGATGCGGTGCGGGCGAAGGGCCCCCACCAGATTCTCGAGTTCCCTCATTCGCACCCGGAACTCGTCCTCGGCTGCGAGGTCCACGGCGACGGCGTCGCGACTGGCCTGCTGAACTGCCTCTTCGAGCATGTCGCGCTCCTGCGAGACTCGCAGCTCCAGGGGCTCCTGGGCCTCGGCGACCAGTCGGTCCCGGTCGACGACTTCTATGACCCCGGCACCCCACAGCGCGGTCGCCGCCGCCGTGGCCTCGGGGGCACGGCCGCCACCCACCGCGACGAGTGCCGCCATCGCGTCCCTGGTGGAGACCTCTGGCGACGCCGGCGGATCCAAGGCGTAGCCGGCGAGGGAGGGGAGCTCGTCGCCGGATGGCTCGAGTCGGTCGAGTACGTCGTCGACCACCGCACCCCGGCGGCGCTCGACCTGCTCCCTGTGCTTGCGCCGGGAGCGGCCGATCACGGCCCATCCGGCACCGACCATTGCCAGACCGGCGATCACGCGGGCGGCCGTACCCACGAAGCCACCCGAGTCGGGGTCGCCGTCCACCGGCGGCGTCACGCCGCCCCCCTGGAGAGCGAGATCGAGGCGGGAGAGGATGGCGACGACCCCGCCGTCGAAGTCGCCGTCGGCGAAATACGAGTTGCCCGCCGAGGCGACCGAGTCGAGGCCGGCGATACGCAACCCGGAACCCGTGACGATCTCGGTCCGTCGCTCGGCGAGGGCAACCAGCACCACGATCCCATCGTCTGCTGCGGCGTCGCCCACCCCCCAGGTGTTGCCGATTCCGGCGGCGAACTCGTCCGGCGGGATCGAGCCGGTGGACGACACGATCACGACGGCGATCTCGTGCCCATGCGCGGCGACGAGGCGGCCGGCTGCCGCCTCCACGGTCTCATCGCTGACCAGGACCCCGGCGTCGTCGGTCACCCAGCCGTCGCATGTGACACCCCGGTAGGGCGGGCACTCGGCTGTCTGGGCGGCGGCCCCTGGAGCGGTGATCAGGGCAAGGCCGAGGAGAAGAGCGAGGGGTGTGCGCATGCGGCGATGATCGCGCAATCCTGCAAGACCCGGGCGGGGCCGGATCCCGTTGCCGGTTGCCCGTTGCCCGTTGCCCGTTGGCCGTTGCCTCAGGCCTGCGGATCCAGGGCGAAGGGAGCCGAGGCGTCCCGCCACCCGACGAGGTCGCCGGCGTACCGCTCCCGGTACTTCTCGAAGACCGATCGGCGCGCCAGGGCATCCTCGGCGGGATCGGTGACGGCTCGGCCGCGGACCGGGTACTCGGTCCCGTCGACCGTGAATGTCGCCACCGGCTCGGTCAGGAGGTTGCGGCACCAGTCGCTGCGGCCACCGGACCCGGAGAGCAGGTAGACCACGTCATCGGAAGGCGCGAACCAGATCTCCACCTCATGGGGCCGTCCGGTGATTCGTCCCGTGGTCCTCAGATAGCCGTAGGTGGAGTCGGCATGCTCGGGCCTCATTGCGGCATCCTCTCCCCGCCGCGCACCGCCATCGGGAGGCGGCTGTCCGCGGGAGCGAGCGGGCACGACCACGACGGATCGTGGACGCACGATGGGTGATAGGCGAAGTTGAAGTCCAGGTGCACGGTGTCGACCGTGGACTCGAGGGTGTCGGCGCCCTTGACCGTGTCGATCAGATACCTCCCCCCGCCGTAGGTCTCCGCGCCACTCGTGGCGTCGCGGAACGGAAGGAAGACGCCGTCGCCGTAGGCGAGGAGGCGGTAGATCGGCAGGGTGGCCGGGGTCCCATCGATCTCGAAGCGGGCGATCCCGAAGGTGACCGCCCGGGTCGTGCCGCCTCCGCTGTGGAGCAGTCCGATGTCGGACTCCACGGCGGTGGGGACGATCTCGGCCCGGACTCGCAGGCCGGGGTCGTAGTCGAAGAGGGCGAGACCCGGGAACGATGCCCGCCGCTCCCGGGGGATCGGACTCTGGGGGTGCTCCCGGAAGAGCCGATCGCGGTCCTCGCGCCAGACCCGCCATCCCTCCTCGGGGGAGAGCGCACGCACCCGGGCGTAGATCGCCGCCATCTGACGACGCCAATCCCAGAGTTCCAGGGAAAAGCGGGGCTCCTCGTCGAGGAGCCCCGCTTCCACGTCACTCCCGGTCACGATCAGGGGAGCAGGTCGTTCTCGACAAGCCAGTCGTGCGCCAGCACGTCGGCGTCGATGGCGTCGATCCCGTACTGCTTGTTCAGCTCCGAGAGCTCGGCGGTCGTGATCATCTCGCTCACCGAGTTGAGGAGAGCGATCAGGTCCTGTCCGTACGCGTCCACGATGTCACCGTGGAGCACCGGAACGATGTTCTCCGCCGGCTGCAGGCTCATGTCGTCTTCGAGGAGGACGAAGCCCTTGGCGGCGATCACGCCGTCCGACGTGAACAGCAGCGCAACGTCGATCTCGTTGCCCTCGAGTGCGGCCACCGTGAGGGGGCCACCCACATCGAGGGGCACGAACTCGGCGAACTCGAGGCCGTAGACGTCTTGGAGGCCGATCAGGCAGAACTCCCGATCGGGGCACTCCGGTGGCCCTCCGAACACGAGGCTTCCGTTGTGGGGGACCAGGTCGCTGACCGTCGACAGATCGAGGGTCTCGGCTGTTTCGGCGGTCACCACGATTCCGTTCTTGTCCTGCGCAGGCGCATAGGCCGCGGCGACCAGGTTGTCGCCCTCGATGGCGGTCTGGAGGCGCAGGTATGTCTCCTCGGAGTCGGTGGTCGAGGTTCCTCCTTCGAACGTGAGCAGCGTGCCGGTGTATTCGGCGAGCAGGTCGATCTCACCGCTCTTGAGTGCCGGGAGCACCACCTCGCGAGCCCCCAGGTTGAACATGCGCTCCACGGGATAGCCGTACGCGTCCAGGACCTGGGCGTAGATCTCGGCCAGGATCAGCTGTTCGCCGAAGTTGGTCGAACCGACGGTGATCGTCGGTCCATCGATGAGGTCGCCACCCGATCCGTCGTCGTCGCCACAGGCGCCCACGACGAGCGCGAGGGCGAGCAGGACCGCCCCGACGACCCGGCTGCGGATTCGTGTCCGCATGGGTATCTCCTTCCGGTCGATATGAATGGTGGCCCGCGCAGGCGGCCACGCATGAGAAAACTATTGCGACCCCCGCACTGTTCCCAATCTGTCGGAGGCGTGGCGGAGATGCGGCCGGTACGAGTCCGTCGGACGGAGGCGACCCCGCCCGGATCAGACTGCTCTGCCCATCCGCACCTCGCTACGGGTCCGGCGCCGGATCCCGTTGGGCACCACGACGCGTTCGAGCAGCGAGAATCCGATCTCGGTGAGGATCGACAGCACCGCCACCAGCACGGCTCCGGCGACCAGCTCGACGTGGTCCTGGGTGGCGAAGCCGTCGACGATGTAGCGACCGTATCCGCCGTATCCCACCAGCGCTCCCAGCGTGGCGGTGGCCACGACCTGGACCGCCGTCACCCGGATCCCGGTCAGGATGACGGGTGAGGCGATTGGAATCTCCACTTCGATGATCAGCCGCCGTTCGGTGATCCCCATACCGCGCGCTGCCTCCACGATGTCCGAATCCACCCCGGCGACTCCGGTGTAGGTGTTGATGAAGATCGGTGGCAGGGCGAGGAGGAAGAGTGCCACGAACGTCGGGGCAAAGCCGAGGCCGCGGTCGAGCAGCGGAGTGGAACGTGCCAGCCAGATGGTGAACGGCAGCGAGAGGGCGAGGATCCCGAAGGAGGGGAGTGCTCGCCCGATGTTGACCAGTGAGGTGACCAGGAACCCGCCGCGGCGACGGTGGCCGAGCCATGCGGCGATGGGGATGGCGAACACCATCGCCGCCAGGAGCGCCGCCCCCGACACCCGGAGGTGTTCCCAGGTGCGGGCGAGCCATCCTGTGTCGCTGCTCCAGGTGTCTCCGAACCACTCGAGCAGGTCTCCGAGGAACTCCATCAGGCCGCCGCCTTGCCGCGTGCGGACCACGGCGTGAGGAGGCGCTCGAGGAGCACCAGGGCCAGGTCGACCACCACCGCCAGGATCACCGACAGGGCCGTGCCGAGGACGATCTCCGTGTTGAAGAAGCGGTTGAGCCCCCGAAGGATGAAGAAGCCGACACCTCCCTGACCGATGAGCGCGGTGATCGTCACCAGCCCGATCGTGGTCACCGCAGCGATGCGAACGCCGGCGAGGATCACAGGCAGGGCCAGGGGGAGCTCGATCTCGAGGAAGAGGCGCCTCCGCCCGTATCCCATCCCCACCGCGGCCTCCTTGATGGCCGAGTCGACGCCCTGGATCCCGGCGACGATGTTCCGGATCAGGATGAGCAGCGTGTAGGAGACCAGTCCGATCTCGGCGCTCAGGATCGTGAAACCCGTGATGGGCACCAGGAACGCGAAGAGGGCGAGCGACGGGATCGTGTAGAGGACTCCCGTCACCCAGGTGATCGGGGGGTAGGTGCGGGGGAACCGCAACACCACGAGGGAGAGGAGGAGCGAAATCGCCAGCCCGACCCCGAGGGCGATCCCCGTGAGCACCAGATGCTCGGCGACCTTCTCCCAGATCAGGTCGAGGTGGTCGAACACCCAGTCCCATCGGAAGAACGGCGCGGCGATCACTCCGACAACTCCCGGGAGATCCCTTCGGCGGTGATGGTGCCCACGTACCGCCCATCCTGGAACACCGGGGCGACGCCGGTGTGGGAGGTGATGATCGTGTCGAGGGCCTCCCGGAGCGAGGCGTCGAAGTCGAGACGGACCTGGAACGGCCGGGGCTCGATCGTCGCCGGAGTGCCGTCCTCCAGATCGGCCGCCCAAGCCCATCCCATGAGGTCCTTGCCGTCGAGGATCCCGAACCAATCCACCGAGTACCGCTCCATGCATGCCCGGGCTTCGTCGACGGAGGCGGACCGGTCGACCATGGGCCCGTCCTCGAGCGGGACCTCACCGATCTTGATCAGCGACAACCGTTTGATTCCACGATCCCGGCCGAGGAACTCCTCGACGAATCGGTTCGCCGGGTCCCGCAGGATCTCAGCCGGGGAGGCGTACTGTTCGACGACCCCGCCCACGTTGAGGATGGCAACCCGATCGCCGAGCTTGATCGCCTCGTCGATGTCGTGGGTGACGAAGACGATCGTCTTGCGCACCCGGCGCTGCAGGTCGAGCAGCTCCTCCTGGAGCCGCCCGCGCACGATCGGGTCGACCGCCCCGAAGGGCTCGTCCATGAGGAGCACCGGTGGGTCGGCCGCCAGCGCCCGGGCTACGCCCACCCGCTGCCGCTGTCCGCCTGAGAGCTCTCGGGGATAGCGGTCGCGCATCCCCGGATCCAGGTCGACCAGCTGGATCAGTTCGGCGGTGCGATCGTCGATCCGCCGTCGGTCCCAACCAAGGAGGCGCGGCACGGTCGCGATGTTCTCGGCGATGGTGCGATGGGGAAACAGGCCGATCTGCTGGATCACATAGCCGATGCGGCGCCGCAGCTCGGGGGCGGGCATCTCCATGATGTCGTCGCCGGCGACCGTGATCGTGCCCGAAGTGGGCTCGATGAGCCGGTTGATCATCTTGAGTGTCGTGGTCTTGCCGCATCCCGACGGTCCCACGAGGACGACGATCTCGCCCTCTGAGATGTCGAGCGAGAGCTCGTTCACGGCCGGCTCGTCCCCATTTGGGAAGACCTTGGTGACGGCCTCGAGGCGGATCATCGGGGTGGCGTCCACCCGAGGGAGCCTAGAGATGAGATGGTCAGGCGCTTGCCGATACCCCGAGGGCCTGACGGAGCGCTTCCACCTTGTCGATTCGCTCCCAGGAGAATGCGCCTGGCGGGTCGTCGGGGGTGCGCCCGAAGTGGCCGTGGTACGAGGTGGGCCGGTAGATCGGGCGGCGCAGCCCGAGCGCCTCGATGATCCCGGTCGGGGTCAGAGGGAACACCTCCATGACGGCGCGCTCGATGGCCTCCTCGTCGAAGTCGGTGGTGCCCCGGCAATCCACGGTCACCGCGGTCGGTCGGGGCACTCCGATGGCATAGCCGAGGCGCACCTCGCATTCACGGGCCAGGCCGGCGGCGACGATGGCCTTGGCGATGTGACGTGCCATGTACGAGGCGGAGCGATCCACCTTCGAGGGATCCTTGCCGCTGAAGGCGCCGCCTCCATGGCGGGCCCAGCCGCCGTAGGTGTCGACGATGATCTTCCGTCCGGTGAGGCCGGTGTCCCCCGCGGGGCCGCCCTTTTCGAAGCGACCCGTGGGGTTGACGTGGATCTCGATGTCGTCGCTCCACCAGTCGCCGAGGGCCGGTCTGAGGATGTGCTCGGTCGCCGCCTTCTGGAGCCGCTCCTGATCGTCGTTCCACTCGGGGCCGTGCTGGGTGGAGAGCACGATCGAGGCGATGCGCTGGGGGGCACCCCGTTCGTAGACGACCGACACCTGGCTCTTGGCATCGGGCCGGAGGTGGGGAATCGCCTCCGACGATCGTGCCGCCGCCTGCGCGGCGATGATGCCGTTGGCCAGAGTGATCGGGAGGGGCATCAATTCCGGGGTGTCGGCGATGGCGTAGCCGAACATCAGGCCCTGGTCGCCGGCGCCCAGATCGTCCCCGTCCACACCGCGGGCGATGTCCTGAGACTGCTCGTGGATCGCCACCCGAACCTCGGCCGCGCCCGCATCGAACCCGACCTCGGCGCGGTCGTAGCCGATGGACCGCATCGTCTCGCGGACAATCCCCTCGTAATCGACGTCGACCTCTGCGGAGATCTCGCCGGCCACGACGGCGAGACCGTCCGTGAGCAAGACCTCGCACGCCACCCGGGCATCGGCGTCCTGCTCCAGGACGGCGTCGAGGATGGCGTCGGACACCTGGTCGGCGGCCTTGTCGGGGTGCCCCATGGACACCGACTCGCTCGTGAAGAGATGTTGGCGCGGCTGCACCCTGTGGCTCCTCGGTCGAAGAGAGGTAGCCGCAGGGTAGTGCCGTGCCGAGGGCCGGGTCATCGGTCCCTGCCGGGCGCGTCGGGGCAGCCGTAGCATGGGTGTCCCGAAATTCAGGAGGCGGAGTGGTGGAGAGATCGATCGCCGGTACACGAGTGCTCGTGACCGGTGCCGGGCTGGTCGGATCGCGGCTCGTGGAGAGGCTCGTCGGCGAGGACGTGAAGGAGGTTCGGGTCCTCGACCGTTCTGCCCGGCAGTTGGAGCGGCTCGGTGCCGACGTCGACGGGAGGGTGGGGGACATCACCGATGCGGAGACCGTGGTCGCCGCCGCCGATGGGGTCGACTACGTGTTCCACACGGCTGCGGTTCTGGAGGGCAACGATGTCGAGGCCTATCACCGTGTGAACGAATGGGGCACCGAGGTGGTGGCCCAGGCGGCGGCGTCCGCCGGGGCGCGTCGGCTCGTACATCTCTCGTCTGTGGCGGTCTACGGATTTGCGACGGGGGACATCTCCGAGGACCACCCGATGAGGCCGACCGCCCAGGCGTACTCCATGTCGAAGGCCGCCGGAGAGGCCGCGGCATTCACCGTCGGGCAGGCAAAGGACCTGGAGGTCACGGCGATCCGACCGGCTGGCGTCTTCGGGCCGGGCTCGCGCTACTTCACGGGAACCTTCATGAAGCGGGCGTCACGGCGGCCCATCCGCATGGTGGGCAGCGGCCGAGGGGTCCAGCCCGTGGTATTCATCGACGACGTCGTGGACCTGCTCGTGGCGGTCGCCACCCATCCCGCCGCGCAGGGGGAGGTGTTCCACTGCGCGATCGATCCACCGCCGACCCAGCGGGAGTACGTACAGGCCTACGGCCGGCTGATCGGCAACGAGTCCTTCCTGGGGATACCCACCGGCCTGGTGGCCGCACTCGGAAGCGTGATCGTGCCGTTCTCCAAGAAGGGCACCTATGCCCGGCAGCTCCCGCGTAACGTCCGCCAGATCGACAAGCGCGTGCGTTACCGGATGGACAAGGCCGAGGCGAGGTTGGGCTGGCGTCCCCGCTTCGACGTCGCGGCCGGGGTGGCGGCGTCCGTGCCCTGGCTCGTCGAGAACGGGTTCGTCGACGAGGGTGAGCTGGTCTGAGCAGCGGGGGTCAGTTCCAGCGGCCCCGGTGAGCCCGTCCAGGCCGTGAGCCCCGGTCGAGTGATCCGGAGGGACGGTCCGGCGCAGGGTGCCCGATCGTGATCAGGCACAGCACTTCGACGTCGTGGGGGATGTCGAGGAGATCGGCCACCTGGTTCATGCCGCGGCCCCCGTGGACCCCGGCGCCCAGACCCTCGCCGACTGCGGCCAGGAGGATCGCCATCATCGCCGCCCCGCCGTCGACCCACCACCACGGCACCCCCTCGAGGGCCGTCGGGCTCTTGTCCGGCTCGGCGTAGCGCTGCCGGTACACATCGGGCTCGACACAGAGGACGATGTGAGCCCCGGCCGACGAGAGCCACGGATCGAATCCCCGCTCGACATACGAGTCCTCGCCGCAGATCTGTGCGATCTCGGCGATCTTCTCGGGATCGTCGACCAGAACCACTGCGATCCCCTGTGAGTACCCCGCCGAGGGCCCGCCGAGAGCGGCGGCGGCGATCCGGTCAAGGGCGTCGGGGTCGATCGGCTCGCCCGTGTAGTTGCGCACCATGCGCCGGCGGCGCAGGGCCTCGAACAGTTCCATCACACCGTCTCGAGAGCCGCGGCCAGGTCCGCAAGCGCCTTCTTGGCATCCGCGAACAGCATGAGAGTGCGGTCGTCGTAGAACAGCGGATTGTCGATGCCGGCGAATCCGGGGGAGAGGCTGCGCTTGACGACCACCACGGTGCCGGCCTTGTCCGCCTCGATGATCGGCATCCCGTAGATCGGGCTGCCGGCGTCGTCACGAGCCGACGGGTTCACGACGTCGTTGGCGCCGAGGATGAGAACGACGTCGGTGCGCGGCAGTATCGAGTTGGTGTCCTCGAGATCCAGGAGCTGGTCGTAGGGCACGTCAGCCTCGGCGAGGAGCACATTCATGTGGCCGGGCATTCGTCCCGCCACCGGGTGGATTCCGTACACGACCTCGACTCCCTTGCGCTCCAGTTCGGCCGCGACCTCGCGGAGTTGGTGCTGGGCCTGTGCGACGGCGAGTCCGTAGCCGGGGACCACCACGACGCGCGACGCGTATGCGAGCGCGATCGCGAGGTCGTCCGGGGTCGTCGTGCGCACCTCCCCGCCCCCTGCTGAGGCCGGGCCGGCTCCTTCTCCGGTGCCGAAGGCGCCGAACAGGACGTTGGTCAGCGACCGGTTCATGGCCTCGGTCATCAGGCGGGTGAGGATCAGACCGGAGGCACCGACGAGCGCTCCACCGATGATGAGCGCCGAGTTGGTGATCACGAAGCCGGTTGCCGCCGCGGCCATCCCCGACAGTGAGTTGAGGAGGGCAATGACGACCGGCATGTCCGCGCCACCGATGGGGATCACGAGAAGGATTCCGAGCAGAAGGGCGAGACCGCCCAGGGCCCAGAAGGGGAGTGCATCCTGGGTGACCTGGGCCCAGGCGCCCACCCCGAGCAGGCCGGCCATGAGCAGCGCGTTGACGATCTTCTGCCCGGGATAGGTGACGGGCGATCCACCGATGAGGCCCTGGAGCTTGGCATATGCGACCAGGCTCCCGGTGAAGGTGATGGCTCCGATCCCCACCGAGAGCAGGATCGTCAGCATGTCGACGGCGTCCTGGGTGACGCTGATCGACACGAACACGGCTCCCGCGACGAGGGCAGAGGCCAGGCCGCCGAATCCGTTGAAGGCCGCCACCAGTTGGGGCATTGCCGTCATCTGGACCCGGATGGCGAGCGCAGCACCGACCAGACCACCTATGACGGCCCCGGCGACGAGAACCGTCCACGAGACATCGGTGGCGTCGATCAACGTGACGACGATCGCGAGCAGCATGCCCATCGAGGCGATCAGGTTCCCCGTACGGGCGGTGCGCGGGGATCCGAGGCGCTTGAGGCCGACGATGAAAGCCACCGCTGCCAGCAGGTACAGGATCGCCTGCAGCTCGGGGCTCACTCGGACCCCTCCCGCTTCGGCCGCCGAAACATGCCGAGCATCCGGTCGGTGACCAGGAAGCCTCCTACCACGTTGATCGTCGCGGAGGCGACCGCCAGAAAGGCGAGGACGCCAGCAAGCGTGTCGTTCTCGATCCCGGTGGCGATGATCGCCCCGACGATCGTGATACCCGAGATGGCGTTCGATCCCGACATGAGCGGTGTGTGAAGAGTCGGCGGCACCTTCGTGATGAGCTCGAAGCCGATGAACGAGGCGAGAACGAAGACGATGACGCCGACGACGATCGGGTCGAGCATCAGGCGGCCCCCTCCAGAGCGGCAGCGACACGGTCGTCGACGATCTCTCCACCGGTGGCCACACACGCCGTGGCGATCTCGTCGTTCTCCCGGTCGATGACCAGGGCGCCGTCACGGATGAGATGGCCGAGCAGCGACACGATGTTCCGGCTGTACATCTCCGAGGCGTCGCCGGCGGCGCGCGACGCCAGGTCGAGGGGCCCGTGAATGGTCACCCCGCCGTGGACGACTGCCTCGCCCGGGCGGGTCAACTCGCAGTTCCCGCCGGTCGAGGCTGCGGTGTCGACCACCACCGCCCCGGGGCGCATCGACTCCACCATCGCCGTCGTGACGAGGATCGGCGCCCGTCGACCGGGAACCTGCGCGGTCGTGATCACCACGTCGCTCTCGGCGGCGGCCGCAGCGAGGGCATCCTGCTGAGCCTGCCGCGTGGACTCGTCGACCTCTCCGGCGTACCCGCCGGCCTGCTCGGCCTCGTCCGCGACCGGCCCGCCGACGAACTTGGCGCCGAGGCTTTCGATCTGCTCGCGCGCCGCAGGGCGGATGTCATAGCCGGAGACGACCGCGCCAAGGCGCTTGGCGGTGGCGATGGCCTGAAGCCCGGCCACTCCCGCGCCGAGGACCAGCACCCGCGAGGGTCTGATGGTGCCTGCGGCGGTCATCATCATCGGGAAGAGCCGGGGGAGCGAGGAGGCCGCCAGCAGGGCTGCCTCATATCCCGCGACGGTCGACTGGCTGGAGAGGGCATCCATGCTCTGGGCCAGGGTGGTGCGCGGGATCATCTCCATGGCGATCGCCGTGATGCCGGCCCCCGCAAGGCGGGTGATCTCGGTCGGGCTTCCCAATGGGTCGAGGAAGGCGACCACGGCCGCGGTGGGCCCGATGTCGTCGAGGGTGAGTGGGCCGACCCCGACGACCAGATCCGCGGCCGACGGCTCTCCGGCCTCGATCTCGGCGCCGGCATCGGTGTATCGAGAGTCCGGAAATCCGGCACTCTCCCCGGCTCCGGCGGCGACCGCGACCCGATGACCGTTGCCGATGAGCCCGGCGGCGCCTTGTGGGGTGAGGGCGACGCGCCGTTCGCCGGGGCGCGGCTCGCGGAGGACTCGTATCAGCACGAGACGGAAGGGTAACGAGCGCGGGAACGACCGGATTCGCCGGACGCGGTCATCAGGAATCGTCCGCTGCCGACCATCCCGACCACCGGGCCACCCGGATGTCGATCACCGGTCCGGAGATGGGGTGGAGGCGGTAGGCGTCGTACTTGGCGGCCAGCAGCTCGCACGCCTCGTCGTGGCCGGCCTCTCCCGGGTCGACGACCGCTGCGATCCCATCGGCTCGGACCCACCAGAGACGGGACCAGTCCTCCTGATAGTGGTCGGCGAGGACGGCGACGCGGGGGTCTGCCGCGATGTTGGAGAGGCGTTGGAGGCGCTCCGACCGCTTGGGCTTGTGGTCGATCCCGGTGACGATTCGTTCTCCGTCGGTGGCAAAGGTGATCGGGACGATGTGGGGGGCCCCGGTGCGACCCACGGTGGCGAGCCGGGCGACGCGTGCCGACGCGAGGCGCTCGCGGTGCTTCACTCTCCCGTCGCCCAATGGCCGCCGTCGAGCAGCCGGAGAGCCTCGTCGGGGCCCCATCCGCCCGCTTCATACGGATGAACGGGGAGGTCCGGTCCGAGGAGCGGGGTGTACAGGCGCCACGACTCCTCGACTTCGTCGGCGCGCACGAAGAGCGTGGGGTCACCCTCGATGACGTCGGTGAGCAGCGTCGCGTACGCGTCAGGGATCTCCCCGAATGCGTCCGCGTAGGAGAAGTGCAGCGGGATGCGCCGCAGCCGGAACGGGTCGCCCGGCTCCTTGACCTCGATGACGAGCGAGAAGCCCTCGTCTGGTTGGAGGGTCACGCAGAGGACATTCCCCTCTGACATGCATCCGTCGGGCGCACCGTGGAACAGGCACACCGGGGGGCTGCGAAAGGTGACCGCCACCTGGGTCTGGCGGCGTGCCAGCCCCTTGCCGGTTCGCAACAGGAAGGGGACGCCCTGCCAGCGCCAGTTGTCGATGGACAGCCGGATCGCGGCGAAGGTCGGGGTCGTGCTCCCCGGCTCGACGCCGCCTGCATCCCGATAGTCGGCCAGATCCGAGCCCGCGTCGGCGCCGCTGCGGTACTGCCCGAGCACGACATGATCGGGGTCGATCGGGTGGACCGAACGCAGCACCTTGACCTTCTCGTCGCGCACGTCTCCCGCGGTGAAGTCGGTCGGCGACTCCATCGCCACCAGAGTGAGGATCTGCGTCAGATGGCTCTGCACCATGTCGCGAAGCACGCCGATGTCGTCGTAATGCGCCCCCCGGGTGCCCACTCCGATCGACTCGGCCACGGTGATCTCCACCCGTTCGATCCGGTCCCGGTTCCATGAGGACTCGAAGATCGGGTTGCCGAACCTGAAGACCAGGAGATTCTGAACGGTCTCCTTCCCGAGGTAGTGGTCGATGCGATAGACCGCGTCCTCTGGGAAATGGCTGTGGATCAGGCGGTTGAGGTCCCGGGCACTCGCGAGATCGCGGCCGAACGGCTTCTCCACCACCAGCCTGGTCCATCCGGGTGAGTCGGCGAGGCCGGCGGCACCGAGTCGGGCGACCGCGTCCGGCACGATCTCGGGCGGAACGGCCAGGTAGAGCACCCGATTCCCGGGCAGATCGAGGTCTGCCTCGAGGCCGGCGATGCGCCGGGCCAGGGCGTCGTAGGGGCCGTCTCGCTCGACCCGCTCGTAGAACACATGATCTGCGGTCCACGAGGCCGCTGCCGCCTTCGCCACACCGGCGCCGGTGAGGGCGTCGACGGCCACGGTGCGGTATCCGTCATCCCCAAGCGGACGGGTCGCCCCGCCAAGAACGATGCAGGCGGCGGCGTCGCTGCGCATCAGGTCGTAGAGGGCGGGAAGGAGCTTGCGGGTGGTCAGGTCCCCGGTGGCGCCGAGCACCACGAACAGGTGCCGGTCCACCGTCAGGCCCCGGAGACGGGCCGCTCGACTCCGTCCCCTGCCCAATCGGTGTGGAAGCGCTCGCCGCGGGGTCGATCGACCCGTTCGTAGGTGTGGGCGCCGAAATAGTCCCGCAGCGCCTGGACCAGGTTGGCTGGCAGGCGCTCCGTGCGTATCGCGTCGTAGAAGGCGAGGGCGGACGAGTACGCCGGCACCGGGATGCCCGCAGAGACGGCGCTGGCAATCGTGCGCCGCCACCCGTCGTGGCTTCCCGCCACGGCGTCCCTGAACACCGGGGCGATGAGGAGGTTCTGCAGCGCCGGGTCGTCACGGTAGGCATCCCGGATCGTCTCCAGGAAGGCGGCCCGAATGATGCAGCCCTCCCTCCACATCAAAGCGATCGCCCCGAGATCCAGATCCCAGTCGTACTCGCTCGACGCCTGGCGGAGCAGCATGAACCCCTGCGTATATGAGACGATCTTGGAGGCGTACAGCGCCGCCTCGAGGTCATCGAGCGCCACCTTCCGGTCGCGATCGATCGCCGGCTCCGGGCCGGGGAGCACGCCGGCGGCTGCGATGCGCTCGTCGCGAAGCGCCGACGTGGCGCGTGCGAAGACCGCTTCCGCCACCAGTGTCACCGGCATGCCCAGGGCGAGACCCGACTCGGCGGTCCACCGGCCGGTTCCCTTCTGCTGGGCTGCATCGAGGATCCTCTCGAGGAGAGGGCCGCCGTCCTGGCGCAATCGAAGCACCTCGGCGGTGATCTCGACCAGGTAGGAGTCGAGCCGTCCCCGATCCCACTCCTCGAACACGGCCGCCATGGCGTCATGGTCCATTGCCAGCGCGTCACGCATCAGGTGGTATGCCTCGGCGAGCAACTGGATGTCTCCGTACTCGATGCCGTTGTGAACCATCTTCACGTAGTGGCCCGACCCGCCGGGGCCGATCCAGTCGCAGCACGGGGTCCCATCGGCGACGCGGGCGGCGATCGATTGGAGCACATCACGCACCAGCGGCCACGCATCCTCGGATCCTCCGGGCATGATGGAGGGGCCGTGGCGTGCCCCCTCCTCGCCGCCGGAGATGCCGGCGCCGACGAAGAGGAGCCCCTTCGCCTCGAGGTCGGCGACCCGTCGGGCAGTGTCTTCGAAGTGGCTGTTGCCCCCGTCCACGATGACATCGCCGCCATCCAGCAGGGGAGTGAGCGAGTCGATCACGGCGTCGACCGGGCGACCCGCGGTCACCATCAGCACGATGCGACGGGGGCGTTGGAGGGCGTCCACCAGGGCGTCGAGGGTGTCGGCTCCGACGATCCCGGTTCCGGATGCGGGTCCGGCGAGGTATTCCTCGGTCACCTTCCGGGTCCGGTTGTACACCACGACGTCGTGGCCTTGGTCCGCCATGTTGAGGGCGAGGTTCTGGCCCATGACGCCGAGCCCGATGAGGCCGACGGAGGCGGGTTCGGAGCTTTCACGCAGGGTCATCACCCTCGACGGTACCGGACCCGTTGCCCGTTACCCGTTACCCGTCGCCCGTGGGTCACGCGAGGTCTGCGGGGGCCCACGATCCTGTCTGCTTCCCGCCTTCTGCTTTCTCTACGGAAGCGGTGGCAGCTCCGCCTGGTACAGCCAGGCATCGAACAGGTCGCCCAGGTCACGACCCGAGATCTCCTCGGCGATGGCGATGAAGTCGGCCGTGGAGGCATTCCCGTAGGCGAATCGGGAGGCGTACCCGGTGAGGATCTCGCGCATCGTGTCGTCGCCCACTTCGAGGCGCAAGGCGTGGAGGGTGAGGCCGCCTCGCCAGTAGACCGCCGCTCCGAAGAGGTCCCGCACTCCGGGATCTGCGATCGGGCGGTGGTCACGGGAGGACATGATCTCGTACCGGGCGGCGATGTCGGCTTCCATGGCCTCCGATCCGAGTTCGTGCTCGACCCAGAGGAACTCGGCGAAGGTGGCGAATCCCTCGTTGAGCCAGATGTCCTGCCAGGTCGCCGGCGACACCGAGTTCCCGAACCACTGGTGGGCGAGCTCGTGGATCACGACCACATCCTGGACCGACCGCCGGTCCATCACCGCCATGGTCTGGGTCTCGAGGGCGGCGCCGAAGCCCGACACGATGACGTGCCCGTAGGCATCGAAGGGATAATCGCCGAACCACGACTCGAGGAGCACGATCCAGTCGCCGGTCCTCTGGAAGGGCGCCGGGAGCTCCCCTGCGAGGTCCGTGGGTACGTAGTCACGGATGGCGACGCCGTCGACGGGATCACTGTCGAATCGCTCCAGCTCGGCAACGACGATCGTTGCCAGGTAGGTGGCCATCGGGTCGTCCATCTCCCAGGTGAAGGTGCCCATCCCGCCCTCGTGGGATTCGGCCACGAGGGTCCCGTTCGAGGCGACGACGAACGGGTCGGGAACCGTCGTGACCAGGGTGAAGAGGGCCTTGTCGGCAGGATGGTCGCTGCCGGGAAACCAGGTATGGGCGCCGTCGGGCTCGGCGACGACATAGACGCCCTCGGCGTTGACGATCCATCCGGAGGAAAGGCCGAGCCCGGGAAGGACGGTCGGGTCGGGTCGTCCCCGGTAGGCCACGACGACGGTGAAATGCTCTCCGGCCGCGATCGGTGACTCCGGGGTGACGAGGATATTGGCCCCCGTGGGCTCGAACTCCGCCTGGCGGCCGTCGACGGTGAGGTCGGCGATCTCGAGGCTTCGAAAGTCGAGGTGGAACGCGGCGAGATCAGTCGTTGCGACTGCGGTGATGGTGGTCCTTCCCGCGGTGATCGAGCCTTCCTCCGGGTCGATCGTGGTCTCGATGAGGTAATGCTCGACGTCGAAGCCGCCGTTGCCGAGGCCCGGGAAGTACGGGTCCCCGATGCCGTCGGCGCCGATGTCGCCGCCGGGCACCGTCGTGTCGCTCCCAGACGTCGTGGTCACCGCGACAGTCGTGGTTCCGCCGGTCGTGGATGTGGGAACGCCGCCACCGGCCCCGCACGAGGCGGCTGCGAGGGCAGCGATCACTATGAGGACGCGACGGAACATCGCCGGGGACGTTACCGGTCGTTGGCAATGACTCGATTCACCCGGAGGTCGTGTGCCGCTAGCGTCGCCGGGGTGCGGTTCCGGCTCACCTCCGTGCTCGGGAAGGCGCTCGCGACGGCCCGGGCAGTGCTCGATGATCTGGATTCCGACCAGGTCCCGGCATCGCTGCGCCCGATCGTGGCTCACGCCGGCGAGTTGACCCCTCCGCTCGCCGAGAAGCTCCTTCGCGAGATCGATCGATTCGATTGGTTGCGCGAGAGGGCACTCGAGTCATGGGGCGATGGGGATCCAAACGCAGACGGTCCGCACCGGGCATCGGCCCTGTTCCTCGCCCGCCCCGACGGTTGGGTGCGCGACCTGATCGAGACCATCTGGGAAGCGGGTGCCGCGGCCGGGAGCGATGCCTCGGAGCGCGAGAGTCGCGCGGTCCGCGCACTGGAGACGGACATTGCGGCGGCCCGTGAGAAGGTGAAGAACCTGCAGAAGGAGGTCGACGGCCTGAAGTCGGAACTGGCCGCCGAGCGCAAGACCGCGCGAGCCCCCGATCGTGAGCGACGGGTGACCGAGGCGAGGGCGCTGGAGGCGCAGCGTCAGGCAGAGCAGGAGCGCGCCGCCGCCGTTGCCGAGGTCGAGGCCCGCGTCGCGGGGCTCGAGGGCGAGATGGCCCGCCTCCGCGAGGAGCTGCGCGTCGCCCGCCGGGACCGCGCGACGGCGGAGGCCCGGGCCGAAGAGCTCCGTGCGGGTGGCCGGTGGTCAGGTCGGGAGCCCCTCGAGCTGGCGCGGCACCTCGACGACCTGATGGCTCAGGCCCGTCACGAGGGCGCGACCCACGACGGTGAGGCCGTCCAGGTCGAACAGCTCGCGCTGCCGATCGGCGTGAGTCCCGACACCGCCGAAGCGATCGACGCCGTGGTGCGCCTGCAGGGCCCGATCGGCATCGTCGTCGACGGTTACAACGCCGGGCTGGCGATGGGAGAGGGCGCCCTTGGGGATGTGCGCGCCCGGCTCGAGGATGTCCTTCGACGGCTCGGCACCCTCGGCGGCCCGGCGGTGACGGTGACCGTGGTGTGGGACTCACGGGTCGAGGAGTCGACGCCGCGGCGCCCCGATGGGCTCGACGTGCGGTTCGCCCCGCCCGGGACTCCGGCCGATGACGTGGTGGTCGCGCTGGCGGCGACGGCCGCCAGATGCGTGGTGATCACCAACGACCGCGAGGTGCGGGAACGCAGCGAGGCGGCCGGCGCCCTCACCCTCTGGTCCGACGCCCTGGTCGCCTGGGCACGGCGCCGCTGACGATCTGAGGCAGCCGGCCGTCTGCTGTTTCTGTCATACCCGTTCGATACCTTGCTCGAGGAAGGTGAGACAAGGAGGCGCACGGTGTTGATCGACTGCAACGAGTGTGTGATGCAGCACACGTCGGCGTGCCACGACTGCGTGGTCAGCCATCTGCTCGCCGACGTGCTCGGCCCGATCGAAGTCGATCCCGAGCAGGCGGCGGCGCTCGAAGTCCTGGCCGATGCCGGACTGGTGCCGACGCTCCGGCTGGTGCGACGCGCCGTCAACGAGTGAGTGCGTCGCCGGACAGGGCGACGAGGTGACGCGAACGACGCCCCGGCCGGCGCATCCCTCCGCCCCGCGCCGTCTTACTCTCAGATGGTGGCCCTCGAAGAAACCCTCCGTGAGCGGGCGATGGAGATGGGATTGGTCGGCTTTGGCATCTGCGCCGCCGATCCTTTCCCCGACACTCGCCGCCATCTCGAGGAAGCCGTGCAATCGGGCCGGTCGGCGCGGCTCACGTTCACCTTCTCGGACCCTGCGACGGCGACAGACCCGCGGCGCTCGTTTCCCTGGGCGGAGTCCCTCGTAGTCGCCGCCCACTCGTACGCTGCCGCGGCAGGCGACCCCGGTCCGGGGCGTGCCGGCATGGCCAGGGTGGCCCGGTTCGCCGTCGGAGATCACTACGCCCCGCTCCGTGAATCTCTGGAGCGGCTGGCCGGGGTTCTTGTCGACGCGGGCCATCGCGCCGAGGTGCTCGTCGACGACAATCGCCTGGTCGACCGTGCGGCTGCCGTGCGCTCCGGAGTCGCCTGGTGGGGGAAGAGCACGATGACGCTCGTACCGGGAGCCGGCCCCTGGGTGCTCCTGGGCACGATCGTCACCGATGCAGAGCTCCCGGTGAGCGCCCCGATGCGTCGCGATTGCGGCACCTGCGATGCCTGCATCCCGGCGTGCCCGACCGGCGCGATAATCGCCCCCGGCGTGCTCGACGCACGGCGGTGCCTCGCCGCCATCGCCCAGGCACCCGGCTCCATCCCTGACGAGTTTCGCGTCGTTCTCGGCGACCGGCTCTATGGATGCGACGACTGCCTGACCGCGTGCCCGCCGGGCCACAGGGCGATGCGATCGGCATCCGGCCCGGATGGACGTGTCGATCTCATCGGGTTGCTCGGGAGCAGCGACAGGACGCTTCGAGACCGATTCGATCGCTTCTACATCCCGCGCAACGACGTGAGGCATCTCAGGCGCAATGCGCTGGTGGCGCTGGGCAACACTGGAGGGCCTCGATCCGTGGGGGTGCTCGCCGGCTATGCGGGCCATCGCGATGCGATGCTGCGCGAGCACGCCATCTGGGCGCTCGGCCGACTCGATGATCGGCGTGCCGCGGCGGTCCTGGAAGTGGTCACGCCCCACACTCGGGAGGCGGCCGGGAGTGGGGCCCCGGCCGGGCTTGGGATACCGCGATGCTGATCGTCTCCGACATCCATGGTGCATTCGACGATCTGGCGCGGGTGGTGCGGCTGGGGGAGCCTCTGCTGATCCTGGGTGACTTCCTCAACTTCATCGACTACCGGACCATGGAAGGGATGCTCGCCGAGGTGGCGGGAAGGGACTTCGTGGTGCGTCTCACCGGCCTCCGCGAGCAAGGGGAGCACGCGGCGGCGCGCTCTCTGTGGGAGGAGTTTTCGGCAGGTCGCGAGAAGGAGATCCGTGCCCGTTACGACAGCCTCATCCAGCTCGAGTACGCGCGGATGGCCGGGGCTCTTCGAGGCAGCGAGTCGTACGTGATCTATGGCAACGTCGACCGACCCGACGAGCTTCGGAATCACCTCCCGGAGGGGTGCCGATTCGTCGACGGCGAAGTCGTGGAGATCGAGGGAATCCGGGTGGGGTTCGCCGGAGGTGGTGTGGCGTCGTTGGGCACTCCCGGGGAGATCGCCGAGCCCGAGATGCGCGCCAAACTCGCTGCGCTCGGCCCGGTGGAGCTTCTGTGCACCCATGTCGCTCCGGCGGTCCGTCCGCTGAGCCGGGATGTGGTGGGCGGGCGCCTCAAGGAGTCCGCCGCGGTCCTCGGCTACCTGCTCGAGCACCAGCCCCGCTGGCACTACTTCGGCGACATCCACCAGCCTCAGGCGACGTCGTGGCGGGTCGGGTCCACCCGGAGCGTGAATGTGGGGTACTTCCGGGCGACCCGACGGGCGGTGAGGCACGAGCCTTGAGGCCCAAGCCGAGGTGCGGGCCGTCGCTAGTGTCGCGGCCATGGAAGGAACCGTCCGTTCGACCGAGGCCTCGGCTTCTCCGGAGCGCGTGTTCTCCGTCGCCTCCGACCTCGGGTCATACCCGGAGTGGGCGACCGGGGTGTCCGCCGTCGAGATCCTCGCCACCGACGACGCCGGCCGTCCGGCGCGCGCCCGGTTCGAGGTCGATGGGTACATCAAGAAGATCTCCTATGAGCTCGAGTACGAGTACGACGAGCCCAATCGGATCTCCTGGACCGTCATCCCCGGTGCCGACATCAAGGACATGGAGGGCTACTACGAGTTCAACCGGCGCGACGACGGAGGGACCGAGATCGTCTACGCGTTGCGGGTCGAGCCGACCTTCGTCGTTCCGGGCTTCCTCCGCCGTCAGGCCGAGAAGCAGATCGTCCAGGCGGCACTCCGCGGGCTGCGCCGCCGTGCCGAAGAGATGGAAGAGGCGGGCGAGTGAGGGTCCTGCTGGTGACCGGCAAGGGCGGGGTGGGGAAGACGACCGTCTCAGCCGCCACCGCGCTCCGCTCGGCCGATCTCGGCCACCGCACGCTGGTCATGTCCACCGATCCGGCTCACAGCCTCAGCGACGCGTTCGGCGTGGCCCTGGGCGACACGCCCACGCCGGTCAGCGATCGCCTCGTCGGCCAGCAGATCGATGCACAGCGCCGTCTGGAGAGTCACTGGGGGACCGTGCGCGACTACCTGGCCGAGCTGTTCGACTGGGGCGGCGCCGATGGCATCGCCGCCGAGGAGCTCGTGGTCTTTCCCGGCATGGACGAATTGTTTGCCCTGGCCGAGGTGCAGGATCACGTCGCCTCTGGGGAGTACGACGTGGTCGTGGTCGACTGCGCACCCACCGCGGAGACGCTCAGGCTCCTCAGCCTTCCCGATGCCGTCGGCTGGTACATGGAGAAGCTGTTCCCTCTCGAGCGGCGGGTGGCAAAAGTGGTCCGACCGGTGCTGTCGCGGGTCATGTCCCTGCCCCTCCCCGGTGACGACGTGTTCCAGGCGGGTGAGGGTTTCTACGGCCGCATCGAAGGGGCCCGCCGGGTCCTGGTCGACCCCACCATCACCAGCGCCCGCCTCGTCATGAACCTGGAGAAGATGGTCGTCGCCGAAGCGCGGCGGACCTACACCTATCTGGGGCTCTTCGGGTACGGGGTCGACGCGGCCATCGTCAACAGGATCATCCCCGATGCGGTGACAGACCCCTATTTCAAGCGCTGGCGTGAGCTCCAGGCGGAGCATCTCGAGACGGTCGAGGACGCCTTTGCCGACCTGTCCCTCCTCAAGCTCCGGCTGTTCGACGAGGAGATGGTCGGGATCGACAAGCTGCGGATCCTCGCCGAGGAGTTGTACGCCGACCTCGACCCGACCGATCGCCTGGCCACCAGCACCCCATTCCGGGTGTTCGAGGACGGAGACGAAGTCGTGCTCGGGTTGTTCCTGCCGCTGGCAGACAAGGGCGATGTCGACGTGATGCGCCACGCCGACGAGATCTACGTCACCGTGGGGCCATATCGCCGCTCGCTGTTGCTGCCCGACTCGCTGCGACGGCGGGAGGTGGTCGGGGCCAAGCTCATGGACAACGAGCTCTGGGTGCGCTTCGGAGTGCGCGACGATGGATGACCGCGAGGAGCTGACCGATGCCGCCCGACGTGGCCTGCAACGAGCGGCCGTTCATCTGATGAAGGCGGCGATCGAGGTGGTGGCGGGCTTGAGCGCGTTCCTCGAAGAGATGGGAAGGGGCCCGGACGGCGAGCGTGGCGACGAGGACGGGGAACGCCAGCACATCGAGGTGGAGTGATCCCGTTGCCCGTTCCCCGTTCCCCTGACATGCGAGGAGGCCGCCTGGGAGGCGGCCTCCTGCTCTTCTGGCGAATCGCTGATCGCCAGATCGCTACTTGGTGACGTCCACCTTGACCTTGCGGGGAAGGACTTCGGGCTTCCGGGGGATGGTCACCTCGATGATGCCCTTGTCGGCCTTCGCCGAGATCTCGGTCGAGTCGAGGCCCTCGGGCAGCACCAGGGACCGGCGGAACTCACCGGCGAAGATCTCGCGCCGGTGGAAGCCGTTCTCCTCGGTGCTCTCGTCGAGAGAACGCGAACCCGAAATGGTGAGGGTGCGGTCCTCGACGGTGACGTCGACGTCGTCGGGGTCGACGCCGGCGATCTCGATCCGCACGACGAGTTCCTTCTCCCGGTCGAAGACGTCGAGCCGGGGGAGCCAGCGGGCCGGGGTGGTCGAGGTGCGGTCGAACATCCTCTCGATGTCACGAAGCATCGAGAAGGGATCCATCTGGACGAGTTCCATGATTCCTCCTGAGTCGATCTCTACGCGTAATCATATGTCATAACCTGATATAAGGCAACTCACATTTCCGTATCGTATCTTTGGCTACCTCGGCAGAGTGCCGCGGATGGCGGCGGTGGATAGTCTGGCGGGGATCCAGGGAGGAAATCATGCCGGTCGTCGCCGTCGACTGCGGAGGAACGAACCTCTCCGTGGCGCGCCTGGAGCGAGCGACGGATCCCGTCGAGCCGGTGGTGGTCGCCACCCCATCCGAGGCCGGGGACATCCCCGTCGCGATCACCGAACTGGCGGGTGAACTCGGCGGGGGTGAGTCCATCGGGGTGGCCATCGCCGGGCTCGTCGACGCCGGGAATCTGGTGTGGATGCCCCACCGGGACGGCGGAGCCGAGATCGCCCGGCCGCTCTCCGCGGCGCTCGGTGCCCGGGTGGAGGTCGACAACGACGCCAACTGTGCCTGCCTCGCCGAGGCGACCGTCGGGGCAGGGGCGGGTCACCGCATGGTGTTGACCGTCACCGTGGGGACCGGGATCGGCGGGGGGCTGGTGATCGATGGCCGCATCGAACGTGGCCGCGGATTCCTCGGGGAGATCGGTCACACGTCGCTCGAGATTGAGGGACCCATGTGCTCGTGCGGGAAGCGCGGGTGTTGGGAGGCATTCGCCTCTGGGTCGGCGATGGATCGAGCTGCCGCAGAGGTCGCCGGTGCGGAGCCCGAGGGCCACGTCGCCGCAGCGGCGGGTGCGTCGCAGCCCTCTGGATCGCATCTGGTCGCCGCCGTTCGCGCCGGCGACCGATCAGCGGCCCGGGCGTTCGGCGAGATCGCCATGCATTTCGGCCGCGGGCTGGCCAACATGGTGGTCGTGTTCGACCCTGACGTGATCGTTGTCGGTGGAGGGGCCGGCTCCATCGGCGAGCTGCTGCTCGAACCGGCGCGACGGGAGATGGTCTCCCGGGTTGCCGGTGCCGGGCATCGTCGCCCCACACCGGTCGTCTCCGCCGCCCTTGGCCCCAACGCCGGGCTCGTCGGCGCCGCTCTGCTGGCGGGGGCGCCGGCATGAGACTTCCCGGGTCCTTCAAGGAGGTGGCCCTCGCGGTTCCGGCCGCCGGAAAGCTCCTCGTTCGCCTGGTGCGTGACGAGCGCGTCGAGAGGAAGTACCGGCTCGGCGCCGGCCTCGCTCTGGCCTACGCCGCCCTGCCGATCGACCTGATACCGGATCGGATCCCGGTGCTCGGAAAGGTCGACGATGCTGCGGTCGCCGTTCTCGCGTTGACACGTCTTGTCGAGGCCGCCGGCGAGGACATAGTGCGCGAGCACTGGGACGCATCACCGGAGGCGCTCGACGCCTTACTCGGGGTTCTGGCGATCGCCGGGCGCTTCGTCCCCAAACGGCTGCGGATGGCTGCCTCTGCGGTGGCCCGGTGAACGCCGGCCGACTGTTCGTCGGCAGCACGATTGCCGCACTCGGTGTGCTGTTCCTCCTCGACTCGGCGGAGCTCATCGAGGCCGGGGAGGCCATCGCCGCGTGGTGGCCGGCGGCGATCGTTGCGTTGGGGGTGTTCCACGCCGCATCGGGTCGAGGCCCTACCGGGGGGTCGTTCACCCTGGTCGGTATCGGGCTCGGGCTGCTCGGGGTCACCACCGGGCTGTTCGGCGACGATGCCTGGGCCTATGTCTGGCCTGCCGCCCTCGTCCTGGTCGGGATCTGGCTGATCTTCGGGTGGGGCCGGCGACTGGGCAGCCGCCCCGCCGACGACGACGAGATCGACGGGATCGCGGTCCTCGGTTCGGCGCTCCACACGACGACGTCGAAGGGGTTCCGGCGTGCCAGCCTCACGGCCGTCCTCGGAGGGGTCACCCTGGACCTGGAGGATGCGTTGCCCATCGCCGGTGGAGCCTCGGTGTCGGTCACCCTGGTCATGGGGAGCGTCGTCATCCTCGTGCCCCGGGGCTGGGTGGTCGAGATCCGGGGGTTGCCATTGATGGGTGGCTGGGACGACACCACCGATCGCACCGCCATCGTCCCCGGGGCGCCGCGCCTCGAGGTTCAAGCCCTGTGCGTGCTCGGAGGGCTCGAAGTGAAGCATGCCTCGCGCTGGAGCTGACGTGTCGCCAGGAGGGGGTCGAGAGTGAAATACGCAGTCCTCTTCCCCGGGCAGGGGAGCCAGGCGGTCGGTATGGGCGCCGAGCTCTTCGATCTCCGGCCCGACCTGCTCGGAGAGGCGGCCGACGAGGTGCTCGGGTGGTCGCTACGCGACATGTGCCTGGAAGGGCCCGAAGAGGCTCTCATCCGCACCGAGCACGCCCAGCCGGCCCTGTACGCGGTCTCCTACGCGCTCTGGAGCGAGCTGCGTGAGCACCTCCACGGTGCGCCGGCGGCAGGTGCCGGTCACTCGCTGGGCGAGTACACGGCGCTGGCTGCTGCGGGTGCCTTCGAGTACTTCGACGGCCTGCGCGTCGTCGCCGCTCGGGGTAGGGCGATGGCGGAGGCGGCGGATCGCGAGTCGTCCGGGATGGCGGCTCTCATCGGCGGCGACGCCGGGTCCGCGGAGGGCATGGCGTCGGCTCGGCGTGGTGAGGGTGGCCGGCTCTGGGTCGCCAACCTCAACGCACCGGGCCAGGTGGTGATCGCCGGGGGAGCGGAGGATGTCGACTGGGCCGTTGCCAACGCCGGCGAGTTCGGCGTACGGCGCGCCATACCGCTGAAGGTCGCCGGGGCATTCCACTCGCCCTTCATGGACCCGGCCGCGGAGGCCCTGGCAACGGCGATCGCCGTGGTGGACATGCACCCTCCTGAGTTCCCGGTCTGGGCGAACGCCACTGCAGCGCCGCACGGCGACGATCCGGCCGAACTCCTCGTCGCACAGATGACCGCGACGGTGCGTTTCGGCGACTCCCTGGTCGGCATCGCCGCCGCCGGCGTGGGTGTCTTCCTCCATGTCGGGCCCGGCGATGTAACCGCCGGCCTCGCAAGGAGGTCGGTAGAGGGTGCGGAGGCGATCGCCGTCTCGTCCCTGGACGACGTGACCGTGGCGGCCGACCGGCTCGCCGGGCCGTCCGTATCATGAGAGAAGCCGCGCTGCTCGGGGGCGGCACCTGACGAGACCGAGAGGAGCCTCGGTGCCCAACGCCATCATCACGGGATGGGGGAAGTGTGTCCCCCCCGCTGTTCTGACGAACTCCGACCTCGAGACGGTCACCGACACGAGCGACGAGTGGATCACCACGCGCACCGGGATCAAGGAGCGCCGGATCTCGCATGTCGAGGTCTCGGACATGTCGGCAGTGGCCGCCCGGCGTGCGCTCGCCGCCGCCGGCCTCGAGGCCACCGACATCGACTTCATAGTGATGGCCACCTGCAGTCCCGACCGGCTGATCCCGAGCGCCGGCACCATGGTCCAGGCGAAGATCGGTGCCACGAACGCGGCCGCGATGGATCTCAACGCCGCCTGCTCGGGCTTCCTGTTCGGTCTGGCGACCGCCCACCAGATGATCGAGACGGGCTCGATGCGACGCGTGCTTCTCATCGGCGCGGAGAAGCTCTCCTACTGGCTCGACTTCACCAATCGGGCGACATCCGTGCTCTTCGGCGATGGCGCGGGTGCGGTGGTGCTCGAGGCGGTCGACGACGGAGATGCGGGGCTGCTCGCCTTCGAACTTGGGAGCGACGGGACCGCCGGCGACCTGCTCTGCGTCCCGGGAACGGGCACCGAAGGGAATCCGCTGGAGACGGTGGCCCCCTCGATCCTCATGGAGGGGCAGGACGTCTTCCGCCGGGCAGTGACGGCCATGGGCGACTCGTCGGCACGCGTGATCGAGAAGGCCGGTGTCGCGCTCGAGGACGTCGACCTGCTCATCCCGCACCAGGCCAACGTGCGGATCATCGACGCCACGGCGCGCCGCCTCTCCCTCGACCCGGCCCAGGTCTACGTCAACATCGCCTCCTACGGCAACACCTCGGCGGCGACGATCCCGATCGCACTGGCCGAAGCGCTCGAGGAGGGCCGCATCGCCGCCGGGTCCACGATCGTCTTCGCCGCATTCGGCGGCGGGTTCACCTGGGCGGCGGCGGTATACCGCTGGGGATCCCGAACCACGCCGCTCGGTGCCTCGGACGCCGAATTGCCCCCCTCCGACGCCACTGCGCTGGAGTTGTTGCAGCCGAACATCGAGCTCCACGGCAAGGGCGTGTGAGCGTGCCGGGAAGGGTCGCACTGGTCACCGGAGGCTCACGCGGGATCGGACGCGCCATCGCCGAGCGTCTCGGCGCCGACGGTCATCGGGTCGCGGTCAACTACCGGTCGCGCCGCGACGCCGCGGACGAGGCGGTGGAGGCGATCACATCGGCTGGAGGGCAGGCGGTGGCGGTCGGAGCGGATGTCGGTGATCCCGATGCCGTCGCCGGGATGTTTGCCTGGGTGGAAGAGTCCATGGGGCCGGTCGAGATCCTCGTCAACAACGCAGGGATCACCGCCGACGCCCTTCTGGTGCGGATGAAGCCCGAGGATTGGGACGCGGTGATCCGCACCAACCTCGGCTCTGCCTACCTCACCACGAAGGCGGCGCTGCGCGGGATGCTCAAGGCCCGGTGGGGTCGGATCGTGTCGATCGCATCGGTCGCCGGCATGGCCGGCAATCCCGGGCAGGCGAACTACGCGGCCGCCAAGGCGGGCCTGATCGGGTTCACGAAGTCGGTCGCCAAGGAAGTCGGATCGCGGGGTATCACGGTCAATGCCGTGGCCCCCGGGTTCGTCGACACCGACATGACGGAAGCCCTCGGGGACGAGGTGCGCGACGCCGCGCTGCCGTCGATCTCCCTGGGGCGCTTTGGCACCCCCGCGGAGATCGCCTCGGCGGTGGGCTATCTTGCCTCGGACGACGCCTCCTACATCACCGGCCAGGTGCTGGTGGTCGACGGCGGGCTTGCGTTCTAGGTCCCCCGACGAAGAAGGAGCCAGAATGGACAGGGCCGAAGTCGAATCCAAGATGACCGATCTGCTCGTCGACGAGCTCGGCATCGATCGCGACAAGATCGCGACGTCCGCCTCGTTCGAGGAGGACCTCGAGGTCGACTCGCTCGGGGTGGTCGAGCTGCTCATGGCGCTCGAGGACAACTTCGGCGTGAGCATCCCCGACGAGGAGGCCGAGAAGATCGGCACCGTCGGCGAGGCCGTCGACCTGGTGATGCAGAAGCTCGGGAGCTGATCGCGTGACCCGTCGGGTCGTCGTCACGGGGCTCGGGACCATCAACCCGCTGGGCCACGACGTCGAGGCCTTCTGGAAGGCGGCTCTGGCCGGCACGTCTGGCGTGGGCCAGATCACCGCATTCGATGCGTCCGGGTTGAAGGCCACGATCGCCGCCGAGGTCAAGGACTTCGACCCCGAGCAGTACATCGAGCGCAAGGAGGCACGGCGGCTCGACCGTTACGACCAGCTCTTCTGGGCGTCGACCCACCAGGCGCTCGAGGACGCCGGCATCCGATACGAAGAGGGCGACCCTGCTGCCGACCGAGCGGGGGTGGTGGTCGGCTCCGGCATCGGCGGGATGATCTCGTTCCAAGATGGCGTCGACACGATGCGCCGGCGCGGGCCGGATCGCGTCAGCCCTCTGGCGATCACCCAGATCATCTCGAACATGGCCGCAGGGCTCGTGTCCATTCGTTACAACTTCCGCGGTCCCAACACCTGCGTGGTGACGGCGTGCGCGGCGTCGGCCAACGCCATCGGCGATGCCGCGGAGATCATCAAGCGCGATGACGCCGATGTGATGGTGGCCGGCGGCGGCGAGGCGCCGATCTGCGAGTTCGCCGTGGCCGGGTTCAGCCAGGCGCGTGCCCTCTCCACGCGCAACGACGAGCCGCAGCGTGCCAGCCGGCCCTTCGACGCAGCGCGCGATGGCTTCGTGATGGGCGAGGGGGCGGCGACCCTGATCCTCGAGGAGCGAGAGCATGCCCTTGGCCGCGGAGCGAGGATCTACGCGGAAGTGCTCGGCTACGGCATGTCGGCGGACGCCTACCACGTCACCCTGCCCCGGCCTGGGGGTGGCGGGGCCGCCAAGGCGATGCAGAATGCGCTCGACGACGCCGGGATCGGGCCCGACGGGATCGACTACATCAATGCCCACGGGACCTCGACCCAGGCGAACGACTCCACCGAGACCGCGGCGATCAAGTCGGTGTTCGGTGACCGGGCGGGCCAGATTCCGATCTCGTCGACGAAGTCGATGACCGGCCACCTCCTCGGGGGCGCCGGCGCCCTCGAGTCACTGGTGTGCATCCTTTCGATCAGGGACGGGATCGTCCCTCCGACGATCAACTATGAGAACCCGGACCCGGAGTGCGACCTCGACTACGTGCCCAATGAGGCGCGGCGGGTCGAAGTGTCGCGCGCTATGACCAATTCGTTCGGCTTTGGCGGCCACAACGTGGCTCTGGTGTTCGCCGGCCCTGGCGACTGATCGACCCTCACTCGTCCTCCGGATCGAACACGAGCACGGAACGCTCCCGGTGCGTCCGGTGTTCGTCCAGGGACCTGAGCGCCAACACCACCACCACACCGACTCCGGCTGCGATCACGAGACCGGTGACGACTGCGGTGACCGCCGCCGCCACCGCACACGATGCGGGAGCACAGGAGGCGTCGGTGACCAGGTAACCGACGATCCCGCCGGCGATGCCGGCCAGGAGCACGGGCACCACGACCCAGGGGTTCGGGAAGCGCCTCACGGCCGCGGTCGCCCCGACTCGTCGGCACCGGCGGCATCCAGGACATCGCGCGGCGCCAGCTCAGGGGGTATGCGCATCGAGGATGCGGGACTGCTGCCGGTCATCGCCGCGGCGACTTCGCGGCGCCATGCCGTCGCCGTCGCAGCGACGCCCAGGGCGCCGACGACGATGAACGTTGCGATGCCGATCGCTGCCCCGACGGCCAGGCATGCCGGCGCGTGCAGGATTCGGAGAGCGAACAGCGATCCAGGCACCAGCCGGGCGAGGGCGAGCGCGAGGGCGAGGGACCAGGCCGAAAGAGCCCAGGCGTACCAGGAGACCCCTTCCGGCAGGGTGACCCCGAGGGCAACCGGCACGGCAAGCAGCAGCAGAAGGGCGACGACGGCTGCCGGGGGTGGGCCCTCGACGGCCGGGCGATGGCGGACCCATCTGCCCAGCCAGGGTCCGATCGCTCCGGTGAGGGCGACGGCCGCCACGACGACGGTGGTTGCAGCGAGGGGTGCCAGGTCCCCGAGAGAGGACACGGCGATCCACCCTGCGGCGACACCTGCTGCGGTGGGCCGGGCCCAGCGGCCACGGGCGAGAAGCACGCCCGAGACCGCGACAAGGGTGAGGATGATCATCCCCGACGCCACGAGCGCCGACGCGCTCGTGGCGAACGGGGGCTCACCGAAGGCGAGGGCGAGCGGTCCGGCGACCGCCGACGCGGCGAGCGCGGCGGCGACGACGATCGGAGCAGGTGGCACAGCCGCCATTATGACCGGGCCGCGGATGCCCCTGGGGGGAACGGATCGGATGGCACGTCCGGCTCCCAGTACCCGGTCTCGCGCCAGCCGTCGGCATCCCGCTCGAGGGTGACGACGGAGGCGTGGCCCGGCTTGCCCAGGAGGAAGGAGCCAGGTCCATCCCCGAGGAGATGACCCCGCAGCGCCTGCACGGGGTCCTGATGAGACACGAGCACCGCCGATCGGGCTTCTTCGAGATCGTCGACGACGGTCGCCATCCTCCGGGCAACCTCGATCAACGTCTCAGGGGCGAACGGGAGGTCGTGCGGTGTGGCCAGATACGCCTCCAGCTCGCCTGGAAAATGCTCGGGCAGGTCCTCCCAGACGACGCCGGCCCACCGGCTCGACAGACGCCATTCTGTCAGCCGGTCGTCCACGGTGACCTCGACACCGACGGCACGGGCGATCGCCGTCGCGGTCTCCCGCGCCCGGTCGAGAGGCGACGAGAGCACGATGTCGGGCCCCGACCGGGCGAGGTGCCGTGCCGCCTGGGCGGCCTGGGCGCGGCCGGTGGGGGACAGCGAGAAACCCGGAAGATCCGCGTAGACGACGTGTCGGGGGTTCTCGACTTCGCCATGCCGAACGAGATGAAGGCGCTCCACGGCCGGGGATGGTACGGGAGACGGGTTCGGGGCCGGGCCGTCGTGGGGCGCCCCCGCGGGATTACCGTCGCGCCATGACCGGCTTCGCCGAGCGCATCGCCCATGTCGACATGGACGCGTTCTTCGTCGAGGTGGAGCGGCTGCGCCGTCCGGAGCTGCGGAACAGGGCGACTCTCGTCGGCGGCACGGGGCCGCGCAGCGTGGTGGCGAGTGCGTCGTACGAGGCGCGGGAGCGTGGAGTCACCTCAGCCATGCCGATGGCCCGGGCGCTGCGGCTGTGCCCGCACGCGGTCGTCGTTCCCCCAGATCATCTGGAGTACCGGGCCAAGTCGGCTGAGGTGTTCGAGGTGCTCGCAAGCTTCACGCCGTGGGTGGAGTCGGTGTCGGTCGACGAGGCCTTTCTCGACATCGCCGGGCTCCGGCGGCACCACGACTCACCCGATGCGGTGGCGATCGCGATACGGGCCGCACTCCGTGAGCGTCTCGAACTTCCGGCGTCGGTGGGGCTGGCGACGACGAAGCTTCTGGCGAAGCTGGCGTCGCGGGACGCCAAGCCAGATGGCTTCCTGCGAGTCCCCGCGGGCGGCGAGCTCGCGTACCTCCACGCCAAGCCGGTCCGGGCCCTGTGGGGCGTGGGGGAGGCGACCCACGCCCGTCTGGAGGAGCTGGGGGTCGAGACCATCGGCGACATCGCAGCCTTCCCGAGGGCGACCATGGTTCGACGGCTCGGAGACGCTCTCGGCGGCCAACTCTGGGATCTGGCATCGGGGATCGATGAGCGCGCCGTGGAGCCCGTGGCGTCGGCGCGTTCCATCTCGGTGGAGGAGACGTACGCTCAGGACCTGGTCACCGGGGCCGCCCTCGAACGCGAGACGCTGGCCTTGGCCGATCGGCTGGCCTCTCGCCTGCACAGCGCCGGCGTCGTCGCCTCTACCGTGCATGTGAAGGTCCGATATCCGGACTTCACCACCGTCACCCGGAGCCACACCTTCGACCAGCCGGTGTCGACCGGACATGACATCTATCGAGCCGCCCTGTCCCTTCTCGACCGCACCGCGGCGCGCGTTCGGCCCGTGCGACTGCTCGGGATCGGCGCCGAAGGCCTCGCCGGTTCCGCCGATCCGCGTCAGCTGTCACTCCAGGGGCGTTCGTGGGAAGACATCGAGGGAGCGGTCGAGGAGGCGCGGGCCCGATTCGGGAGATCGGCGGTGGAACGCGCCCGGCTCGTCGAGGGCCGCCGCGAGGGCCGGGAGAGGCCCGGTGCCGAGTGAGCAGTGGTCGGTATACTCGGTGTCCGACCGCTGCCGGAGAACCCGATGCCACTCGATGACAGAGAACAGCGCATCCTCGAGGAGATCGAGCGGCAGTTCTACCAGGAGGACCCCAAGCTCGCCGAGACCGTGCGCGACGCCACGCTGGCGTCGGTGTCCCGGGGTCGGCTCAAGTGGGCGGTCCTCGGCATGGTCATCGGGTTCGCCCTGATGCTGGCGTTCTTCACCAGCGTCACGCTCGTGGCACTCATCGGCTTCGCCGTCATGGTGATGTGCGCAGCGTGGCTGGTCGCGATCGTGCGGACGCGGTCGGGAGTTGGTGCCGCCTCACCCGAGTCGATGGTGGGACGGCTGCGGCGTCGCTGGCGCAGCCGCTAGAGTCGCCAGCCTCGGGGGAGACC